>NC_020126.1:5102500-5409000 GCF_000331735.1 Myxococcus stipitatus DSM 14675 | reverse complement strand
GCGTGCTCGTGGCGGACCGGCTGGGCAACGAGCCGTTCAGCGACCAGGACGAGAAGCTGCTGACGACCATCGCCGGCGAGGTGCTGCGCTCCATCGAGGTCGAGCGGGTGATGACGTACATCCGCAAGACGCGCGACGAGAAGGACCGGTTCTTCCGCGCCATCGAGGAGCTCAACCGCGCGGGCAGCCCCGAGCAGGTCTTCGCGGCGGTGCTGGAGAGCACCCGCCAGCTCGCGGGGCTGGACTTCTGCGCGGTGACACTGGTGTCGGAAGTCGACGGCAAGCGGATGCACCGCGTGGCGCGGATGACGGGCGTCACGGCGCAGGGCAAGGCGCTGGAGGGGCGCTCGTTCCAGGACAACAACGGCCTGGTCTCCAACGTGGTGCGCTACGGCGCGCCGCTGCCGGGGCG
Source organism: Myxococcus stipitatus DSM 14675 (assembly GCF_000331735.1). Lineage (GTDB taxonomy): Bacteria > Myxococcota > Myxococcia > Myxococcales > Myxococcaceae > Myxococcus > Myxococcus stipitatus. The sequence continues at coordinate 5,408,588 of NC_020126.1, read as the reverse complement.
CGACCTCAAGGCGATGAACCAGCAGATCATCTTCGACGACGAGACGCAGATTCGCGGGCTCGGCGCGCTGAAGATCTTCCCCCTGGTGGCGGGTGACCGCATCCTGGGCACGCTGGTGGCGGGCTCGCGCAAGAAGGCGAACTTCGAGCAGGACGTGCTGCGGATGATCGAGGTCATCGCCATCCAGGCCGCGCAGGCGGTGCTGCGCGCGCAGCTCTACGAGCAGATGGAGCGGATGGCGACGACGGACGGCCTCACGGGCCTGTTCAACCACCGCACCTTCCAGACGAAGGCGGACGAGATCCTGGCCCAGGCGCGCCGCTACCAGCGCAAGTGCTCCGTCGTCCTCACGGACGTGGACCACTTCAAGAGCGTCAACGACACCTACGGCCACCCGACGGGCGACCAGGTGCTCAAGGGCGTGGCGCGCATCATCAAGTCCATGGCGCGCGATACGGACGTCGTCGCCCGCTACGGCGGCGAGGAGTTCGTCATCATCATGCCGGAGACGGACGCCAAGGGCGCCTACACCATCTCCGAGCGGATTCGCGAAGCGGTGAAGGCGGAGGTCTTCCAGACCGAGATGGGGCCGCTGAAGATCACGATGTCGCTGGGCATCGCCACCTTCCCGGACAACGGGATGGAGAAGCAGCAGCTCATCGACCTCGCGGACCAGTGCCTCTACCACTCGAAGCGCAACGGCCGGAACCAGTCCGTCACCGTGGCCATCATGCAGGGCGGCCGGAAGCTCCAGGCGGTCGAGGCGTAGCGCCGTTCGAACGGGAGGGCCGCCGTGCGCTCGCGAGGTGCTGCTGCCCGGGATGAGCCTCGGGCATGCATCGGCCAGGGCATGTGTCCGGACGCGTTGCATCGACGCTCGGCTCGGGCAGGATGCGCGCTCCATGCCTCCCGTGCCGCTCGCCGTGACCACCAGCACCAAGGTGGACGATGTCCAGATTCAAGAGGCGCGGACCGTCGCGGAGCGGTGGGGCCTGCCATTCCTCCGTCGCCGCGCCAAGGAAGGCGTCGCCCCCTGGCTGGGGACGAAGACAGACGCCTTGATTGTCGTGGGCGGTGATGGCGTGACGCTGTGGGAGCCCGAAGGCTCCTTCGGCTTCTCCGCGGGCATGGCTCACCTGAGGCGGATGCGGCTGCGCGCGGGGGAGCCGGACACGTTCGTGAAGGTGGCGGAGCTGAGTCCCGGGGATTCGGTCCTCGATTGCACGCTGGGCCTCGGGCAGGACTCGCTGGTGGCGTCGCTGGCCGTGGGGCCTTCCGGGCGGGTCGTCGGCTTGGAGAAGAGCCTCGCGCTCTGCGTCGTCGTGGCGGAAGGGCTGCGACGGTACGAGCGGGGGGCGGACTCCTGTGCCGTGGACGTGCTGCACGCGGACGCGCACGCGCACCTGAAGACGCTGCCGTCCCAGTCCTTCGACGTGGTGTTCTTCGACCCGATGTTCGCCAAGCCGAAGAAGGCGCAGCCGGCCTTCGAGGTCCTTCGCCGTTTCGCGGAGCATGCGCCCCTCACGCCCGAGGCCCTGGAGGAGGGGAGACGGGTTGCGCGCCGCTGGGTGGTGGTGAAGGGCGCGCGCTACACCGACGACCTGCGCAAGCTGGGCCTCACCGCGGAGCCCCTCTCGCGCTTCTCGGATGTGGCCTGGGGGCGCATCGCCGCCGCCTCCAGGTCGTGACTCCGCCTCAGTCCTTCCCCGCGCCCTTGGGCGGCCCTTCGCTGCCCATGGGGGACAGCCGCGCGGACAGCGCACCGGCCTGCTCGTGGGGCATCTGGTCGCGAGGCGAGCGGTAGTACTGCATGGGCGAGTGGTGCAGGAAGTTCGACACGCGGCTCGTGTAGAGGCACGCGTACTGCTCCACCTGGTAGCCGAAGCGGCTGTTCTCGCTGCCCTCCTTGAAGAGCAGGCCCCAGTACGGATTGAAGCCCTCCTCGACGTCCTCCTCGAGGGTGTCGGCGATGTGCGTCGCTTCCTTCAGCGCGCGGCGCATCCGGTCCAGCTCGGACTTCAGCTGACGCCGCTGCTCGTCCAGGGACTCGCGCTCGGAGGGGGACAGGGGCTCTCGCTCCAGCCTGCGCTCCAGCACGTTGAGCAGCGTCTTGTGGTGATTGACCTCGTCGTCGAGGCGCTCCCGGAGGATCTCCATCTGCGTGAGGGTGCCAATCTCGTTCTGCCGCGTGGCCGTGTAGGTGATCTCGTCTTCAATCTCCTGCACCACCATGCACGTGCGCCACAGCGACGACTTCTTCGACTTCAGGATGTCGCCGTAGATGTGGTCGCCGACGTAGAGGATGTGCTCGCCCCGGTAGCCGGTGAGCTCCTCGAAGCGGGCCAGGTTGCCGCCCGAGTACACCTTGCCCCGGTCCAGCGACGTGGCCTCGCCCAGGGAGCGGCCCTCCTCGGTGGAGGTGTCCAGCTCCAGGAACGGGCGGCCCTCCGTGAAGAAGCCCGGCTTGCCCGCGGCCGTCACCACCACGTCGAAGTAGTTCCGCCAGCTCGGGTACTCCGCGAGCTGTCCGTCGAGCAGGTACTTCATCACCGCGTCCGTGTAGTCCCACGCGGAGTTCGTCAGCAGGAAGAGCCGCTTGCCGCCCGAGCGCAGCTTGTGCAGCGCGGGCCCCAGCTCCGGGTCCAGGAACACGTAGCGGCCCAGGTCCTTGCGCACCTCGCGCTTGAGCGAGTTGTCCCGGTGCACCGTGTCGATGGCGTCGCGGATGTTGTCGTAGAGCTTGCCGTAGTCCACCGTCTGGCCCAGCGACTCCAGCAGCTCGATGATGCCCGCGAACAGGCACGTCTCCGGCAGCGCGAAGAGCGTGTCGTTCCACGCGAACTGGGGGTTGCGCAGTCGCACGCGCTTGTTGCGGTACAGCTCCCGCTGCACCTCGGACTTCAGCGGGCGCAGGCCGTGGTAGGCGCGGCCCACGTGGCCGAACCGGTCCATCTTCAGGATGTTCCCGTTCAGCCGGTCCACCGCCAGCCCGCGCATCACGAAGTGATGGTCGTAGAGCAGGTGCCCCACCACGGCGGGGTAGTGGTACTCGCTGATGAGCTTGGCCAGCGTCATGTCGAACGACAGCTGCTCCAGCCGGCGCATGTGGTAGATGGCCAGCGTGTAGTCCATGTCGAAGCCGATGAGCTCGACGCCGGACATGCGCAGGTTGCGGTTGACGAAGACCTCCCGCGCCCTCGGAACGATGTCCCTGCTGGGCTCGCGGGGCGCGGTGAGCAACCGCGTCAACGCCTCGTCGTCCAGGAGCTGCTGGGCCTGCTGCTCCGCGGCCTCGGCGCGGGCTCGGTTGAGTGGAGAACGGAAGCTCCCGTGAAGCGGGTCCGGAGAGGGCCCGCCCGGGATGGGACGGAAGGGGGACAGAGTTGGAGCCACGGGACGTCAACTCATAACACGCGCCCCTGTCCCCGGCTCGGTCCTTGAGGGCACAGGAAGGGCATGGCACGCTGGAGGACCGCGATGCGTTCGCCTGTTCGACGTCAGCCCTCGGAGTCACCCGAGGAAGTCCATGCGCGCCTGTCCTCCCGGGTCGCCGCGCTCGAGGACCGGGTGCGACGCCTGGAGGCCCGGCTGCGCGCCGCGTCCCCACGCCCCGTGGCGCCCGCCGCCCGAGGTGCTTCCGGACGGGCGGCCGAGCCCGTGGCCCCGGTCTCCCGCCGGGCGCGCCCTCGGTGTCCAGGCTGTACCCTGGAGCTGCCTCCAGGCCGACGCGGTGAGTCGTGTGTCTGGTGCGGTTTTGTCTTCTCCGCCGTGAAGCGGCGCCGGCCGGTGGGAAGAAAGAAGCGATGAGCGCCACCTACCGACTGACGGGCCGCATCGAGACCGGCGAGCTGGCGGAGCTGTACGAGGCCATCCTGGCTCCCTCCGCCGAAGTGGTGGTGAAGCTCTTCCACCCCAAGACGTCCGACCCCGCCTACGCGCTGGACCTGGCCGAGACGACGCGTCGACTCCAGCCCGTGCGCCATCCCGGCGTCCTTCACGTCGTGGACATGGGCGTGGTGCGCCAGCGGCTCGCGGTGGTGCGCGAGGACGTGGATGGCTACCTCCTGGGGACCGCGCTCCAGCGCCTCCACACGAAGGAGGTCGTGCTCCCGTACACGGTGGCCCTCTACATCGTCATCCAGCTGCTGGAGGCCGTGCATCAAGCGCACGAGGCGGGGGTCCTCCACGGGGCCCTCACGCCCGGCAACGTGGTGCTGGGCCGCAATGGCACCCCCGCGGTCTGCGACTTCGGGGCGATGAGCGCACTGCTCGCGGTGCCGCAGCTGCGCAAGTCCTTCGCGGGCCGGGGACGCGGGACGTACCGCGCGCCCGAGGTGACGCGCGGCGAGGCGGCCAGCGAGGCCTCCGATGTGTATTCGCTGGGGGCCATCGCGTACGAGCTGCTCACCCAGCGCGAGCCCATGGCTCCGGGCAGTGGCGTCTCCACGCGCCGCAGCGAGGGCCTGCCGCCGCCCAGCCGGTTGGATCGCCGCATCAACGCGCGGCTGGACCCGATCATCTTGCGGGCACTGGAGCCCAACGCCGCGCGGCGCTTCCGTTCGTGCGCGGAGTTCGCGAACGCGCTGCGCAACTTCCTCTCCGCCAGCGGCGGCATGCCGGGCGTCGAGGACGTGCGCCGCTTCGTCAACGAGCTGTTCCCCAACGAGGTGAGCATCGCCAGCCTGGCGGCCCCCGCGTTCAAGGAGCCCTTCACGCTGGAGCCCATCTCCGGCGCGGAGATGGACGACCTGGGCGCCGAGGAGTCCGAGGCCTCCATCGTCCAGCGCGCCCCCTACAGCCGTTCGCTCACGGAGGCGGAAGCGGGCGCGGACACGCAGGAGGCCGCGCCGGGGTTCGAGGAGTACCGCCCGGAGGAGTACGAGCAGGCCATCCCCCGCGAGCCCGAGCCTCGCGCCCCGCAGGCGGCCCAAGCCCAAGAGGACTGGGCGGAGACGACCCAGTCGGGGGGAACGGCCATGCTCGAGCAGGGCTGGGAGGCCCCTCCGGGCGCCGCGCCGCCGAAGCCTCGTCGGCAGTTGGTGCCCCAGGGTGGAAGCGTGGGGCAGGGCGGCACGCGCGTCGCCGCTCGCAACGCGAGGATGCGCGTGGTGGAGGACTTCTCCACGCCCAAGCCACCGGATGACGACGAGGAGTTCTCCGTCGCGGGACGTCGAGCGGCGGCACGTGCGAAGCGCCCCCCGCCGCCAGTGGAGAAGGGGCCTCCGACGGTCCCCGACGCGTTCCCGGCCGTCATGGCGAAGGGGAAGGCGCGCGATGACATCGCGGTGCCGGCGCCGTCGTCGCCCGCGCTGTCTGCCTCCAAGAGCGCGCCTCCGAACACCAACGAGCGGAAGATCCTCCGGACTCAGGACCGCCGAGGCCGGATGCTCGCCGTCGCCGGTGTGCTGGCGTTGATCGGCCTGTCCACGCTCCTCGTCACCACCTCCCGGACGGAGGCCGAGGCGCCGGAGCCCGAGGCGGCCGCGGTGCCCGACGACGCGCCAGTGGGTCCGACACCGCCGACGCCGATTCATCCTCCGGCGCCCCGGCCCAAGGCCCTCGCCGAGGCCGCCGCGCCCGCCGCGCCCGAGAGCGCGGGCGAGGACGCGGCGGATGAGCCCGTCTCGCACGTGAAGGCGCCACCCAAGGCGCAGCGGGGCTACCTCTCCGTCATCACGAACATGCCCGCGAAGGTGTATCTCGACGGGGTGCTCATCAGCCGCTCGACGCCCCTCCGGCGCTATCCCCTGCGCATCGGACCGCATCAAGTCCGGGTGGTCGCGCTGGCGACGAGCGAGCCGCAGGAAGCCGCCATCCGCATCCAGCGCGGCAAGGACTACCAGTTGTCGGTGTTGGACTTCCGCCCCCTGTCTCGACGGTGAACATGGACCGCACTCGAATCTTCGTCGTCGAGGACCAGCCCCAGCTGCTCAAGAACCTGCTCAAGGTGCTGAGCACGTTCGAGGAGCTGGACGTCGTGGGCAGCAGCCAGGAGGGCGAGGTGGCGGTGGAGGACATCGTCCGCGTCCGGCCGCAGCTCGTGCTGCTGGACCTGGAGCTGCCCGGCATCAACGGCATCCAGGTGACGCAGAAGGTGAAGCGCCAGGCCCCCGAGGTGGAGATCCTCATCCTCACGTCGTTCGACGACGAGCAGAAGGTCTACGAGGCCATCCAGGCCGGCGCCTCCGGCTACCTGGTGAAGCGGGTGGGGCCGGAGAAGATCCGCGCCGGCATCCACGAGGTCATGGCGGGGGGCACCGTGCTGGAGCCCATCATCGCCCGCCGCTTCTGGAACTACTTCCAGTCCGTCCAGGCCAAGCCCGCCACGCCCGAGAAGAAGGCGGACAACCCGTGGAAGCTGACGCCCACCGAGTTCGAGGTGCTGCGCTTCGTGGCCAAGGGCCTGTCCAACGCGGAGGTGGGGCAGGTGATGACGCTCGAGCGGCGGACGGTCCGGACGCACCTGTCGCATATCTACCGGAAGATGGGCGTCAACTCCCATGTGGAGGCGGTGGTGATGGCCCTGCGTGAAGGGGTCGTGGACCTGTAGCCCCGCGCTGTATACGGTGGGGGCCTATGCGCAAGGCTTCCCCGAAGTCCGCTCCCGCTCGCGCGGCGGACCCCTCCCTCGAGTCCCTGTTCGACGTGCACGAGGCCACGCTGCCCAACGGCCTCCAGGTGCGCCTGCTGCCCAATCACCTGGCGCCGGTCGTCAGCCTCTACACCTTCTTCAACGTGGGCAGCCGCAATGAGCGCCCCGGCATCACCGGCATCAGCCACCTGTTCGAGCACATGATGTTCAACGGGGCGAAGAAGTACGGCCCCAAGATGTTCGACAAGACGCTGGAGGCCAACGGCGGCAGCTCCAACGCGTACACGTCCCACGACATGACGGTGTACTACGACGACTTCGCGTCGGACGCGCTGGAGACGGTGCTGGACCTGGAGTCGGACCGGATGCGCTCGCTGCGCATCTCCCAGGACATGCTCACCAGCGAGCGCGAGGTCGTGAAGGAAGAGCGCCGCGTCCGCATGGACAACGACATCGGCGGGATGATGGACGAGGAGCTGGGCACGCTCGTCTACAAGGCCCACGCGTACCGCTGGCCCGTGATTGGCTGGATGGCGGACATCGAGGCCATCTCCCGCGAGGACTGCCAGACGTACTTCCGCACGTACTACGCCCCCAACAACGCGATGCTCTACATCGCGGGCGACATCGACCCGAAGAAGACGCTGGCCCTGGTGCGCCGCTACTACGGCGACATCCCCCGAGGCCCCGCGCCGCTGCCCGTCATCAACGCGGAGCCCGAGCAGCGCGGTGAGCGCCGCTCCACCGTGCGCCACCCCGCGCAGTCCCCCGCGGTGATGATCGGCTACCGAGGCCCCGCCGCGCGCGACGAGGACACCCTGGCCCTGGACGTGGCGCAGTACGTGCTCACCAAGGGGGAGGGGAGCCGGCTGACGCGCTCGCTGGTGTACGAGCAGAAGCTGGCGGTGGGCGTGGGTCTGGACTGGTCCTGGCGCATCGACCCCGGCACCATCCTCTTCTTCCTGGAGCTCAAGCCGGACTCCGACCCGCTGAAGGCGGAGGCCGCGCTGTACGCGGAGCTGGAGAAGCTGGCGCGCGACGGCATCACCGAGCGCGAGCTCCAGAAGGCGCTCAACAACCTGCGCTCGGACCACCTGCGCGAGCTGGGCACCAACAACGGCCGCGCCCACGCGATGGGCAACTACGAGGCCCTGCTGGGTGACTGGCGGCACGTGCTCACCCTGCCTTCCGCCTACGCCGCCATCACGAGCGAGAAGGTGAAGGCCGCCGCCGCGAAATACCTCACCCCCGAGCGCCGCTCCGTCGTGACGGTGCTGCCCGCGCCCTCCGAGGCGTGAGGCCGGACTGACAAGGAAAGCTGAAGCCACCCATGGCCTCCCGCAAGAGCCTCACCCCGAAGTCCTCCCCGCGCCCCGCCGCGAAGAAGGCGCCGTCCCGCGCGAAGAAGCCGGCCGCGACGAAGGCCGCCCCCACCAGTCGCCCGCTGGTGTTCCCTGAACTGCATGACAGCACCACGTCCAGCGGCCTGAAGGTGGTCTCCGCGGAGCGCGGTCCCCTGCCCATGGTGTCCATGCGGCTGGTGATTCGCGCCGGCAGCTCCACCGACCCCAAGGGCAAGCACGGCATCGCGGACTTCGCCGCGCGGCTGCTGCGCCGAGGCACTCGCCGGATGACGGCGGAGGCCATCGACGAGGCCGTGGAGTTCGTCGGCGCGAGCCTGGGCGTCGGCGTGGGCGAGGACACCCTGTCCGTCGCCATCACCACGCCCGCCGAGCACTTCGCGCAGATGCTGGAGGTCATGGGCCAGCTCGTGATGGAGCCCACCTTCCCGGAGTCGGAGGTCGCCGACGCGCGCGAGCGGGCCCTGGCCCAGTTCGCCAACGACCTGGACGAGCCGTCCGTCATCGCCGACCGCGCCCTGGTGCGGGCCCTGTGGGGAGACCATCCCTACGGGCATGACGTCAGTGGCTCGACGAAGACGGTGAGCACGTTCACCCGCGAGGACGTGGTTCGCTTCCACCAGGAGCGGCTGGGCCCCAAGGTGGCCATGCTGGTGGTGGTGGGCTCCGTGGACCCCAAGAAGGTGGCCCAGGCGGCGGAGAAGGCCTTCGCCGGATGGAGCGGCGGCCCCGATGCGCCCATGGTCATCCCCGCGCTGAACCGCGTCGTGGGCGCGGGCCGGGTGGTGGTGGTGGACAAGCCGGACCAGACGCAGTCCCAGGTGCGCCTGGGCGGTCCGGGCTACCGCATGGGCCACGAGGACTACTTCCCGTCCACCGCGATGAACATCGCGCTGGGCGGCGGCTTCACGTCGCGGCTGATGAACGAAGTCCGCGTCAACCGGGGCCTCACGTACAGCATCGGCTGCTGGTTCGACGCGATGCACGCCGCGGGCATCTTCGCGCTCTCCACCTTCACGAAGACGGAGTCGACGCGGGAGATCATCGACGTGTCGCTCGGCGAGATCACCAAGGTGCGCGACTCGGGCATCAAGCCGGGTGAGCTGCGCGACGCGCAGACGTACATGAGCGGCCTCTACCCGCTGCGCACGGAGACGAACGAGTCCATCGCGCACAGCATCGCCGACATCCGCCTGAATGGGCTCGGGGATGACTGGGTGGTGGAGTTCCGCGACAGGCTGCGGGCGGTGACGCCGAAGCAGGTGTTGGCGGTGGCGCGGAAGTACTGCTTCGCGGAGTCGCCCGCCGTGGTGGTGCTGGGCAAGGCCGACGCGGTGAAGAAGCAGCTTCGCGGGCTGGGCCCCATCACCGTGGTGCCGGCGTCGGAGTACGAGTGACCGAGGTTCGCATCCTCTTCGAGGACGGCGGGCTGCTGGTGGTGGACAAGCCGCCCGGGATGCCGGTCATCCCCGGGCGTGACGGCGGAGCGTCGCTGCGGGACATGCTGGAGGCTCGGCGAGGGCAGAAGATCTTCGTCGTCCACCGGCTGGACCGCGACACCTCCGGGGCGCTCGTCTTCGCGCTCGACGCCCAGACCCACCGCTCGCTCTCCGTCGCCTTCGAGGCCGGCAAGGTGCGCAAGCGCTACCTCGCGTGGGTGGAGGGGCGGCTCGACGAGCCTCGGCTCGTGGACGCGGCGCTGGTGGCCGCGCGCAAGGGCCGGATGCGCGTGGCGAGAGCGGATGAGCCCGACGCGAAGCCCTCTCGCACGCGGGTTCGCCCGGTGGAGAGCTTCGACCGCGCGACGCTGGTGGAGGCCGAGCCGCTCACCGGCCGCACGCACCAGATTCGCGTCCACCTGCTGTCGCTCGGGCACCCGCTGCTGCTGGACCACCAGTACGGCCGGGAGCAACCCGTGACGGAGAAGGACCTGGGCGGGGAAGGGGACACCCGGGTCCTCGAGCGCACGCCGCTGCACGCCGCGCGAGTCGAGTGGCCCGCGCTTCCAGGGGTGGCGGCCAGGGCGGTGGAGTCGCCGCTGCCAGCGGACATGGCGCGGACGCGCGAATTGCTGCGGCTCACGCTGCGCTGACGAAGCACGACGCGGGACTACCGGACCCCGAAGGCATTGGAGGTCCCGCTCACGCCGAACCGGTCCGTTGCCTGGAGCTTCACGCCGGTGCTCTGACTGTCCAGGGTGATGCTCTGTGTGCAGACGCCCCCGATGAACTGGTCCAGGGTGGAGGGGGTGACGCGCCCTTCGCCCGCACCGAGCGACAGGTCCACCTTCTCCTCGAACTCCGCGGCCCGAGGACCGAGGGCCCGGACGGTGACGACGAAGGGTTGCCCCTGACGTTGCTCCTCCACCGGCGTGAACTCGAAGCCGGTGATGTCGCCCTCGGCCATCGGAGTCCCCGTGCGGGTTCCTCCGTCGGGGAGGTTCGAGCTCCCCGCGTCGACCGCGGGATTGATGCTCGAGAGCACGCTGAACCCCTGGGCTCGGACCGCCTCGCGACCATCGGCCAGGACGACACGCACGTCGTGGACGCCCGGAGGGAGGGTCGCCGGCAGGAACACCTCGAGCGTGTTGTCTTCATCCAGCTCGAGCAGGGGAGCCTCCACCGTGCCGAACCACAGGCTCACGCCCAGCCCCGCCTGTGCTTCCTGGCGGGTGTAGTCCACGCGGATGGGGACCATCGCCTCGAGCGTGATGCGGATGACGCCAGGGTAGCCGGGCTGCACTTCCCGAGGACTGATGGAGCGGATGCTCGGCGCGGGCAGCGTCGCATTCGAGTCACACGCTGACAACAGCAACACGAGCATCACGGCGGCGACGCGGCTCATGGCTCGAACCTCATCCCGAGCAGCGTGGAGACGCCACCCAGTTGCGCATCCACCAGCGGAGTCCTCGCGGGGGCCCAGGCGCCACGAACCTCTCCCAGCGCGCTCCAGCGTCCGAACCGGTATGCGCCTTGGATGGCCATGAATGCCATGCCGGAAAGCTTGCTCTCTTTCACTTCCGCCTGGAAGTCGCTGCGGAGGTGATGACGGAAAGGCGCCACTCCGCCTCCTGCTCGAATGTGCAGCGTGAAGGCGGCGGCATCGAAGACCTCCGCGCGCACCGAGGCGAGGACGGGAACCGCGAGCAGCTGCGAGCGCACTTCGCCCAGAGTGCCCACGGGCCCTCGGAAGTTCGCGCCGCGCACCCCCAGCTCGAGCTCCGCCGCCAGTCTCCCCGCCCACCAAGGCGTGGCCACCGACGCGCCCAGCGCCCCCGAAGGACCCGAGTTCTCGCCTCGGGCGAAGGTGCCTCCCACCAGGAGGTGGAGCGCGGGTCGCCAGGAGCCTCGTGCGTGTTCCTCCGTCCAGGACGCGGGAGGCCCCGGAGGCAAGTCCCAGAGCACCGTCGCCTGCGTGCGAGCCTCCCGCGCGTCATCACCCCGCACCCGGGCGGTGACGACAGCGGCCTCGGGCGCCGGAACGACGCGGAAGCGCGCGAGCTCTTGCCCCGTGGCGTCCTCGAGCGTGGCCCCGTCGATGGAGGGCTTCACGAACTCCGCGTCGAGGGGCACGTCACCCGCCACGAGCAACCAGCCTCCGGAGGCGGGAAGAGGAGACGGCGTGAGGACCACGACCCGCGGGCTCGTGCGGGGAACATCCAGGGGCGTGGCCGCGTCCGTGCGCAGCGCTCCCCGGGTAGCGAGGACTCGCGCGGCGCTGATGCCGGGAGGCACCTCCAGCCGCACACGCGCCTTGCCTCGGGCATTCGCTTGCACGGGGCCGAAGCGCGCTTCACCCAGCCACACCTCGACCGAGGCTCCAGGCGCGGTGGCCACGTCGAGCGTCGTGTGGCCCGACAAGGGAAGACGGAAGACGGTGGTCTCGGGCGGACCCTCGCGGGCCTCCACCCAGAAGACGAACACGGCCATCAAGGGATGGCGAACCGAGGGCGGGGTCCACTGGAATTCGCGGACCGCGCCTTCGTCCAGTCGCTCCTTCGCGAAGCGCCCGGACGAGGCCGCTGCCCACACGGGCCCGGTCCCCGCGGGGACTCGAACCTGAAGCGAGACAGCGGAGTCCCGGCCGAGGAGGACTCGAGCCGGGGAGGCCACCACCTTCAGCGGAGGAGGGCTGGAGGGGGCCGCCGCCATGGCCGTCGAAGCGGCCACGGCCAGCACAAGGAACGGCAGCAGGGGCGGCAGGCGGTTTCGCACGAGCGGTCCCGCCCAACTTCGCCCTCCCGCCTCGTTCCGGTCAATCCCCGCTAGCCGGGGACTCGCTGACAGCCTCGTCCGACGGCGTGTCGAGCGCGACGGCCTGCGGCTTGTCCGCCGGGCCGCTGGCGTTGCGAACGGGCGGGCTGAAGGCGGGCTTCTCCGCCGGGGGGCCACCGCGTCCGTGCACCAGCGTCTTGGTGTCGGTGCGGAAGGTGAGGTCCACCTTGTCACCCCGCACCGCCGTCACCAGACCGACGCCAAACGTCGGGTGCTGGATGACTTGATCCACCTGATACGTGTCCTTCGGGCTGTATCGCGGGGCATTGGCGATGTCCTTGCCCGCGAGCTGCTCCTCGAAGGAGATGATGATCTTCTCGGCCTTGCTCGAGGAGCCGCCGGAGGAGCTGGAGGCCCGGCTCGCGCGCGGGGTGCTGCTGGACGTGGGGCGGTCCGTCGTGCCGGGGGCCCCGCGGTACGCGTGGTCTCCGTTGCAGGTATTGCAGCGCACCCGTGCGATCTTCGTCCCCACCATCGCCAGGATGGTGTGCGCGAGGGTGAGCTTGCAGCGGGTGCAGTACGCGTCGACCTCGCCGCCGACCTTTTGAGTTGCCATGTTCGTCTGTGTCTCGGCCCCGCGCGCCTCTCGGGCGCAGGGCATGGAAGGAAAGGGGCGCGGAACATAAACGCATCGCTTCGAAGTGAGGTAGTCCCTTCGACGCACGCCCCCCTGCTGGTGCCCGGCTCAGGCCGGGGAGGGAACACTTCGCTTGTGCCCCCCGTCCTGGCACGTAAGAGTAGGCGCCTGAACGCATGACCACGCAGACCCCCAGCAAGCCGGCCCAGGAGCCAGGGCTTTTCGTCCAGACGGTGGCCGGCTTCGGCAAGGGCCTCATCGACATCGTCTCCAGCATTGGCGGCGTCGTGACCCTGGCCGTGGACGTGGCTCGCTGGAGCGTCCGCCGTCCCTACCGGCTCCACAACCTGTTCGCCCAGCTGGACTTCGTGGGGGTGGGCTCCATCTTCATCGTCGGGTTGACGGGGCTGTTCACCGGCATGGTGTTCGCCCTTCAAACCTCCGAGGCCTTCCAGCTCTTCGACGCGGAGAGCCTGGTCGGCCCCACCGTGGCGCTGACGCTCACCCGCGAGCTGGCGTCGGTATTCTCCGCGCTGATGGTCACCATGCGCGCCGGTTCCGCCATGTGCACGGAGCTGGGCACCATGCGGGTCACCGAGCAGGTGGATGCGCTGGAGACCATGGCCGTCAACCCGGTGCAGTACCTGCTGGTGCCTCGGGTGCTCGCGGGTCTGTTCATGGTCCCCATGCTCACCATCCTGTTCAGCACGGCGGGCATGGCGGGGGCGTACTTCGTCGCCGTCGGAGGACTGGGCATCTCTCCCGGCACCTTCCTGACGCGCACGCAGCAGTGGCTGGAGCCCGCGGACATCTACGAAGGTGTCATCAAGGGCGCCATCTTCGGCGTCTCCGTCGCGCTCATCTGTTGCTACAAGGGCTTCAACGCTTCAGGTGGCGCCAAGGGCGTGGGCCAGGCGACGACCGAGGCGATGGTGGCCAGCGCGCTGTCCATCTTCATCCTCGATTTCTTCGTCGGCATCGTGATGCACTGATGGCTGCCCAGGGTCCTTCCGATTCCGCGGCCGGCGTGTCCACGAAGCCGATGATCGAGATCGTGGACCTGCACAAGACCTTCGGTGAGAACAAGGTCCTCACGGGCATCAACCTCACCGTGCCGGCGGGAAGCACGTGCGTCATCCTGGGAGGATCCGGCTCCGGGAAGACGGTGTTGATGAAACACATGATTGGCCTGCTCCGCCCCGACAGCGGCCAGGTCATCATCGACGGAGAGGACATCATCCCCCTCGGTGTCGAGGGCCTGCAGCGGGTGCGCAACAAGTTCGGCATGGTGTTCCAGGCCGCGGCCCTCTTCGACTCGATGACGGTGTTCGAGAACGTGGCCTTCCCGCTGCGGGAGCACACGCAGCTCTCCGAGGACGAGCTGCACGAGAAGGTCCGCGCCAAGCTGGACCTGATGGGCCTCAAGCGGGAGGTGGAGTCCAAGTTCCCCTCCGACTTGTCGGGCGGCATGCGCAAGCGGGTGGGGCTTGCCCGCGCGGTGGTGCTGGACCCCAAGATCGTCCTCTATGACGAGCCCACGACGGGGTTGGACCCCATCACCACGGACTACGTCGACGAGATGATCCTCGCGGCCCAGAAGGGGCTGGGTGTCACCAGCGTCGTCATCAGTCACGACATCTCCTCCGCCTTCAACGTGGCGGATCAGATTGCCTTTCTGTCCAAGGGCGTCATCGTGGCGAATGGCCCGCCGGAGCAGCTGCGGGAGTCGGAGCACCCCGCGGTGAAGGTGTTCCTGGAGACGTGGTTCGGGAAGAACTGAGGGGTGGGTCCCGGAACGGGTCCGCTTTCAGGAAAATGTGGCACTCCGGATGCAAAACGCTAGAGTCGCGCCCGGCCGGTAGCCCTCGGAGTCACACCAGGTGAAGAAGCTCGTTACGCCCTTCCGTGTTGGCCTGTTGGTCATCGCCGCGGGGGCTTTTTTCGTCGCCTTCGTGTTGTTCGCGCGCGAGGGCGGCCTGAGCGCCAGTGACTCCACGCGTGTCTGGGCCTACTTCCGGGATGCGTCCGGCCTCGCCGTGCGCGGCCGCGTGCAGATCGCCGGCATCCGGGTGGGCGAAATCGATGAGATCTCCCTGGAGGGCACCCGCGCCCGCGTCTTCCTGAAGATTCGCAAGGACGTGGACCTGCGCGAGGACGCCATCCTCACCAAGCGCTCCGAGTCGCTGCTGGGCGACTACCTGCTGGATTTGAATCCTGGCACGGAGAGCGCGCCCAAGCTGGAGGACGGCGGCCAGATTCGCCGCGTCATCGACACGCAGGGGATGGAGGCCATCTTCGAGTCGCTGTCGCAGATCACCTCCGACATCCAGCAGGTGACGGGCGCGCTGCGTGAGGTGCTGGGCGGAGAGCGCGGCGCCGGTTCGCTCCAGCGCATCGTCGAGAACCTGGTGCGACTGTCGGACTCCGTCGACGCGACGGTGCGCCGCAACGCGGACCGCCTGGACGTCATCCTCTCCAACTTCGAGGGTGTGTCCTCCGACGTGCGGACCATCACCCAGAGCAACCAGGCCGACGTCGGCCGCATCGTCGACAACATCGAGTTCATCACCCGCGACGTCCGCGAGGTGCTCGCCAGCGTCAAGAGCATCGTCGGGAGCGGGGAGGGTGACTTCAAGGAGAGCGTCGCCAGCCTGAAGCAGACGCTCACCAAGCTGGACAACACGCTGGGCAACCTCGAGGAGATCACCCGCAAGGTGAAGGACGGCGAGGGCGCCGCGGGCGTGCTGCTGGCGGACGAGAGCGTGGGCCGCGAGGTTCGCGAGACGGTCCAGGACGTGGCCCGCTTCGCCTCCAAGCTCACCGACCTCCAGGCGGAGGTGGGCATCCAGAGCAGCTACCTGGCCGCGCAGGGCCGCTCGAAGAACGTGTTCTCCGTCCGGCTCATCCCCAAGCCGGACAAGTACTACCTGCTGGAGCTGGTCGACGACCCGCGCGGCACCGTGACGACGGAGGTGGTGCAGTCCAACCCGCCGTCGGAGGGCGAGCCCGTCATCCAGACCCGCAAGGTGACGAAGGAGAGCCTGAAGGTCAGCGCGCAGTTCGCCAAGCGCTGGTACTTCACCACCCTGCGCGTGGGCCTCATCGAGTCCACGGGCGGCGTGGGCGCCGACCTCCACCTCTTCGAGGACGCCCTCACGCTCAAGCTGGACGCCTTCAACTTCGCGGCGGACGAGCTGCGCTACCCCCGCCTGCGCGCCACGCTCCGGGCCCAGGCCTTCGACCACCTGTTCGTGGTCGCCGGCATGGACGATATGCTCAATGCCCAACAGCGCGACACGGCGACGCAGCGGCTCATCGCCGGGCGTGACTTCTTCGTGGGCGGCGGCCTGTACTTCACCGACGACGACCTGAAGGCCATCATCACGGCCACGGGCCTCCCCAACTTCTGATCCGGGACGGCGCGGCTTGACGCCGGGCGCAAAACCACGTACCCGGCACGGGCACGGGGTTCCTGGTTGATCGCCGTGCTCCCTCGGCCTACCCAGGAAGCTCGCATGACCCTGCTCGTCGTTGGCTCAGTCGCCTTGGACTCGCTGGAGACCCCCTTCGGACAGAAGGAGGACGTCCTCGGCGGCTCCGCCACGTACTTCTCCACGTCCGCGTCGTTCTTCGTCCCCGCGCGTGTGGTGGCCGTCGTGGGCGAGGACTTCCCAGAGGCCCACCTGAGCTTCCTCAAGGGGCGGGGAATCGACCTGGAGGGCCTCACCCGGCAGCCCGGCCGCACGTTCCGCTGGAAGGGCCGCTACGGCTACGAGCTCAACGAGGCGACGACGCTGGACACCCAGCTCAACGTCTTCCAGACCTTCTCGCCGGACCTCCCCGCCGCCTACCGGGACACGCCCTACGTCTTCCTGGGCAACATCCACCCGGAGCTCCAGTCTCGCGTGCTGGACCAGGTGCGCTCGCCGAAGCTGGTGGCCGCCGACACGATGAACTTCTGGATCAAGGGCAGCCGCGAGGCGCTGCTCAAGACGCTCGAGCGCGTCAACCTCCTCTTCGTCAACGACGCCGAGGCCCGCCAGCTCGCCGGTGAGCACAACGTCGTGAAGGCCGCCCGCGCCATCCTGCGCATGGGCCCCGAGCGCGTCGTCATCAAGCGCGGCGAGTACGGCGCGCTGCTCTTCGACAAGGAGCACGTCTTCGCGTGCCCCGCGTTCCCCCTGGCGGAGGTCTTCGACCCCACCGGCGCGGGTGACACCTTCGCGGGTGGCTTCATGGGCATGCTCGCCACCTCCGCGGTCGGCGTGGATTCCTCCATGCTCCGCCGGGCCATGGTGATGGGCAGCGTGATGGCGTCCTTCACCGTCGAGAAGTTCAGCCTGGAGCGCCTGCGCGAGGTGACGCGCCCCGAAATCCAGGCGCGGTTCGCGGAGTTCCGGACGCTGACCCACTTCGACGACCTGGGGCCGCTGGAGCGCTGAGTGCGAGTGGGGGTAGGGCGGGGTCCCGCTCTACCCACGAACTTGACGTTCGATTCAGGCAGTCCCTAGGCTCCCATGCTTTGGTGCTCGGGGAAGGAAGCAGGTTGAGCGATAACCGAAAGTCCGCGCGTGTTCCCACGCTGCTTCGCTGCTGGTGCGAGGCGGACAATGTCACGTTGTACGCGCGCATCGCGAATCTGAGCGAAGGGGGCCTCTTCCTTCGCACGAGCACGCCGCTGGCCCGTGGGGCGAAAGCGGTGCTCCGGTTGACGCCGGGAGATCATCCCGAGGTGCAGGCCGAAGCCACGGTGGTATGGCTGCGGGATGCGGAGGACAAGAGCTACCCGCCAGGGATGGGGCTCCAGTTCGAAGAACTGGATGCGGAAACCTTGGGGCGGCTCCGGCGGATTATCTCCCACCAGCAGAAGAACCCCGTGAAGGCGGTCTGGGCCGGCTGAACGCCGGGCGGCACCGACCGAGGCATCCATGCGTATCGCCGTCATCTCCGACATCCACTCCAACATCGAGGCGCTCACCGAGGTGCTCCGAGTCACCGAGCACCAGAAGGTCGACCGCATCGTGTCCCTGGGGGACATCGTCGGTTATGGCGCGTCGCCCAACCCGTGCTGTGAGCTGGTGCGCTCGGTGGCGGAGGTGACGCTGCTGGGCAACCACGACGCCGCGGTGGCGGGGCGGATGGACTATTCGTACTACTACGACGCCGCCCGGCACGCGCTGGACTGGTCCGCCAACGTCCTCACGGACGAGAACATGGCCTGGCTGCGCAGCCTCCCGTACACGTACCGGATTGGCGACGTGGGCTTCTGCCACGGCTCGCCCATCGACCCGAAGGCGTACGAGTACATCTTCGCGCTGGAGCAGGCGCGAGAGCTGACGCCCTACGTGGAGGAGCTGCCGGAGGTGACGTTCATCGGCCACAGCCACCTGTGCCGGGCGTTCGCCATCGGCAATGGCGAGGTGAACGACGTGGTGGCCCAGAAGTTCGGCATCCGCCGGGGCTACAAGTACATCATCTCCGTGGGCAGCGTCGGCCAGCCGCGCGACTACGACAACCGGGCCTGCTTCGTGATCTGCGACACGGACGCGCGCACGGTGGAGTACGTCCGGGTGGAGTACGACATCGAGACGGCCGCGCAGAAGATCTTCGACGCGGACCTGGCGCTCAACTTCGGCAAGCGCCTGTTCCTCGGGGTTTGACGCACCGCTTTCGGAAAATTGGGCACAGCCGGGAGGAAATGAAATAAACCGGGTCTGTGCGCCCCCAGGTCCTCCGAGCAACCCTCCGGCCCTTTGCGGCCCTCCTGTCCTCCCTCCTGCTGGTGCTGTCGGCCTGTCGCCGCGAGGCAGGGCCTCCGTCCGCGGAGTTCGAGCAGGCCAGTCGCCAGTTCACCGCGCTGTACGCACAGAAGCTCGACGAGGCCTACCTGGACCCGCAGATGGGGACCATCGAGGCGCAGCTCCAGCGCGTGCCCCAGGACAGCGTGGATGCGCCAGCCTCGCGTGATCTGCTCCAGCGCATCCAGCAGAACCGCACCCGCATGCAGGACGCGGCCACGGCCCGGCAGAAGGCGGTGGCCAGCGCCCGCGAGCTCCCCCCGGGCACGCCCTCCACCGCGCTCCCGCCGTTGCCTCCCGCGCCCAAGGCCGAGGCCGAGGACGCGGGCTCTCCCGACGCTGGCGTGGTGAATGGCCCGCAGACGGGCACCCCGGCGAGCGAGCTGGTCGCGGGCTTCCGCGGCTGCTTCAAGCGCGGCCTGCCCATCAACGTGGAGGGGCGCGGCATCCGGGAGGCGTGGGAGCTGAACGACAGCACGGCCTGCCGCCTGGAGTACCCCAGCCATACGGGCATGGTGCTCCTCACCGAAGAGGGCAGGGTGCTGACTTTGTTGCCCAAGAGCTCCGTGAGAACGGTGACCCAGACGCAGGATGCCGGGACGCAGCCCCCCGCGGGGAATGACGCCGGCCGTTAGTCAAAGACGCCCCATGAACGACCAGACCTTCATGAAGTTGATGCGGTTGTTGCCCAAGTCCGCCCTGTCCTCCGCCGTGGGGATGGCCACGCGAGTGCCCATTCCGGCGCCCGTCCATCAGGCGGCCATGCGCGCGTTCGCCCGGTCCTACAACGTGGACATGGCGGAGGCCGAGCACCCCATCGAGCACTATCCGACCTTCGCCCAGTTCTTCACCCGGAGCCTGAAGCCGGGCCTGCGCCCCATCGACCCGGACGAGAAGGCCGTCGTGTCGCCGGTGGATGGCCGCGTGTCCCAGGTGGGCTACTCGGAGCACGGCCGGTGCCTCCAGGCCAAGGGCATCGAGTACACGGTGGATGAGCTGCTGGGCGACTCGCAGGCGGCGAAGCCGTTCCACGGTGGTGCCTGGACGACCATCTACCTGTCGCCGCGCGACTATCACCGCATCCACGCGCCGCTGGCGGGCACCATCACCGGCTACGCGTACATCCCTGGCGAGTTCTGGCCGGTGAACCCCGCGTCGGTGATGAACAAGCAGTCGCTGTTCTGCGTGAACGAGCGGCTGGTGACGTACCTCCAGACCGCCGCGGGGCAGTGCGCGGTGGTGAAGGTGGGCGCCACGTGTGTGTCGCGCATCAAGGCGTCCTACGACGACATCACCACGCACACGGGCCAGCCGGGCAAGGTGCACCAGTACCAGGAGGGCTACAAGGTGGAGAAGGGCGGCGAGCTGGGCCGCTTCGAGATGGGCTCCACCGTCATCCTGTTGTTCGAGGCTGGCCGCGTGAAGTGGGAGTCGAGCCTGCAGCCGGAGGCGCCGCTCCGGCTGGGGCAGCGCATCGGAGTGTTGCCGTGAGTCAGAAGATTGTCGCCGTCAAGGGCATGAACGACCTCCTGCCAGGGGAGATTGAAATCTGGCAGCACGTCGAGCGCCTGACGCGAGAGCTGTTCGGCCGGTTCGGCTACAGCGAGATCCGCACGCCCATCGTGGAGGACACGTCGCTCTTCGTCCGCAGCGTGGGCGAGGAGACGGACATCGTCGGCAAGGAGATGTACACCTTCGACGACAAGGCCGGCCGCAGCCTGTCCCTGCGTCCCGAGGGCACCGCCCCCGCGGCGCGCGCGTACATCGAGCACTCCGTGCTGAACCAGGAGCCGCTCACGCGCTGGTACTACATGGGGCCGATGTTCCGGTACGAGCGGATGAAGACGGGCCGCTACCGGCAGTTCTATCAAATCGGCGCGGAGGCCTACGGCGCGAAGGAGGCCGCCCAGGACGTCGAGGTGATGGACATGGTGACCCAGTTCCTCCAGGCGCTCGGGCTCCAGGACATCACGCTCAACCTCAACTCGCTGGGGGACGAGGCCTGCCGGCCCGCCTACTACGAGAAGCTGGTGGAGTACCTCAAGGCGCACCGCGAGGAGTTGTGCGGGGACTGTCACCGGCGCCTCGAGACGAACCCGCTGCGCGTGCTCGATTGCAAGAACGAGGCATGTCAGGCGGTGGCCGCCAAGGGCCCCAGCGTGCTCGAGTTCCTGTGCGAGCCGTGCCGTGACCACTTCGACGACGTGCAGCGCAAGCTGACGGCGCTGGGGGTCCGGTTCGTCGTCAATCCGCGCATGGTTCGCGGCCTGGACTACTACACGCGCACCGTCTTCGAGTTCGTCGCGTCGCACCCCGCGCTGGGCACCGCCAGCACGGTGGGCGGCGGCGGCCGCTATGACAAGCTGGTGAAGAGCCTGGGCGGCCCCGACGTGCCCGCCGTGGGCTTCGCGTGTGGCGTGGACCGGCTGGTGCTGCTGCTGAAGGAGAGCCAGCAGAAGTTCGCTGCCACCCCGGACCTGTTCATCGCGGTGGCGGACGCGGACTCGCAGGACGCGGCCTTCACCCTGGCGAGCCGTCTGCGCCGCGAGGGACTGCGCGTGGACTTCGACACCCGCGGCGGCAGCCTCAGGAGCCAGATGAAGCGCTCCGACAAGAGCGGGGCGGCCTTCACGCTCGTGCTCGGGGGACAGGAGTTCACCAGCGGCCAGGCGAAGCTCAAGCGGATGGCCGGGGGGGAGCCCATCCCCGTGGCGCTCGACGACATCGCACGCACGGTGCGGGCCCAGTCGGGTGCTCCGCAGGTCGCACCCGCGGCCACCTGAGACGTCTGAAGGCGAATCCTCGGGCTTCCCGGGGATTCGCTGGAAGTCAGAAGCTCCTCGTAACCCCTGGGAAATTCTAGGGGAAGTCGACGGGACGCATTCGCTCCACCCCAGGTGCTGCGGTACACTTGGGTGGAAATGTCCAGTGAGTCCCTCCCCACCGCGTCGCCTTCGGCCTTGCGCTGGATTCCCGTACGGGGAGACAGCATGTGGCCGTCGCTGCGGGCTGGGGACCTCGCGGGAGTGGCGCCGCTGACGCGGGAGCCTCGGCCTGGAGAGGTGGTGCTGGCGCGGTTCGACGACGCGCTGGTGCTTCACCGGGTCCAGGACCTGCGTTCGGGCGTGCTGTCCCTGCGTGGCGACAATGCCCCCGCGGGGGATCCTCCGATTGCCGCTTCGCGCATCCTCGGGACGGTGCTGCGGGTCCGGAGAGGCCGCGTGGAGCTGGGCGCGGAGTGGGACCGGGGGCCCTCGACGGTGGGCCGTGTCCGCGCGTGGGTGCGGGGCCGGGTGGCTCGGTGGTTGGGACGGGGAGGGTGCCCATGAGTGGCGGCTTCGGCGCGGAGAGTGTTCCCCGTCGTCGCGCGGGCGCGGAGGGGGAGCGTTTCGGCGCGGACTTCATCTTGCTGGACGCGGAGGGCCGCACGCTGCGGGGCCTCAACGCGACGGCGATGCGGGTCTGGGAGCTCAGTGACGGGACACGTTCGGCGCGCTCGGTGGCGGAGGTCGTGGCCCGCGAGTTCTCCATGGACGTGGCTCGGTCGCTCACGGACACGCTGCGATTTCTTTCGGAGTTGGCCCGGCTGGGCCTCATCGACGAGCTTCAGGAGGTACGGTGATGCGAGCGCGCAGAGCGGGCTTCGTGGCGGCGCTGCTGCTGTCGGCGTGTACGGAGGGCACTCATCCGCCCAAGGGTGGGGAAGGCCCTGGCGAAGTCACGCCCGTGGCTCCGACGGACGTGCTGGGCGAGGGGACCGAAGTGGCCCGCCCGCCGTCCTGGGAAGAGGACGCGGAGGTCGAAGTGCCTCGGCCGATGGGGCAGGCCGAAGTGGTGGGGCTGGCCTCGCGGGGGCTGTCGGACGTGTCCCAGGTGGACGTGGACCTGACGGTCAGCGGCGTCTCCGGCAAGCGCACCGTGGAGGCGGAGTTCGTGTCTCCAGAGGGACATCCCTACCAGCGGCGCTCCTCGGTCGTGGTGGGGAAGCCGGATGCGGCGAAGACGCTGCGCTTCTCCATGCCCGTGGCCGGAACGACGGTCGCCACGTCCATCATGAGCGGGACGTGGAGCGTGCGCTTCTTCCTCGATGGGGCGCCGTTGACCACGGCCTCCTTCACCCTGGAGCCGTGACGTGAGGCCCGCTTCGATGACACCCGTGAATGCCCGCCTCGCGGTGCTCCTCGCCGCCCTGGCCCTGCCGTCGACGGTGATGGCCCAGACGACGATGAACCGCACCGCCGTCTTCTCCACCCTCACGAGGCCGGGGGAGACGCAGGCCACGGTGACGATGGATGAGGCCTCGGAGTTGCGGGTCCAGGTCCGCAACAACACGTCGAGCTCCTCGCCGAGCTTCAGGCCCATCAACGACGTGCTGTTCCAGCTCCCGAGTGGCTACACGCTGCTCGAGAGTCCGCCGCCGCCGGGTTGGGCGGCCGAGCAGTACACGACGCTGCGGCAGGTGAGGTACTACTACATCCCGAGCCTCAACTGCTCGGGCCCCGCTGTCGGACTGGGGACGAACGCGACCGAGACGTTCACGCTCCGGATGATTCCGTCGGTGTCGAACCAGAACGCCACGGGGCAGGTGTTCTCGCGGCTCGAGGCGAACGAGCAGTGCAGCTGGAATGGCACCTTCGGCACGAACCGGACGAGCACCGTGGCGCAGTGGCTGCGCGCGGGCCTGTCCACGCAGGTCTCCCTCCAGCCGCGAGCCCTTCCCGTGGGCGAGGACTTCATCGCGCGCCTGGTCATCGAGAACCGCACGGGGCAGTCGAGCGCCCAGGCCAACATCACCGCGGAGGGGCCCAGCACCGGCGCGGGTGACGTCACGTTCGAGGTGGTCGAGCTCGAGCCCACGAACTTCCGGGTGAGCCTTCCGCTGAGAGGCGCGGGCATCCTGGCGGCGAGAGCGACGGTGGAAACTGACGGGACCATGGTGGCCAGTGTTCGCGCCACGAACACGGGCGGCTCGGTGACCTCGAGCGTGGTCGACACGGCGATGGTGAACGTGGGCCCGCTGGCCGCTGCCGCCGACGTCGACTCGACCCAGCTCTTCACGGGAGAAGCCGTGAGGGTGCGGCTGAGCGTCACCAACACGTCCGCCACGGCGTCGTATCTCGACGTGGCGCCCAGGGCTCCGGTCCTCGTGGGCTCGGCCCAGGCCACGTTGACGCAAGGGCCTCAGCCGGCGACCGCGACGCGACTGGCGCCGGGCGCCTCCGCTCATTTCGTCTGGCACTACACGGTGACGGGCGCTGAGTTCTCCAGCTATGCCTTCGATGTGAGGGCGGACGCGAGCCTGGATGGCGCGGTCGTCTCCACGCCGCTCGTGCGCACGGGGCAGGGCCGCATCGTGGCCCATCGCCTCAAGGTGAGCCCGTCCGTGCTGGTGCCGGGCCTCGCGAACCAGACGGTCCTCTACACAGTCCAGAATCGTGGGAGTCAGCCCCTCTACCAGGTCACGCTGCTGCGGCCCGCGACGAACTACTTCCGGTTCGCCACGGGGAGTCCCGCCTCGGCGGGGGGCTGGTCGGTCACCAGCAACACCGCGAGCTTCACCTGGACGGTCGCCAACGGGCAGCCCATCGGGGTGAACCAGGAGCGCAGCTTCGAGGTGACGTACTCGAGCGTCTCGGCCGTCACGGCGCCCACCACGTTCCGCCATCGGATGCACATCCCGGATGCGTACGAGTCCCAATCCGCGGCGCGCATCGAGGCGCCCGTGACGCTCGCGGCGGGTGGCGTGGCGCCGGAGGTCGCGCGGCTCACGGCGGTGGCCCGGGACGGGAGCGTGTCGCTGGCGTGGGACAATCCCGCCTCGCACAACGGCGTGCTGGTCCTGCGTGCCACGGGCAGCGCACCCAACACCGTGCCCGTCGCCGGACGGACGTATGCCCAGGGCTCGACATTGGGCAATGCGACGGTCGTCCTCTCCGAGACGTTCACCAGCACGTCCACCTTCGTCGACAGCGCCGTCACCAACGGCACGACGTACTACTACCGGGTGTTCAACTCGGACGACGCGGGCTTCTACTCGGCGGGCAACCAGCCCACGTCCGCGGCGCTCAAGGCGACGCCGCGCGCCCGCGTGGGGGCCGCGCCGCTCTGGTGCTACTCCGTGGGCCTGGATGCGCGCCTCCAGCCCATCACGGAGCTGGGCGTGGGCATCTTCAGCTCCTTCAACAATACCGTCGTCGCCAACCTCACCCAGGTCTCGAATCCCGCGACCGATGGCGCGGAGCGGTGGCGTCCGCTGCAGCTGGGCGCTCCCATCGGCAGCCGGTTCCCGGTGGTGCCGCTGCGCGGACTGACGGGCCAGTACATCCTCACCGCGGACCAGGACGGCGTGGCCTATGCCATCAGCGCCACGACGGGGGCGGTGCTGTGGCGGTGGAACAACAACGGCACGCCTGTCGGCACCATCCAGTCCTTCCCCGTCACGCAGTTGCATGACTACGCGAATGCCGCCTACCAGGCCGCGCGTCCGAACCTGGACCTCGTCTTCTTCGCGACGCGCCTGGCGAACCCGGCGGCCAACCGGGTGGTGGCGCTCAACGCGAGGACGGGGACCCCTGTCTTCACGTACCAGCCCGGGGACCTGGGCATGGTCAACGGCGGCATGGTGGTGGACTACGTCAACAACCTGCTGTTCATCGGCGCGAAGGTGAATGGCGTGTCGGCGGACTCTCTCCGCGTCCTGAACACGCTCACCGGCGCCGAGGTGGCTCGGCTGGCGCTCGGGGACCTGGAGCACAGCCTGGTTCGCAACGGTGTGACGGGGCATGTCCTCGCGACCAACAGCGATGGCGTGGTCCACGCCGTCGACGCGGTCACCCGCCAGGTGGCGTGGAGCCTGAACGTGGCGACCCGGCCCGCGCCGAGCACGCCCGCGTTCACCAGCTTCGTGCGTCCGCTGGGCGGCGGCTTCGTGGCCAGCCTCGCGAGTGGCCATGTGGAGTTCTGGGACTACTCGGCGCCTGGGGCCGCGATGCCCACGCGCCAGTGGTCGACGCCCGTCCCGAATCCCTCCGGCACCTTCACCCTCAACCGCAACGGCGTGGTCCGCATCTACGTCGGCGGGGGGGACGGAAAGGTGCATCAGCTCGAGATGGTGGGCGGCGCGGACTCGGCGCAGGTGTCGCTGAGCAGCGGCCTGCGCATCGGCACGCCGACCATCGACACCACCTCCTCCCGGCTGCACGTGGGCTCCGAGGACGGCTTCATCTGCTCCTTCCCGGTACCGTTCCCATGACCCGAACTTCTTCGACTCCGACATCCTCCCGGTCACCCACGGCGGAGGGCTCGCGAGAGGAACACCCGGCAGGGGCGCCTCGCTATGAGGCACCGGCCATCCTGTGGGAGCAGCCCTTCGTCGCGCTCGCGATGATGTCGCAGTGCAACATCCCGGGCGAGTCGGAGTGCACGCCCTGAGTCCTCCGGGTGCCGGTTCGTCCGGTTCCCGGGGGGCTGGTGGCCCCGACGGAGGTTCCTCCGAGCCGTCGGGCCCCTGGCTCACGATGGCGGGATGGACCGTGGGGCTCCAGGTGCCGGACGCCCGCGTCCAGGCGCTGCTTCGTCGGTCACTCGCGGGCTTCATCACGCCTCGGCCTCCGCCGGGTGTCCGCGCCTCGGTGCTGGAGGTGGTGGCTCCCTCGGTGGTCCACCCCGAGCCCGCGACGCGCGAGATTCCTCGACCCTGGCGCGCGGAGGATGGCGCGCTCGTGCTGGAAGGGGAGGACTATTCCGCGCGACTCGAGGCGGATGGTCTGCGCGGCGAGGTGGTGGGCGCTGGCCGATTCCCCGTGGAGGTGGTGTTGCGGGTGATGCTCGCCGCGGAGCTTCGCCGCCGAGATGGGCTGCTGGTGCATGGCGTGGCGCTGATGCACGGCGAGGAGGCGGCGCTGTTCACGGGGCACTCGGGTGCTGGGAAGAGCACGCTGGGCGGACTGTGGACGGCCGCGGGCGAGGCCTTGCTCTCGGATGAGCTGGTGGCGGTATGGCCCGAGGATCCACGGGGGCCCGCGCCGCGTGCCTGGAGAGTGGCCGGCACGCCGTGGAACGTGGGGTTCCCTCGCGAGGCGCGGCTGCGCGCGGTGGGTGTCCTGGGCTGGGACTCGAGCTCCCGTTGGGAGCGACCCGGGGCCGGGGAGGTGGGCCGGGTGCTGGTGCAGAACGTCCTGCTGTGCGAGTCCTCGGGGGCGGGGCGTTCGGCGATGCTCGCCTCCGCGGGCCGGCTGTTGTCGGAGGTGGCGCCGGCGCGGTTGGTGTTTGCTCGGGACGCCTCGGCGGTGGCCGAGGTGCGAACAGCCCTGGGAGCAGCGGAGCATGGGTGAAGGACAGGAGGGACGGCCGACATTGACGGTGGTGGCCGGGCCGACGGCGTCGGGGAAGACGGCCCTGGCCATCGAGCTGGCGCGTCGCGTGGGCGGTGAAATCGTCAGCGCGGACTCGCAGCAGGTGTACCGCCACTTCGACATCGCCACCGCGAAGCCTTCCTCGGAGGAGTTGGCTGCGGCGCCGCACCACCTCGTGTCGGAGGTGGACCCGCTGGAGACCTTCTCGGCGGCCGAGTTCCAACGCCGCGCGGATGCCGTCATCGAGGACATCACTCGCCGAGGCCGGCCCGTCATCGTCGTGGGCGGCACGGGCCTGTACCTGCGCATCCTCCTGCACGGCGTGGTGGATGCGCCCGGGGCCTTGCCGGAGCTGCGCGCGGAGTTGGAGGCACTCGCGGCGGAGCAAGGACGTGAGGCCGTGCACCGTCGACTGGCGCAGGTGGACCCGGTGACCGCCGCGCGGTTGCACGCCCAGGACCTGGTCCGAGTGATTCGCGCGCTCGAGATTCATGCGCGGACGGGCGTCCCAGCCTCGGAGTTCCACAAGGCCCATGCCTTCTCCGCGGACCGATATCCCTTCCGGCTCTTCGTGCTGGAGCCGCCTCGCGACGTGCTCTACGCCCGCATCAACGCGCGCACGGAGGCCATGTTCGCGTCGGGGTTGGTCGAGGAGACGCGGGCTCTGCTGGCGCGGGGATACGCGGACGCGGCGCCGATGCGAAGCGTGGGCTACGTACAGGCGCGCGCGGTGGTGGAGGAGCGCATGTCCGTGGACGAGGCCATTCGAGACACAGCCCAGGAGACGCGGCGATACGCCAAGCGCCAGCTCACCTGGTTTCGCAAGGAGGCGGGAGCGGTGTTCGTGGCGCCGCCCTATGACGCGGTGCTCGAGCGCCCCCACGGCTGAGCCCTCCCGCGAGGAGGAGCAGGGGAGAGGGGCCACCATTGCTCCGGCTCTCCGCGGCACCCATGTTCGCCGCTGAATCTTTTCCTCCACGCGGGAGCAGACCGACATGGACACCAGCTTCAAACGTGAACCTGCGACGGGCGACGGGGGCCGGATGGCCTCTGCCGCATGGGGGCCGCCCTTCATCCTGGGGCTGCTGACGGCCATCCTCGGCCTCGTCGCGTTGGGGGCCTCGTTCCTCACGAGCATGGTCTCCATCATCCTCTTCGGAGCCTTGCTGGCGGGGTCGGGCATCGCGGAGATCATCTCCGCGTTCCGGGTCCGGAAGTCCGGCGGACCCTTCTGGCTCTACCTGCTGGGCGGCGTGCTCTCCACGGTGGTGGGCGTCTTCGTCCTCGCGTACCCGGCGGCGGGGCTCGGGGCGCTGACGCTGTTGCTCGCGGGGTACTTCTTCGCGAGCGGCCTGTTCCACGTCGTCACGTCGCTGATGGACCGGTATGCGCAGTGGGGCTGGGACTTCGCCTACGGCGCCATCTCCATCCTGCTGGGCATCACCATCATGTCCCAGTGGCCCATCTCCGCGGTGTGGCTGGTGGGCACGCTGGTGGGTATCTCCATCCTCATGCGCGGCATCGCCCTCATGGCGGGCTCGCTGGAGCTGCGTCGCGCCGTGCGGAGCTTCTCGTCCTAGAGGCGTGACCTCATGACGGGGACCGAGGGCGCGGAGGCTGGATGGCTCCGCGCCCGGTGCTTTGTCTCGAGGGGCGTTCAGGACGCCGCGTAGCGGTCCGACGTGCTGGCATCACCCGACAGTCGCGGAGAGGTGGGGTCCGCGGGCGTGCTCGGCGCGGGCATGCGTCCGGTGAGGATGCGCAGCAGCCGCTCCGGGTCCACGGGCTTGGGCAGGAAGGCCTCCGCCCCCGCGTCCAGCGCCCGCTGGCGGACATGGGGCCGGTTCAGTCCGCTCATCACCACCACCCGGGTGCCACGCGTCAGGGGGTGTTGCTTCAAGCCCTCGCAGAGCCGGAGCCCATCCACCCAATGCAGCACGACGTCGAGGAGGATGGCCGTGGGCGGCCTGCGAGCAACCGCGCAGAACAGCGCCAGTTCGTCCGCGAACGACACCACCTTGGCGCCCGTGCTCTCCAGGAGCGCCGTCAGCGCCTCGCGAGCATCGGGGTCGTCATCCACGACGTAGTACAGGTCGGGCTCCAGGTCCGGCACCGCCATGGGCACCGGGTCCACCGTCGTCCGAAGCCAGGCGCTCACCACCTCGCGCAGCCCCGCCCAGCGCACCGCACCCAGTAACGCCAGGGGCGTGGGCGCGCTGAGCCCCAGGACTCCGCCGCCATAGATGCCCAGCGACGTGCGCCGGCCCTTCGCCGCGAGGAAGGCCGCGGGCGCGCGCTTGCCGGCACGGCGCATCCACGCCACCGAGCGTGCTCCGGCGGCGGCGTCCTCCATCAGCTCACAAAGGCCCTCGCGGACGTAGCGGCGCTCCAGGGCGGGAGCGTCCAGTCCTCCATCCAGGAGCGCCACCGCCGCGCGACTGCACGAGGCGAGCGTCTCCGACAGTCCAAGCTGGAGGGGGTGCCCGAAGGCCGCGGGCCCCACCGCGAGCTGTCCCGGAGCCACGAGCGTGCGGCCCGGGCCATAGGGAAGCCGCGTGGTCTCGAGCGCGGCCAGCTCGAACCCCTCGCTCAGCAGGCCATCGCGGGCCGCCATCATCAGCGCCTGACACAGGTCCGCGGGAGTCACCGCGGGACCGAAGGCCAGCGCGTAGACGGAGTCCACGCCGGGCAGGAGGAACAGGCCATCGACCGTCGGCAGCGGCGCCACCCAGAGCCTCGCGACGGGGGCAATCTCCAGCCGCGAGGACGCATGCCGCAGCCGCGCCTGGACGGCGGGCATGGTGGGGGCAGGGCGGAACCCGGGGAAGAAGGCGTCCCCTAGGAGTGGACCCGCGCCGCACGCGAGGGCGACCGCGTGATAGCGCTCACCGCTTCCCTGGGCACGGACCACCATGGGCCCGGTGCCTCGCACGGCGACGGGAGCATCTGGCGCGGGAGGCTGGCGCTCCACCCGGTCGACATGTCGCTCGACGAACCGAGCCCCCTGCGCGCTGGCGGCGTTGGCGAGGATGCCGCGCACCTGCGCCAGTCCTCCCTCACCGGAGGGCCAGCCATCAACGAGCCACATGCCGCCAGGAGAGGAGGGGAGGAGCTCGCGCCGGCCCTCGGCGATGATCTCGACGCCGCGCAGCTCGTGCGTGCGCCATTCAGGGGGGATGCGGCACCCGAGCGCCGCCAGCCGCGAGCGGCACTCGGGGGTGAGCACGACGGGAGGCGAGGTCCGCTCCGACAGCCCTCCGGCATAGACGCGAACGTCCAGCGTCAGCCCACGCGCTCGACCATTGAAGAGAAGGGAGGCCGCCAGTCCCGCCCCCGCGATGCCGCCTCCGACGATTGCCACCCTCGAACCGCTCGCCAGCCTGTTGCCTAGAGTCATCCGCGCCCTCTTGCTTCCCACCGTCGCCTGCTTGCCGGGCACCGCGCTCAGTGCTGATGCGCGGGCGGCGACAGCGCCGGACGGCCGAACACCACCACCCGGTCACGTCCTTCGCGCTTGGCCTCATAGAGGGCCGCGTCCGCCGCCTTCATCAGCGTCTCTGCGTCGTCCCGGGGTGATTCCAATGTGTGGTCGGCGATGCCAACGCTCACGCTCAACCCGAAGGAGGCGGGGCGCCCATCGCCCTTCTGCACGCCGACGGAACGCAGCCCGGCGCGGATCCGCTCGGCGAACACCGCCGCCTCCTCCGCCGTCTGGTGCGGCAGCAGCGCGATGAACTCATCTCCGCCGAAGCGCGCCGCGAAGTCCGACTCGCGCAGGTTCCCCTTGAGCTGATTGGCCAGCGCGAGGATGGCCTGGTTCCCCACGTCGTGGCCCATCCCGTCGTTGATGGCCTTGAGGTGGTCCAGGTCGATGACCACCACGCTCAGCGGGTAGCCATACCGGTGGGCGCGGCGCAGCTCCTCCTCCAGCCGCACGGAGAGGGCCCGGAAGTTCGCCAGGCCCGTGAGGGCGTCCGTCTGGGCGAGGATCTGCAACCGCCGCTGCTGTTCACTCTGCCGCAGCGCCCGGTCAATCCGTGCCATGAGCTCCCTCGCGCTCGCCGGCTTGTGGATGAAGTCCACCGCGCCCTTCTCCAAGCAGCGCTCCAGGGTGGCCTCGTCCGCGTCCCCGGTGAGGAAGATGACGGGCGTGGACTCGGTATGGGAGTCGAGCTGCAGGGCCTCCAGGACTGTCAGCCCATCCCCACTGGGCAGGAATCTGTCCAGGAGGATGAGGTCCGGGCCGTGCTCACGGGCCAACTCCAACCCCATGCCCGCGTCCGCCGCCGCCAGCACGTCGAAACGCGCCGCGAGCAAGTCGGACAGGCTCTCCAGTACACCCGCGTCATCCTCGATGATGAGGAGGAGGGACCGCTCCGAGGTGCGCCCTCGCCTTTGCATGACCCTCTCCGCCGCCGCCTTGCCCGTCCACTCCACGTGACGGCGACATTCCCCGTCGGCGCGCGAAGACAATGAGCAAGCTGCATGCCCTCTCCCAGGGCATGCGGGCAGGAGTCATTT
Organism: Myxococcus stipitatus DSM 14675; assembly: GCF_000331735.1. Lineage (GTDB taxonomy): Bacteria > Myxococcota > Myxococcia > Myxococcales > Myxococcaceae > Myxococcus > Myxococcus stipitatus. The sequence continues at coordinate 5,377,111 of NC_020126.1, read as the reverse complement.
CAGGGGGTTGGAGTGACAACCCACGCCCTGGAGGAACCGGAGCGGAAGTCGTTCCAGCGTGGACGAGGCGTCGCCCGGTAGGAATTCCCGGGCGAAGGAGGGCACGGATGCCCTCCATGCGTCGGGGATCAGCGTCGCGTAACGAACTGCATCCGGCGCCCGCCGCCACCCGAGGGCGGCATCATCGGCGGCGCCTCCAGGCCGAACTGCCACCAGGTGGGCTCGTAGGGCTTCATCTTCAGACGCTTGTCGTTCTGGAGCTGGGCGAGGCTGCCCTTGAGCTTCTCGTCCTTGGGGTTCTCCTCGACGGCGCGGCCGAGCACCTTGAGGGCCTCGTCCTTCTCCTTCTTCTGGAGGAGGCACCAGGCGTACGCGGCCCAGACGATGGGCTCCTTCTTGCCGCTCTTGCACGCGGCTTCGAAGGAGGCCTTCATCGCGGGGACATTGTCACGCTGGTAGTAGAGGGCGGCCTCCATGGCCTTGGCCATGTAGTTGCGGGAGCTGCCCTTGTTGAAGTGGGCCTGGGCGCCTTCCAGGTCCTTCACCATGTACTTCAACATGCCAATCTGGGCGTGAATCTCCGGGCCCACCATGAACTGCCACTTCTCGTAGACCAGGCCCTTCTCCAGCGTCTTGACGGCGCGGTCGACCCGACCTTGCGCGTCCTTCTGACTGGTGGGCTGGGACTGGAGGTCCTGCTGCACCGTCGACATGAGCCCCTGGATGCGGCTGGCGACCCGCCTTGCCAGGAGGATGAAGGTGATGACGGCGGCAATCAGGCCCGGGACGAGCCCGGCCCAGATGGAGAAGTTCGCGAGCTTCACGAGCAGCGCGACCAAGAATCCCACTGCCAGCGAAATGAGAAGGTTGTACATGCGGGGGCCCCTCATAGCGATGTGCGTTCGGCACCGCAATCTTCGGATGCATCTGGGCGGCGGTCGCGGTATACGTCTGGCCGCTTCGCCAACAAACGGCCCTCTGTCGAAATTGGTAGACGAGGCGGACTCAAAATCCGCTGCGGCTGACCCCGCGTCCCGGTTCGAGTCCGGGGAGGGCCACTTCCCAAGAAGGGTGGACGACCGGCATGGTAGCGCCGGCCCCCCTGTCTGGGAGGGTGGAGGACGTGCTCCTGTCAGGGGCGTCGGAGAGACCCCGAGATGAAGGTTCTGCTGGTCGAGGACGACGCGAGCCTCCGGGAAGGCATGGGTGAGCTGATCTCCGACCTGGCGGAGGTGCGCTCGGTGGGTGAGGTCGCTGAGGCGCTGGCGGCCCTGAGGCAGGAGCGCTTCGAGCTCGTCGTGACGGACCTTCGGATAGGTGGGGGCGAGGCGGGCGGTCGCGCCGTGCTGGAGGCGGCCCGGAAGGGGCGTCAGGCGGTGGCCATCGTCAGCGCGGCGTCCCCGGAGGAAGTCGCGCGGGCCCTGCGGCCCTCGATTCCCGACGGCATCCTGGTGAAGCCCTTTCAGATCGAGGACATCCTCGGCCTGGTGGAGCGCTTCCTGGCCGCGCACCGGGGGGTGGCGGCGGCCTCTCGCGGGACGATTCCCTCTGAAGGCGATTGGGTGGAGTGCGCGCCTGGGGTGCATCTGGCCTCGCCGGGTGGTGGTGTGGGTGGGGCCATCTGGGTGCGGATGGTGGCGGAGGGGACGTGGGCCTGGTCGGCTCGGCCCCGGGGGCGGGAGGCGGCCCTGTTGTTGGAGGGCGAGTTGATCATTGAAGGGGCGCGATTCGTCGCCCCGGCGACGTTCTTCGTGGGCGCGGAGGATGCCCCGGAGGTGCGCTCACCCAACGGGTGCCTCGTCATCACGCTGGGCCTGGACGGTTGAAAGGGCAGGTTGGGACCCGTGGACACTGTCTGGCCCACAACTCCGCTGGATGCGGCGCGCCTGGGGCGTCCCTCGCGACGCGCGGCGACGGCGGCACTGGAAGCACACATCGCGGTGCTGCGCGGCGAGCCGCTCAAGGCGGCGTTGGCCAATGCACTCCGAGACGCGGATGGGCTCGGAGGACAGGAGCGCCGGTTCGCGGCCCTGGTGGTGCGGGAGCTGTCACGGCACCAACGCTTGTTGGACCTGGCCTCGCGGACCCTGGGGCATCCCCCTGGGAAGCTGGGGCTGACGGAGGACCAGGCCCTGGTGCGCTATGCGCTGTGGCGCCGCCTCTTCTGTGGAGAGAACTGGGCGCGCATCGGTCCGGAGGTCCGGCTTCCGGGGCCTGTCCGGCCGCGCACCATCAAGGACGACATCCTCCAGAACGTGGTGGAGTCGCCGCTGTCCGAGCCGCCGCTTCCGGACTCACACGCGGAGCGGCTCGCGGTCCGGTACTCGTTCCCCAACTGGCTCGTCCAGAAGCTGGCGCAGGCCTATCCCGAAGAGGTTCTCGAGGGACTGCTGTCCTCCTTGGATGAAGACCCCGGGCTGCACTTCCGGGTCCGTCCTCCGGGGACGCGGGATGTGGTGCTCGCGGCCTTGATCGAGGAAGGGGTCGCCGCGGAGGCGGTGCTCGCGGCGCCCGACGCGGTGCGGGTGGTGGATGCCAGCCACCGCGTCTTCGAGACGCGCGTCATGAAGACGGGCCGGCTCCAGGTCCAGGACGTGGGCAGCCAGCTCATCTCCGAGGTGTGCCGTCCCGTGGGGGGCTCGATGACGGGGCTCACCGTGGCGGATGTCTGCGCGGGCGCGGGCGGCAAGACACTGGCGCTGGCGGACTTCGTCGGTCCGTCGGGCAAGGTGCTCGCGGGAGATCGCTCCCGGCGCCGCTTGGCCGAGGCCCGTGAGCGCGTGCGCCACTTCTCCCTCCGGCAGGTCGCCTTCCCGCAGCCGATGCCGCTGTCCGAGGCGGATGTCCTCCTCATCGATGCGCCTTGCAGCGGCACGGGCTCGCTGGCCCGAGAGCCCGACCAGAAGTGGAAGCTGACCGCGCAGGAGATCTCCAAGTTCCAGACGACCCAGTCGGAGCTGCTGGAGGAGGTTTCCCGCCAGGTGAAGCACGGTGCACTCGTCGTCTATGCCACCTGCTCGGTGTTGCCCGAGGAGGACGAGGCGGTCGTCGAGGCCTTCCTGGCGAAGCACCCGGAGTTCACGCTGGAGCCGGTCTCGGACGTGCTGGGGGCGGAGCAGTCCGCACGTGCCGCGCAGGGCCCGTACCTCAAGGCGCTGCCTCCGCGCGTGCCCGGGGGCGGCTTCTTCGCCGCGAGGCTTCGCAGGACTCGGTAGGGTTGACAGTCCACGAGGCCACACGCTACGCCAGCGAAGGTTCTTCAAGGGGTGATACCCACGTGGCGGCCGACGCGAAGCAGACCGAAGTGATGAAGCAGATCAACGAGGCCTTCCAGTCCGCGCAGGCGCGACTGACGCAGCTCCGCGAAGCGGTGGAGCGCAACACGGACCTCGCTCGCGCGAACGCCAAGGCCACCGTCCTCAAGGACCAGAAGGACCGCGCCCTGAAGGAGCTGGGCGAGCTCGTCTACCGGCAGATCCAGAAGGGGAAGCTGGAGCTCCCCGCTGGATTCGCTTCGGCGCTCAAGTCCATCGAGGCGGCCGAGCAGGCGGCGGAAGCGCATGCCCGTGAGCTCACGGACATCCTTCGGGAGGGCGAGGAGATCGCCGAGCGGTTGAAGGTTGGAAAAAATGCACCGAAGCCTCAAACAGTTCTGGCACCTGGGAACAAGAAACGGTAGAAGGCACCCACTTCCGACGCCGGCCGCTTCCCAAGGCGGCCAGCAGCAAAAAATCGGGGCTATAGCTCAGCTGGGAGAGCGCTTGAATGGCATTCAAGAGGTCACCGGTTCGATCCCGGTTAGCTCCACTCTGAAATAGAAAGGCCCGCCTGGGAAACCAGGCGGGCTTTTTTGTTTTCCGGTGTCTTCGCCGGGCCCCAGGCTCCCAATGATTCTGGCGGCGGGGCTCGAGGACACGTCGCGGTGGCTGCGGTGTTTCGTTCAGAAAACCCACCGAGCCGGTGCGGGGACTGATCCAAGCGTGACGAAGGCGGACTCTGGGTTGCCAATGAAGTTGGGCGGTGACTGTGTGTCGGCGAACGAAGATGCTGCGCCATCGCGAGATTCTCGGGTATGGGGGCTCGCGAGAGGCCGAGTGATGCGCAGACACCTGGATCGAGGCGTGACAGTGGCGCTGGTGCTCGCGGCCGGACTGTCCGCCGCGCAGTTCACACCCGGCTCCACGGGGCAGGGTGGCGGCGCGACGCCGGGAACCACGGGAAGCGCGCCGACGCCGAGCGGCCCCTCCACCTCGGGTGCGACGGGGACCGGAACCGGCGGTGATTCCTCGACAGGTGCTGGCGCGAAGCCCTCTGTCTCGACGCCTTCGGCGCCGAGAACGCCCTCGCCCAATACGAATCCCAGCGCGGGTACGGTGATTCCTCCAGCACCTCCGGTGATTGCTCCCGAGACGGTGGAGAATCCGACGCCGCAGATCGAGGGCCGGACGGTGTCGCCCGCTCCGATGCGGGAGACCGCGGTCGAGGCGCAGCAGGCCGGGGACAAGGTGCGCCAGACGCCCGACGCAGAGGCCGCTCCGGCAAAGGCCTCGCCCCTGACGTTGGAGCAGCTCGTGGAGCGGGCTCGCACGTCGGACTCCCGAGTGGAGGAGGCGAGCGCGGAGCTGCGCAAGTTCGAGGCGCTCTATGAACAGGCGCGCTGGGCGTGGTTCCCCAAGTTCGAGATCTCAGTGGGCATGGGCGGTCCGGTGCCTGAGGCCCGGAACAACTCCCTGGGCGGGCCGCCCACCACGAAGGCCTCCTACGAAGGTGACCTCAACTTCGGCAAGGTCGGCGTGACGATGTTCTCGAACGGCAACGCCGTGTTGCCGCTCTACACTTTCGGAAAGCTGACGGCGCTCAAGAAGGCGGGAGCACAGGGGCCTGTCCTCGGTGCGGCGCTGCGAGAGCGGGCCCGAGATGAGGCGGGCTTCCAGGCCGCCCAGGCCTACTTCAGCTATCAGCTGGCGCGCTCGGGCCTCCAGCAGATCGACGAGGTTGCCAAGCGGTTGGAGGACGCCGCCGAGAAGATCGCCGCGCTCTTGAAGGAAGAGTCGCCCCAGGTCTCCCAGGTGGACACGTACAAGGTCCGCTTCTTCCGGCAGGTGGTGGAGGCGCGCAAGGCGGAGGCCCAGCAGGGGAAGATGCTCGCGCTGACGGCCATCGGTGTGCTGGCCAACGCGTCGCCGGGGGCCGAGGTGGAGGTCGTCGAGGAGGACCTCGAGCCGCAGGCCGCGGTGGAACCACCTTCCTTGGAGCGAGCGCTGACCCTGGCCGAGAACTACCGGCCGGAGCTCACCGCCATTGCCGCCGGAATCATCGCGCGCGAGGCGGAAGTGTTCATCCGCGAGCGCAGCTACTTCCCGGACCTGGGACTCGCGGGCTTCTACGACGTCCGCTACACCACCAGCGCGACGCGACAGAAGAACCCGTTCGCGTTCGACCCCTACAACGACCGCACCGCCGGGCTGGGCCTGGTGATGCGGGGCACCTTCGATATCCCCATCAAGGACGCGCAGCTCGACCAGGCGCGGGCGGAGCTCGACAAGCTTCGCGCCCAGGAGAAGCAGATTCGCGCCGGCATCCGGCTGGAAGTGACGAAGGTGCACGGAGAGCTGGTGGCCGCGTGGGCCAAGGCCCGCGCCTTCACCGATGCCGAGAAGAGCGCTCGCCGCTGGGTGACGGCCGCCTTCGCCGCGTTCGACCTGGGGACGGGCGAGACGCGCGATTTGGTGGACGCTTTCACCGCCTATGCACAGGTTACAGGCGACCGGGCGAAGAGCTGGTTCGACGTCCGGTTGGGAATGGCGGCTCTCGCGCGTGTGACGGGAACGCCCCCGGCCCCGGGTGAATAATCGGGCCCTCGCGTCTGTCCGCTGTACCGTCCTCCTTCACGGAGTCGAATCTCATGATTGCTTCCCTGCTTGCCGCCACCTTGCTTGCCGCGGCGCCCACTCCCCTCACTGTCGTCAAGTCCGGGAACGCGGATGTCCAGCGAGCAGCCAACGCCCCCGGCGCCACCGTCGAGTCACTCGCCACCGTCGTCGAGAAGTTCGTCGACTTCCAGGAGCTGGCGAAGCGCGCCCTGGGTGACAAGACGTGGACGTCCCTCACGCCCGCTCAGCGCAAGGACTTCTCCGAGACGATGACGGGGCTCCTGCGTGCGTCCTATGCCCAGAAGGCCATTGGCCAGGCCCAGGCGGACGTGAAGTACGGCAAGGAGTCCGTCGAGGGCACCGAGGCGACCGTCAACACCACGCTCACCCTCAAGAAGGACCAGATTCCCGTCGACTACCGCTTGTACAAGCAGACGGCGAAGGCGGACTGGCGCATCTACGACGTCGTCACGGATGAGGTGTCCCTCGTGGACACCTACAAGGGTCAGTTCCAGAAGCTGCTGGGCACCAAGGGCTTCGACGGGCTGCTCTCCACCTTGAAGACCAAGCGGGCACAGCTCGAGAAGGAGAACGCGGCGCAGTCCGCGAAGGGCTCCTCCGCGACGGGTGGCTCCGCCGGCCCCGGGAAGTGAGCGGGCCTTCTCCGCGCTGAACCCCTGAAGCACCCAGGCCGAGGTTCCCTCTCAGGAGGGGCCTCGGCCTTCGGCGTTTCAGGGCAGGGCGAGAGCGGCCCTTTGATACGACGCGAGCGTCTCGAGGAGTCCCCGGTCCAGCGGAATGGTGGGCGCGAAGCCCAGCTCACGCGACGCGCGCTCGGTGGTGCACGTCCACGAGGGGCACGTCATCTCCCGGACCTTGTCCCGGTTGAGGATGGGGATGGTGCCACGGAGCCGCGCGACGGCCTCGGAGCCGAGCCCGATGAGGTAGCTCAGGCTGTCCGGCATGGGCAGCACGGTGGGCGGCCTACGGCCCATGGCTCGAGCCACCGCGGCGCAGATCTCCTCCCACGTGTACTCGCGCCCGTCGGACACGGTGTAGACGCCTCGCGCCGGGTCGGACTTGTCCAGCGTGAGGCCTCGCTCGGCGGCGGCGAGCAGCGTGGTGTTCAGGTCATCCACGTGGATGAGGGAGTAGCGCTTGGGGCCGAAGCCGCTCTTGAGCGCCAGGCCCCTTCGGGCCATGGGCATGACGGAGGGGATGAACTCCGCGTCGCCCGGGCCGTAGACCATGGGGGGCCGGACGATGACGGAGGGCACCCGGTCCGCGAGCTCGCGCACGGCCTCTTCGCCGCCCAGCTTGCTGCGGCCGTAGGTGGAGACGGGCGCGGGAGTGTCCTCCTCGCGGCGAGGGCGCTGCGGCGTGGAGGGCCCGGCGGCGGCCAGGGACGAGCAGTAGACGAGTCGGGGAGGGCGGGGGAGGGCGGCCATCGCCTCCGCGACGCGGCGGGTGCCGTTCGCATTGCCCTCGAAGTAGCCCGCGGGCTCCCGGGCCTTGGTGACTCCGGCCAGGTGCAGGACACAGTCGACGTCGCGGACAGCCTCGGCCAGGCCTTCGCCCGTCGTGAGGTCGCCCACCGCGAACTGCGCGCCGAGCGCCGCCAGGGCGTCACGCCGAGAGCTGGGGCGCACGAGCGCGGTGAGCGAGTCGCCTCGCTCGATGATGCGGCTCGCGAGCCGCTGGCCGATGAAGCCGGTGCCTCCGGTCAGCAGGAAACGCACGACAGGACTCCCTGAGGATTACAGCGGGCGCTGGTAGATGCGGTACGCCTTGGAGCGCTTGCCGCCCATCGACTCGATGGCGCGGTTGACGAGGTGGTTGTCCTCGAGCGTCCAGGAGATCTCACCGCCCGAATAGCCGAGCTGGTGCGCGGTGCGCAGCGTGTCCAGGTAGAGAATGGCGTCCAGGCCCCGGCGCCGGTAGCCCTCCTTGATGCCGAGGGTGATGAGGCGCAGCCGGTCGATGCGGCGCGAGGCCAGCACCAGCTTCACCAGGCCGATGGGGAGACCGAACGTCGTCAGCCGTCCGTTGGCCGCCTTGAGGGCCTGGTTGGCGTCCGGCAACGTCATGGAGAAGGCCACGGGCTCGCCCTTCACCTCGGCGATGAGCACCAGCTCCGGCCGGACGATGGCCTTCATGTCCTTGGCCAGGTGGTCGAACTCCCGGTCCGTGAAGGGCACGAAGCCCCAGTTCTTCTCCCATGCGGAGTTGTAGATGTCGCGGATGCGCTCGACCTCGTTGGCGAAGTCCTTGAGGTTCACCGCGCGCACGGTGATGCCCTCGCGCTGGCGCATCTTCTCCGCGATGCGAACCACCTTCTCGGGCGGCTCCGCGGAGGCGGACAGCTCGAATGCGAAGAGGTCCTTCGCCTTCACCAACCCGCACGACTCCAGCAGCGTCGCGTAGTACGGCGGGTTGTACGGCATCATGATGGCCGGAGGCGTGTCGTAGCCCTCGACGAGCAACCCCCAGTCCTGGTTGGACGAGAAGTTGGCCGGCCCCAGCATGGCGTCCAGGCCCCGCTCCTTGAGCCAGGCCCCCGCGGCCTCGAGCAGCATGCGCGTGACGCCCCCGTCATTCACGCACTCGAAGAGGCCGAAGAAGCCCTCCTTCGTGCCGTGAATCTCCTGGTGGCGCGGATTGCGGATGGCGGCGATGCGTCCCACCACCTCCTGCCCCCGGCGCGCGAGGAACAGCTCCACCTCCCCGTACTCGAAGAAGGGGTTCTTCTTCGGGTCGAGGAAGTCCTTGCGCTCCATCTCCAGCGGGGGAACCCAGTTCGGATCTCCCGCGTAGAGCGAGGCCGGGAAGCGGATGAAGGCCATCCGCGACGCGGCGTCCCGCACCGGCGTCACGAGGACATCCGGGGCGAGGGGAGGAAGGGAAGGCTGTGCTGCGGGGGGCTCGGCGGGTAGGGCCATAAGTGGCTCAGGTCCTCTCGGCGGAGTTGCCGTCGGTGCCGTTGCGCAGGAAGAAGTTGGCGCCCTTCTCCAGCAGGAGGCCGGGAATCTCGCCGCGCTTCTCCCACAGCTTCATGGGCGCCGCGCGCAGCTGGCGCAGGTCCTCGGGCTGGAGGTTGGCCGCTCGCCAGGTGAGCTGCTCCACCGCGTCGAAGAGCTTGCCGGCCATCTCGCGCGACGACATGCGAGAGAGCTGATCCAGCGTGAGGCCGCCCTTGTCCGCGAGCAGGCCCGCGGAGCCCGCCGCCCACTTGTCGCTCGCCTTGTTGGAGCGCACCGACGTGCCCGGCCGGGCAATCTGCACAGGCTCGTACACCGTGGGACGCGTCTCCGGAATCACGCCCAGCTTCCGGCCGATGGTCTCGAAGGTGTCCAGCACGCGGTCCAGCTGCGCGTCCGTGTGCGTGGCCATGAACGACGTGCGGATGAGCGCGTGGCCCGCCTCGACCGCCGGGGGGATGACCGGGTTGGCGAAGACGCCCGCCTCGTGCAGCGCGCGCCAGAAGCGGAAACACTTCACCTGGTCGCCGATGTGGACCGGAACGACGGGCGTCACGGACACGCCGGTGTCAAAGCCCATGGCGCGGAAGCCGTTGTGCATCTTCTCGGCGATGTCGAGCAGCCGGGCGCGACGCTGGGGCTCCGCCTCGATGATCTCCAGCGCCTTGAGCGCCGAGGCGATGGATGCCGGCGTCATGGACGCGGAGAAGATGACCGAGCGCGACTTGTGGCGGATGTAGTTGATGACGTCGAAGGGACCCGCGAGCACGCCGCCCAGGGACGCGAAGCTCTTGGAGAACGTCCCCATGACGAGGTCCGTCTCCTTCTCCAGGCCGAAGTACTCCGAGGTGCCGCGGCCCTTGTCGCCCAGCACGCCCATGGCGTGGGCGTCATCCGTCATCACCCGGGCGTTGTACTGCTTCGCCAGCTCCGCGATGCGCGGCAGGTTGCAGACGTCTCCCTCCATGGAGAACACGCCGTCGGTGATGATGATCTTCCCCGCGCCGGGATCCGCCTGGGAGAGCAACTGCTCCAGGTGGTCCATGTCGTTGTGGCGGAACTTGCGCTCGGTCGCGAAGGACAGACGGATGCCGTCGACCAGCGACGCGTGGTTGGCCCGGTCGCTGAAGACGATGTCGTGTCGGCCCAGGATGGAGGCCAGCGCCAGGTTGGTCTGGAATCCGGTGGAGATGACGATGGCGGATTCGCGGTTGAGGAATTTGGCGAGCCGCCCCTCCAGTTCCTCATGGAGCGCGAGCGTGCCGTTGAGCAATCTCGAACCCGAACACGTCGTCCCGAACTTCTCGGTCGCCTTGATGGCGGCTTCCTTGACGCGCGGGTCAGAGGAGAGTCCGAGATAGTTGTTGGAGCCGACCATGATCACCCGCTTGCCTTCGATCTCCACCTCGGTGGCGCCGTGAGACGCCTCGATGACGCGGAAATACGGGTAGAGGCCGGTGGCCTTCGCGATGCGGTAGTCCTTCCAGTTGCTGCACTTGTCGAAGACGTCGCTCATGGTGGTCTTTCTTTGAGTCTGCGTCGGGGGAGGATTTGTCGCCTCTCGGGCGGATGCGAAACCAGGTCGCCGCTCACCATGCAGGGCTCGTTCCGAGCCGGGGGCAACCATGCGTCCGGCGACCTCCCACGGGGGACGCGGGGCCGTGAATAAAGAGGCGGAGGGGCAGTGTCAAGGCGCCGACTGTTGCTTGAAGCCCGGGCAAGAGTGCCGCTGTCCTCCGCTGCTTGACAGCACCGTGGCATTGGTGGCACCCCGCCGACCCACATCGTCTTCCAGTCAATACTGGAAGGGGCTGTCCGTTGTTTCCAGGGGCTACGCTTGGCCGGGAACTTGCTAGGCCCGGCGTTTATCGAGGAGTGGACGGTGGCCAGGTCTCTGCGGCAACGGTTGTTCGAAGGCTTCATCCAGACGGCGGTCTCCCGGCCCTGGTACGTGCTGCTGGTCTCCGTATTGCTGTCCATCGGAGGTATGGCGCTGGCGTCGCGGTTGGAGTTTCGCGGCTCTTTTGTCGAGCTGCTGCCGCAGGGCGCCCGGGAAGTTCAAGATCTGACACGCGTGTCACAGAAGGCAGGCGGGGACGGGTACCTCGTCATCCTGGCGAAGGGAGACACGCCGGAGCGGCTCAAGGCTTACGCGAAAGAGCTTCAAGCTCGCCTGGAAGCCCTCCCCGAGGTCCGCTACGTCGAGCACAGCTACGATGTGGAGTTCTTCCAGCGCCACGGCCTGCTGCTACTGCCAGTGGAAAAGCTGACCCAGCTGCGTGAGGACCTGACGGCACGGGTTCGTTACGAGCGGCAGCAGGCGAACCCCTTCTACATCGATCTGGGAGCCACCCCTCCGCCGCCCACCTTCGACGAGATTGCCCGCAAGCACTCGCCCGACGTGTCCATGCGGGAGCACCTGGCCAACGCGGACGGTACGGAGGTCTACCTCATGGTGAAGCCCATGGGGACGGCGGGCGATCTGGACTTCGCGCGCCGCTTCGTGGAGCTGGCGATGGGGACGGGACGGACGCTCGCCTCGGAGCGCTTCCCGGCCGTGAAGCTGGAGGCGACGGGCAACTTCCAGAACCGCATCGAGGAAGACGCGGTGATGCGCCAGGACCTCTCGCGTTCGGGCCTGCTGTCGGCGCTCATCGCGGTGGGGCTCATCCTGCTGGCCACCCGGCGCGTCTCCGCGCTGCTGGTGGTGGGGGTGCCGGTGATGGTGGGACTGGTGGTGACGTTCGGCGTCGCCTGGCTCGCCATCGGCCACCTCAACGTGGTGACGGGCTTCCTGGTGGCCATCCTCATCGGCCTGGGCATCGAGTACGGCGTGCACCTGTGCATGCGCTACTGGGAGGAGCGGAGGACGCGCTCGTCCCGCGACGCGCTGGCCATGGCCGTGGGTGGCACCTTCAGCGGCGCGCTCACCTCGGCGGTGACGAACGCGGCGGCCTTCTTCGTGCTCTTGCTGGCGCAGTTCCACGCCTTCAACCAGTTCGGCTTCCTCGCGGGCCTGGGGGTGCTGCTCGCGGTGCTGGCGGCGTATGGCCTGGGGCCCTCGCTGCTCGCCATCGCCGAGCGGCTCCGTCCCGCGCGCAAGGAGGATGCTCCCGCCGCGGCGGCCGAGGTCCAGGCCGCGCCCTCGGCTCCGGAGCGCCAGTGGAAGCGGTGGCCCACGCCGGTCATCGCGCTGATCGCGCTGGTGGTGGTGGGGCTCGCCGGGTTCTCGGTGGCCATCGCGCCTCGGTTGGGCTTCGAGACGGACATGCGCAAGCTGAAGGGTGACTCGCCGGCCTCGCGGCTGGACGACCATGTCACCGCGCAGCTCGGGCAGCCGCTCAATCCCGCCATCTTCCTGGTCGACGACCTGGCCCAGGCGGCGAAGGTGGAGGAGATCATCGCGGAGGTGAAGAAGCGCAATGGCGCTGACTCCGTGTTCCTCCGCACCACGTCGCTGAACGACCTGGTGCCTGGGGACCTGAAGCGCCGGGAGGTGGAGATCTCCGGCATCCGCACGCTGCTCCAGGGGCTGCCCGAGTCCGTGCAGGAGGAGCCTCGCCTGAAGGACTTCCAGCGCATGGTGGACGCCAAGCCCTATGGGCTGGACGCGTTGCCGGTGGAGGTCCGCCGCCGCTTCGAGGCGACCGACGGCAAGGGGACCTTCCTGCTGCTGTTCCCGTCGGTGTCCAACTACGACACCGAGGACCTCAAGCGGTGGGCCGCGCAGATTGACCAGGTGGTGGAGGCGGCGACGGCGCGGGGCGTGGACATGTCCGTGCTGGACAGCAACCGCATCGCCGCGCGCATCTTCGCCCTGGTGCGAGGAGATGGCCCGCTCATCCTGTGGTCCGCCGCCGCGGTGGTGTTCGGGGTCATCCTCATCAGCCTGCGCAGCTTGAAGCGGGCGCTGCTGGTGACGGGGCCGCTGTTCCTGGGCATGACATGCCTGGCGGGCGGCATGTATCTTTTCGACGTGCAACTGAATTTCATCAACGCGGTGGTGCTGCCGAACCTGCTGGCCATCGCGGTGGACAACTCCATCCACCTGTACCACCGGTACGAGGAGGAGGGCCCCGGCTCGCTCGGCAAGGTGGTGCGGCACACGGGGCTGGCGGCCGTGGTGGCCACCCTGTCGAACGCGGCGGGCTACGGAGCGCTGCTGGTCGCCAACCACCAGGGGCTGCGCAGCATCGGACAGATTGCGCTGCTCGGGGTCGTGTGCACCTTCTTGGGGACCACGGTCTTCTTCCCCGCACTGCTTGCTCTCCTGGAGCGCTGGAAGGGGAGAAAGGGGTCGGCCGGGCGGGAGGGTACCGTCGTCCAGAGTCTGGAGCTCGAAGTGGCCGGCGCGAAGGCCGAGTCATCGGGGGAGCGGAAATCGGCGTGAGTCTCGTGACCTTTCAAAGTCCGCGTGGCTCCGTCCCGGCGAAGGGGGCCCGGGAGGCTCTGGTTCGACTGAACGCGGTGGACCTCATCATCGTGGCCGCCTGCTCCATCGCGGCCCTGGTGCTGCTGGGGCCGGGGCGATGGGCCCCTGACTCGCTCAACTGTGCGGGCCTCTTCGCCTTCATGGCCGCGGGCCCGCTGGTCCTGCGGACCCTGGAGTCGTACTTCCCTCGGAACCGGCTGCTGCGCGTCGTCGCGGACTTCTGGCTGCTCCCGGTGGCGGTGCTCACCCACGGCTGGCTCACGCCCGTGGTCGACACGCTCAATCCCTTCCTCCGCGACGCGCAGCTCGTGGCCGCGGACCAGCGCATCTTCGGGTTCCAGGCGTCGGTGGTGCTCGCGCACGTCGTTCCTCCGTGGCTCAACGACGTGCTGATGATCTGCTACTACGGCCACTTCGTCTGGCCGCTGGTGCTGGGGTTCGGGCTGTACGCCCGGGGGCGGACCTCCGCTTCGGCGGAGTTCGACGAGTACCTGCTGGGGCTGGGGCTGCTCTTCATCCTGAACTACTCCGCCTACTCGCTGGTGCCAGCGGTGGGGCCGCGCTACTTCCTCATCGACTCGTTCTCCGGGCCGCTGCAGGGCACGCTGACGCCGTTGCTCGACTCGCTGATGCGGCGCCCGCCGTTCGCGCGAGACTGCTTCCCGTCAGGGCACACGGGCACCACGCTGGTGGTGCTCTTCTACGCGTGGCGGTTCTCGCGGAAGCTGTTCTGGGTCATGTTGCTCCCGGGCATCGGCCTCATCATCGCGACGCTGGCCGGGCGCTTCCACTACGCCACGGACCTGCTGTGCGCGGTGCCGCTGGTGATGGTGGTGGTGGGCCTGTCCGCGGCGCTGACCCGAGCGGCGCGGCAGCGCGAGAGCGAGAGGGCCGGGCGTTCCGTCCCGGCTGACGCTATCTTGCGCCCCTGAGTCCGGCCCGGCGACCCACGCCGGCCCTCGGGAGCCTCCATGTCCAGGTCCGTGTTGTCGCAGCGCGTGTCCCGGTTTGGCACCACTGTCTTCTCGGAGTTCAGCGCGCTGGCGCAGAAGCACGGCGCGGTGAACCTGGGGCAGGGGTTCCCCGACTTCGACGGGCCCGATGCCGTCAAGGAGGCCGCGCAGCGAGCCATCCGCGAGGGCGTCAACCAGTACGCCATCACCACGGGCGCACGGGACTTGCGCGTGGCCATCGCCGAGCACGCCGCGCGCTTCCACGGCCAGACGGTGGACCCGGACACCATGGTGACGGTGACCAGCGGCGCCACCGAGGCCATCCTCGATGTGTTGCTCGGCTTGGTGGACCCCGGGGACGAGGTGGTCGCCTTCGAGCCGTTCTACGACTCGTACGACGCGAACATCACCTTCGTCGGAGCCACGCCGCGCTGGGTTCCGCTGCGTCCGCCCGATGCGGCACATGCGCAGTGGTGGTTCGACTGGGACGAGCTGCGCGCGGCCATCGGGCCCCGCACGAGGCTGCTCATCCTCAACACGCCGCACAACCCCACGGGCAAGGTCTTCACGCGCGAGGAGCTGGAGCGGATTGGCGCGCTGTGCGCCGAGCACGACGTGAAGGTGCTGTCGGACGAAGTCTACGAGCACATCACCTTCGCGCCCGCGCGCCACGTGCGTCCAGCAACGGTGCCCTCGCTGGCGGACCGGACGGTGACGGTGAGCAGCGGAGGCAAGAGCTTCAGCCTCACGGGCTGGAAGGTGGGGTGGATCATCGCGCCGCCCGCCTTGCGTGATGCCATCCAGCGCGCGCACCAGTTCGTGACCTTCGCCACCGCGTCCCCCCTCCAGGCGGCCATGGCGGCGGCGCTCCGACTGCCAGAGGCCTACTTCACGGACCTGGCGGCGGCGTACCTCGCCCGACGTGAGCGCTTGATGGCGGGGCTGCGCGAGGCGGGGCTGAAAGCCTACCTACCGGACGGTAGCTACTTCATCCTCGCGGACATCGCTGGCTTCGGCTTCGCCGATGACGTGGCGTTCTGCCGGCACCTCGTCTCGGAGGTGGGCGTGGCGGCCATTCCCCCGAGTGTCTTCTACAGTCCGGAGCACCGGCATCTGGGACAGGGGCTCGCCCGGTTCGCGTTCTGCAAGACGGACGCGGTGCTCGACGAGGCCTCTCGGAGGCTGCGCGCGAAGCTCACGCCCCGGCGCTGACTTCGCAGGCCCGCGTCCGGTTCATTGCGACGCCCGAGCGCGGTTGCTACATCCCTCCGAGAGGAGGGCGGTGCCGTACTCCCCGGCCACCGCGTGTTCGCGTGGACTTCTTCGGCGAGCTGTATCTGCGCAGCACGTTGCCGTTCCTCTCCGAAGCAGTCACGGCGCGAGAGGCGGACTATCTCGCGCGCGCGTTCACTGACGCACCGGGCTCCGGCTTCATCGCGGACCTGGGCTGTGGCCATGGGCGACATGCCTCGCGACTCAACGCCTCGGGGCCGCTGGCGCAGCGCATCATCGGCCTGGAGAACGACGCGCTCTCGCTGTCGATGCGGCGCCGTGGCTTCCCCGTCGTCCGAGGAGATCTCCGCGCGCTGCCGTTCCAGGACGGGACGCTGTCGGGAGCCTACGCCTGGTACTCCACGCTGTTCGCCTTCACGGACGACGAGCACGTGGGCATCCTCCGAGAGGTGGCTCGGGCGATGAAGCGAGGAGGGCGACTGGTGTTTCACACGGTGCCGCATGAGCGGCTCGCCGCGTCACCCCGCGCCGCCTTCCAACGGAGGCTCCCCGACGGCGCCGTGCTGGAAGAGGAGAGCCAGTTCGACGTGTCCACCGGACGCGACGTGGGGCGGCGGACGTTGACGCTGAAGGATGGCCGAGTCCTGTCTGCGTGCTACGCCATTCGTTACTATCCCCTTGCGGAACTTGCCGGGCTGTTGGAAAGCACCGGGTTTTCAATCGCCTGGGTACACGGCGGTCTCGACGGTGAGCCGCTGACGCAGTTGTCTGCCGACCTGATTGTTGGAGCGGTGCTTCGAGATGGCTGAGACCCCACATTCACGAGCGCGCGGTACCCTGCTAGGCCAGCTTCCGAAGCAGGTCGAAGTGTACGAAGTGGGGCCTCGCGATGGCTTGCAGAACGAGCTGCGCACGCTGCCCACGCGAGACAAGGCGCGGCTCATCGACGCGCTGGTGAGCGCGGGTGAGAAGCGCATCGAGGTCACCTCGTTCGTCTCGCCCAAGTGGATTCCCCAGCTGGCGGACGCGGAGGAGTTGCTGAAGCTGGTGGGGCGGCGCGAGGGTGTCGTGTTCTCCGCGCTGGTGCCCAACCTCAAGGGCCTGGAGCGCGCGAAGGACGCGGGCCTCGAGGAGGCCGCGGTCTTCATCTCCGCCTCCGAGGCCCACTCCAAGAAGAACATCAACAAGACCATCGCCGAGGCCATGGCGAGCGCGCGCGAAGTCACCGGCGCCGCGCTCCAGGCCGGGATGCGCGTGCGAGGCTACCTCTCCACGGTCTGGGGCTGCCCCTACGAGGGCCATGTCCCCGTGGAGCGCGTGGTGGACATCTGCCGCTACCTGGTGGACGCGGGCATCTACCAGCTCAGCCTGGGCGATACGATCGGCGTGGGGACGCCCCGGCAGACGGAGGAGATCCTCGGCGCGCTGCTCCAGCACATTCCCGTGGAGAAGCTCGCGCTGCACCTGCACGACACGCGCGGAACCGCGCTGGCCAACTCGCTCGTGGGCCTGGCGGCCGGCGTGACGACGTTCGACGCGAGCATCGGTGGACTCGGCGGCTGTCCCTATGCCCCTGGGGCCGCGGGCAACCTGGCCACGGAGGATGCCGTCTTCATGTTCCACGGCATGGGCGTGGACACGGGCATCAACCTGGATCGGCTCGTCGAAGCGGGCGAGATCGCCCAGGAGCTCATCGGCCGCAAGCTGGCGGGCAAGTACCTCCAGGCCGCGCTGGGTGAGCGGGAGAAGAAGGCCTCTCGGCGCGCGCAGACCTGAGCGGCGGGGCGCGCGCCCGCCTGCCTCCTCCATGAGCGAGCCTGATTGGCTGGGTTCGTGGAGGTGGGGTGGTGACTTCGTAAGTTTTCGACAGCGGTTCCCGTGATGCGACGCGGCTGGTAGCCTGGGGTAGAAACGACCCTGCATTCGCACCCGGGAAATGGCTTCATGACGCACACGGTCGACGCGGAGGCCCTCGCGCGACGCTCGCGGGACATCTTCGACGAGCATCAAAACGCCCTCAGCCGCCGGACGGACCGGATGTTCGCGGTGCTGATGGGGCTCCAGTGGCTGGGCGGGCTTGTCACCGCGCTGGTGCTGTCGCCTCGGACCTGGGAGGGGACCTCCAGCCAGGTGCATCCCCACGTCTGGGCCGCGGGAGTGCTCGGCTTCATCGTCGCGAGCCTCCCGGTGACGCTGAGCCTGCTGCGCCCCGGGAGCCCCTCCACCCGCTTCTCCATCGCCGTGGCCCAGGCGCTGACGTCCGCGCTGCTCATCCACCTCACGGATGGCCGCATCGAGACACACTTCCACGTCTTCGGTTCGCTGGCCTTCCTGGCCGTGTACCGGGACGTCCGGGTGCTGTTCATCTACGCCGGCGTCGTCGTGGTGGACCACGTGGCGCGCGGCCTCTTCTGGCCCGAGTCCATCTTCGGCACGAGCCTGGTGAGCATGCTGCGCCCGCTGGAGCATGCGGGGTGGGTGGTGTTCGAGCTCGTCTTCCTCATCCTCACCTGCCGCAGCGGCCTGCGGGACTTGAGGGACCTGGCGTCTCGTCAGGCGCGGCTGGAGCTGGTGCAGGGAGAGGTCCAGGCGCGAGTGGTGGAGCCGCTCGTGGACTCCACCCGCCACCTGACGGATGCGGTGCGCGCGCTGAGCGCGTCGACCGAGGAGCAGCGGCGCATGTTGTCGCGTCAGGCGCAGGCCCTGACGGAGACGCAGGTGACGGCGACGGAGATCCAGCGCACGTCCGAGGTGGCCGCGCGGCAGGCGGAGGTCATCCTCGAGTCCACGACGCAGGCGGGGGATGCGGGAGCCTCCGCGCAGGCGATGATCGGCAAGAGCATGCGAGGGCTGGAGGGCATCCGCGAGCAGGCCACCCTGCTGTCGAGTCAGCTCGAGGGACTGGGGGCTCGGGCCCGTCAGCTCACCGCCGTCGCCTCCACCGTGAAGGACCTGGCGGACCAGTCCAACATGGTGGCCATCAACGCCGCCATCGAGGCCGCGCGCTCGGGCGAGAAGGGGCGAGGCTTCGCGGTCGTCGCGACGGAGATGCGCCGCCTCGCGCGCCAGTCGCAGGAGGCCACGAAGGAGGTGCGCGTCATCCTCGATGACACGCTCAAGTCCATCAACACGGTGGTGGACCTGAGCCGCAGGGGCTCCGACCGGATGGCGCAGGACCTGGAAGTGGTGCGCGCGTCGGGAGAGAGCCTGCGGGGACTCTCGTCGATGATGGACAACAGCACCGACAGCGTTCGCCGCATCTCCGCCGCGGTGGGGCAGCAGGCCGCGGGTGTCTCCCAGCTCTTCGGGGCCGTGAATGACCTCTCCACGATGATGGCGGAGACCCTGGCGCGCCTGGACGCCGCGACGGCCGCCACCTGGGCCCTCCAGTCCGTGACGGACCGCGTGCAGGGCGTCATCCAGACCTACCAGCCAGAGAAGCCTCCCACCCCCTGAGTGCCGGGAGTGGGCTGGATTTCACTCTCCGTAATCATACGGAGAGTCCGGGTTCCCAGGGCCCTCACGCTGCTGGTCAGTGGTCGACGAGCATCGAGGCGAGCTGCTCCTGGAGGCCCAGGTGCTCGGCGGCGGACTCGAGCATCCGCCGCTCCTTGCGGTCGATGCGTCCGTCCACCAGGGCCATCTCGACGATGTTTCGCAGGAAGACCTCGGCCTCGGGGCTGCCTCGGGTCAGGAGCCGGTCGAAGAGCTGCGGCCCGGCGTTGAGGGCCATCTCGACCTGGGCCCACTCCACGTTCCAACGCTCCGCGCACAGCTTCAGCATCCGACGCTCGGCGCTGGTGACAGTCCCATCCGCGGCGGCGATGGCGGCCATCATGTAGAGCAGCCGCTGGCGCTCCTGGACATCCATCACCACGTCCGTGCCCGTGCGGGCTCGAGGCGCCTGGCCTTCATCATGGCGCGAAGGCCTGGCCGCCGCGGCCCGGGGCGGCATCGCGCGGAAGCTCGCGGCCTCGCGAGCGTTCCAGGCCTCGAAGGGGAGGGCGGACGCGAGCACCCAGTCCCGGTCCCCGTTCGCGAGCTGCGTGCCGCAGAACTCGCACGAGGTGGCGGCGCTGTTGGTGAGCGGCGCGTTGCACTGCGGGCAGCGGTCCGTGGACATGCCGTTGGCGGAGTTCGTCTGGGCGCCGTGCTTGCGGACCAGCGTGAAGACGAAGCGCTGCGGCACCGTGGGGAGCCGAGGCGGGCGCTCGCCGATGGGGCCCACCCCTGTCTGTGCGCTCCAGCGAATCTCCACGTGGGCCCGGTCCAGCCCCCGAGGGTCCAGCTCCAACGCACGCACGTCCACGGAGCCCACGGCGCACTCCAGGAACACGCGGCGACGGCCCTGGCGCCGCAGGCCCTCCAGCTCCGAGCCCAGCGTCCCGACCGCCTCCGGCGTGGCCACCTTGGAGAGCCCCGTCGTGTCGCCTCGGCTCTGGGCATCAATCCACTTCCAGAACAGCAGCGAGGCGCGGTCCTCGAGCACCTCCACGTTGAGCGCCGGGTCCGACTGGCGCGCCTGCAGCAGCCCATCCACGGGCCGGTGGTAGCGCGAGTGCTCCACGCCCTGCGTGATTTCGGAGAGCGTCCAGTCGTAGTTGCCCGAGTTGACCACCGCGTTGCAGAACTCGCACTGGTTCGCGGCTCCGCCCTGGAACGGGGCGCCACAGTTGGGGCACTTGCCCTGGAACAGGTCCGCGCCGATGCGCGTCTGCGCGCCGGGCTTGCGCACGAAGGTCCACACCTCCGTGAAGGACTCCATGGGCGCCTTGCGCGCGGCGTCGGTCGCCTGCGCATCGGTGAACTTCGCGGGCACGTCCGTGTCGCGCATGCGGGCGTGGACTCGGACCTGGATGCTGTCGAACCACTCGCTCTGCTCCAGGCCGATGAGCTGGAGGTCGAGGACCTCCACGTCGGTGATGGCGTCGCGCACGCCCTGCGCGTCGATGAGCCGGAGCTGCACGCCGAAGCGCTGCCACGTCGCGTCCGAGAGGAAGGGCCGCACCGGCGTCATGTCGCGCTGGAACCAGGCACGCTGCGTGTCGAGGAACAGCCGGCGCACCTTGCCGAGCACGGGCTCCAGCTCGAAGGCCGGGTCCCTCAGCTTGAGGGCGTTGACCCAGCCGGACACATCGCTCGAGGTGACCTGGGTGCGGCGCTCCGCCTCGTACTGGTCCAGCGCCTTGCGCGTGGTGGCATCCGGGTGGAGGTTGCGCCGGTACAGCCAGTAGACGACACCGCCGAGCACGAGCAGCGGAATCATCACCTTCGGGTACCGGAACACCATGCGGACCAGCTCGAAGAGGATCCACAGGGGCAGGCCATCTCCGCCGCCGCTGTCGCGGTTGTCGGAGGAGCTCTTGTAGTGCTCGCCGCCACCGGTTCTCGCGAGCGACTCCAGGGGGAGGAGGAGGGCGGCAGCCAGGGCCAGGGTGAAGGGCAGCCAGGAGGCCCAAGGGGCGAGCTGTCGGAGCACGGTGCGTGGCGAAGGCATGAGGGGATGCTAACCGTTTCCGCCTTGCCAGACCCGCCTTCCCACCGCACTCTGCCGCGTCCCAGGGCGACCCGCCGAGCGGGCCCTGGAAGGGGAGCGGATATGCCGGAATTCAAGGTCGACGCACGCGGAGCCATCGAGATCTGGACCATTGACGGCGAGGGCCGCCGCAATGCCATCAGCCGCGCGATGCTCCAGGAGCTGGGAGCACTCGTCGAGCGCGTGTCCTCGGGGCACCAGGTGCGCGCGGTGGTCATCACCGGTGCGGGCGACAAGGCCTTCTGCGCGGGCGCGGACCTCAAGGAGCGCGCCGGCATGTCGGAGTCCGAGGTCCGCGCGTTCCTGGACGGACTGCGCCGGACGTTCCGCGCCATCGAGAAGAGCGACTGTGTCTTCATCGCCGCCGTCAACGGCGCGGCCTTCGGTGGTGGCACGGAGCTGGCGCTCGCGTGTGACCTGCGCGTGGCGGCGCCCGCGGCCGAGCTGGGCCTGACGGAGGTGAAGCTGGGCATCATCCCCGGAGGCGGCGGCACGCAGCGCCTGACGCGGCTGGTGGGGCCGGGCCGCGCCAAGGACCTCATCCTCACGGCGCGCCGCCTCAACGCGGCCGAGGCCTTCGCCATGGGACTGGTCAACCGGCTCGCGCCCGAGGGGCACCTGCTGGAGGTGGCGCACACCCTGGCCGAGTCCGTGGTGGAGAACGCCCCCATCGCGGTGGCCACCGCCAAGCACGCCATCGACGAGGGCACGGGCCTGGAGCTGGATGACGCCCTCGCGCTGGAGCTGCGCAAGTACGAGGAGATCCTCAAGACGGAGGACCGGCTCGAGGGCCTTCGCGCGTTCGCGGAGAAGCGCCCCCCCGTCTACAAGGGGCGCTGAAGACACGAAGGGCGGCGGCCTGGATCTCCGGCCCCCGCCCTCGATGTCCTGACGGAGCTCCCGCGGCCCCTCGCTTTGCCCTCACGCGCGGAGAGCGAGCGACGTTCCGCGCGAGCTCCCCGCTGCCTCAGGCGCTGGCGCTCTTCTCCGGCGCCAGGCCGATGTTCTGCTTGTTCATGTAGCCCATGGCCTTGTCCTTGACGGTGGTGCGGAAGTCATCGCCCGTCTTCGGCGTGAGCAGGAGCGCGACGACGCCGCCCGCCACCGCGCCCAGGAGGAACAGGCCCAGCCCGCCCACGCCGGCGCGGCCCGGCTTGTAGGTCGTCAGCCCCACGTGGCGCAGCGCATCATCCGGGTCGAATTCGTCCCACCGCTCCCGGGCCACGCGCGGAAGCTCGTTGAGGAGCTTGTGAGCCATCCACTTCCGGTACAGCTCGCTCTTGGCCAATCCCTTCGCCGTCCACATCGCCTTTTTCTTCGCGAACATGCATCCCTCCAGAGCCGGTGCTGCCCGGGGACGCGCCGCGTCGCGGAGCGTCTCCCTCGAGGGTTGAAGGTAGGCAGGTGAGCCCGTGCCGGCATCCCCCGGACCCAGGGGTTCGCTCAGCGCGTCATGGCCTGGCTGACAGGGTGCGTCGTGCCCTTGGTGAGAGAGCAGCCAGTTGGGAGCCTTTCTGCTATGTCGCCCGGGCCATGTCCCAAGACTCGAAGCTGCTGGAGAAGATCGCCCAGGTGGAGAAGGGTGGCGCGCAGAAGTACCACGCGAAGAACCAGGAGGCCGGCAAGCTGTTCGCGCGCGAGCGCATCCGCTTGCTCGTCGACGAGGGTTCCTTCGTCGAGGACGCGAAGCTCGCCAACAACCTGGACCCGGAGCTGCCCTCGGATGGCGTCGTCATCGGCCTGGGCAAGGTGGCGGGCCGCACGGTGGCCATCATGGCCAACGACTCCACGGTGAAGGCCGGGAGCTGGGGTGCCCGCACGGTGGAGAAGATCCTCCGCATCCAGGAGACCGCCCGCTCGCTGCGCTGCCCGTTGCTCTACCTGGTGGACTCCGCGGGGGCCCGCATCACGGACCAGGTGGAGATGTTCCCCGGCCGCCGAGGCGCCGGACGCATCTTCTACAACGAGGTGCACATGTCCGGGGACGTGCCCCAGGTGTGCTTGCTCTTCGGACCCTCGGCGGCGGGTGGCGCGTACATCCCGGCCTTCTGCGACCTGGTCATCATGGTGGACGGCAATGCCTCCATGTACCTGGGCAGCCCGCGCATGGCGGAGATGGTCATCGGCGAGAAGGTGACGCTGGAGGAGATGGGCGGCGCGAAGATGCACTGCTCCATCTCCGGCTGTGGCGACGTGCTGGTGAAGACGGAGCAGGAGGCCATCGCCGCGGCGAAGAAGTACCTGGCCTTCTTCCCGGAGAACTGCAGCCAGCTGCCTCCCCGCGATGAGCCCAAGGCGCCCAAGGCCAGCGGGAAGAAGGTGGAGGAGATCGTCCCCGTCGACCAGAACAAGCCCTTCGACATGCATGCGCTCATCACCGAGCTCATCGACGAGGGGAGCTGGTTCGAGGTGAAGAAGCTCTTCGCCCAGGAGCTCATCACGGGCCTGGCCCGCATCGACGGACGCCCGGTGGGCATCGTCGCCAACCAGCCCAAGTACAAGGGCGGCGTGCTCTTCGTGGACAGCGCCGACAAGGCCGCGCGCTTCATCTGGCTCTGCGACGCCTTCAACATCCCGCTGCTCTATCTGGCCGACGTGCCGGGCTTCATGATCGGCACCAAGGTGGAGCGCGCGGGCATCATCCGCTCCGGCGCGAAGATGATCTCCGCCGTGTCCGAGGCCAGCGTGCCGCGCATCTGCGTCGTCGTGCGCAAGGCCTACGGCGCGGGCCTCTACGCCATGAGCGGCCCGGGCTTCGCCCCGGAGGCCACCCTGGCGCTGCCCGGCGCGATGATCGCCGTCATGGGCCCGGAGGCGGCCGTCAACGCCGTCTACTACAACAAGATCCAGGAGCTGCCCGAGGCCGACCGCCCCGCCTATGTCCAGAAGCTGCGGGACGAGTACAAGGCGGACGTGGACATCTACAAGCTGGCCAGCGAGCTGGTCATCGATGACATCGTCCCGGGAGACCGGCTGAGGCACGAGCTGACCCAGCGCTATGGCCTGTACGTCGAGCGCCAGCAGCCCCGTGCCGAGAAGAAGCACGGCGTCTATCCCGTTTGAGTAGGTATTCTTGACCTGTCCGGAAGGCGCTCTGCCTTCCGGAACCCTTTGCTATAGATCCACCGACCATGGACTTCGAACTTCCCGAGAGTCATCGCGCCCTCCAGTCCTCCCTCCGAGACTTCTGCGAACGCCAGGTGAAGCCGTACGCCGGCCAGTGGGACAAGGAGGAGAAGTTCCCCATGGAAGTCGTGCGCGAGCTGGGACAGCTCGGCGTCATGGGCATCCTCGTCGGGGAGAAGTACGGCGGGGCGGCCATGGACTCGCTCGCCGTGGCGGTGGCCGTGGAGGAGATCGCCCGGTACGACGGCTCGCTGGCGCTGACGGTGGCCAGCCACAACGGCCTGGGCACCAGCCACCTGCGCGTCTTCGGCAACGCCGCGCAGCACGAGAAGTTCCTGCCCAAGCTGGCCACGGGTGAGTACCTGGGCGCGTGGGGCCTGACGGAGCCCGGGTCCGGCTCGGACGCGTCGGGGATGAAGACGACGGCGGTGCGCCAGGGCAACGACTGGGTGCTCAACGGCACCAAGATGTTCATCACCCAGGGCACCGTGGGCGACGTCTTCGTGGTGCTCGCGGTGACGGCTCCTGAGAAGCGGCAGAAGGGCATCACCGCCTTCCTGCTGGAGAAGGGGATGCCCGGGTTCAGCCAGCGCGCCATCCACGGAAAGCTGGGCATGCGCTCGTCGGACACGGCGGAGCTCATCCTGGAGAACGTGGTCGTCCCGGACTCCAGCCGCGTGGGCGAGGTGAACCATGGCTTCATCGACACGATGAAGATCCTCGACCGCGGCCGCATCACCATCGGCGCGCTGGCGGTGGGCCTGGCCCGGGGCGCGCTGGAGGAGTCGGCGCGGTACTCGAAGGAGCGCACCGCGTTCGGCCAGCCCATTGGCGAGTTCCAGGCGCTGCGCTGGATGATGGCGGACATGAAGACGGAGACGGACGCGGCGCGGCTGCTGGTCCACCGCGCGGCACGGCTGGCCGACGCGGGTCAGCCGTACTCCCGGGAGGCCGCGATGGCGAAGCTGTTCGCCTCCGAGGCCGCCATGCGCGCCAGCTCCAAGGCCGTGCAGATCCACGGCGGCTATGGCTACACCCGTGAATTCCCCGTCGAGCGCTACCTGCGCGACGCCAAATTGTGTGAAATTGGCGAGGGAACGAGCGAAATCCAACGCACCATCATCGCGAGAGAGACCTTCAAAGGGGCTTGATGGACACGGCACGGCTGGAAGCACTCGGGCTTCAGGTACGTGAGGATGCGGCCGGCATCGAGGCGGTGCTGGACCTGGAGTCGTCGCCTCTCGTCAATCCCGTGACCAAGGCCTTCATCGCCGAGGTGACCTTCCAGGTGATGGGGGACCGGCTCATCCCCATCTCCCCGGCGGCGGTGGTGGGGCTCGCGCCCATCCTCGTGGGGGCGCTCAGCGACGTCGCGGATATCGAAGCGCTGCTGTCGGACGCCTTCAACGAGCACATCTTCCACGTGCAGCGCCGCTCCGCGGAGCTCCAGGTGCTGGGGCTCCCGCCTCGGGTGGACCCGGAGACGCTGGAGCTGTCCACCGAGGTCCTCGAAGGGGACCTGGCCGTGCTGCTCGCCGCGGACCGGCTGGGCAACTTCCGCATCGCGCGGGCGCAGCGGGACCAGTCGGACGTGGCCGGTGGTGCGGGGCACACGCTGGAGCTGTCGGAGTTCCGGGAGCGGGCGGCCCTCACGGGCTACCTGGCCGCGCTCCTGGGAGAGCCCGCCAGCCGGCCTCAGCCACCTCCCGGTGCGGGGCTGGTGCGTTTCTCCGACATCGTGGAGAAGTTCGGGGCGGAGTCGTTGGTTCCACCCCGCAGCAGCTTGGAGTTGTTGGCGCAGTTGCAGGTGGAGGGTCGGCCGTACCGCTTCGCCGCCGCGAGGGTGGCGGGACGCACCTTCCGGGGACTGTTGGCGGGTGCCCAGGGCAAGGTGTGGGCGGGCCGATTCGAGTTGGATGAATTTCCGGGCATTGTCCGGATGGTGGCGGCGTTGCTGAAGGTCCGTCCCGAAGCCGTGAGGCTCGTGGGCCCTGACGCGCCTCAGGAGTGAGAGACGTCCGTGGAGAAGCTGAGTGTGGCGGAGCGGGTGGAGACCCTGGAGAAGCGTCTGGGGCTGGTGTTCTCGCGCAGGGAAGTCGCGCTGGAGGCCCTCACCCACAAGACCTACGTCAATGAGTCGCGGGACAAGGACCTCAAGGACAACCAGCGCCTGGAGTTCCTGGGGGACTCGGTGGTGAACCTCGCCGTGAGCCACCGGCTGATGGACCGCTTCCCTGGCGTGTCGGAGGGCGACCTCACGAAGATGCGCGCCCGGGTGGTCAACGAGGACGGGCTGGCGCGGGTGGCTCGGAGCATCCCCCTGGGGGACTTGCTGCTCCTGGGCCGGGGCGAGCTGCAGTCGGGCGGGCGCGAGAAGAACTCCGTGCTGGCGGACGCCCTCGAGGCCGTCTTCGCCGCCGTCTACCTGTGCTCGGGCCTGGAGACGGCGGCCGCGCTCGTGGACCGCTGCTTCGCGGAGCTCCTGGAAGAGGTCTCCAGTGGCCAGGGTCGCCTGGACTACAAGACGCTCCTCCAGGAGATGGCCCACGAGAAGCTGAAGCTGTCGCCCCGCTACCGGGTGGTGTCCGAGGCGGGGCCGGAGCACTCCAAGGTCTTCGAGGTGGAGCTCACCCTGGGGGATGCGCCCCTGGCCCGAGCCTCTGGCCGTAGCAAGAAGGAAGCGGAGCAGAGTGCCGCGCAGGCGACGCTGGAGCGCCTCAAGCGAGAGGCCGCCGCGACGCCCGAGGCAGGGGGGGAGGCCCCGGCGGCGCCCACCCCGGAAGTGCCACCGGGTGACACCTCGGCGTGAAACCCCTTGGAGGGGAGAGGGGTGGGGAATAAGGTGCCGCGCCCATGCGCCCCTCCACCTCCCTCCGACTGACGTTCGCGTTGGTGGCCTGCCTGCTGGCGGGCTCCGCCGTCGCGAAGCAGCCCGTGATGGCTCGGGGTGGCAAGTGGAGCCGGCAGGTGGAGTCCGGCAAGGACATCTACGCCGTCCTCAAGACGAGCCAGGGGGACATCATCGTCCGGCTCTTCTCGAAGGATGCCCCCAAGACGGTGGCGAACTTCGTGGGGCTGGCGTCGGGCGAGAAGGAGTGGACGGACCCGAAGTCGGGGGCCAAGTCTCGCAAGCCGCTCTACGACGGCACGGTGTTCCACCGCGTCATCCCGGGCTTCATGATTCAGGGCGGGGACCCGACGGGTATGGGCAGTGGTGACCCGGGCTACCGCTTCGAGGATGAGTTCCAGAGCGGGAGGACCTTCGACAAGCCGGGCCTGCTGGCCATGGCGAACCGGGGGCCGGGGACCAACGGCAGCCAGTTCTTCATCACCACGGGCACGCCGGACCACCTGACGAACCGGCACACCATCTTCGGCGAGGTCGTGATGGGCTACGAGGTGGTGGAGAAGATTGGCGGCGTGGCCCGGGACAACCGGGACCGGCCGCAGACCCCCGTCGTGCTGATGCGGGTCATGCTGAGGGAAAAGGCCCCCGCGGGAGTGGTGATTCCCCAGGGACCGGCGGCGGATGCGCCTGTGAAGCCGGTGATGGTGCCGAAAGAGAAGGGCGAAGCAGAAGGACAAAGACGGATGACCAGGTGACCCGCTCGACGACCTAGCCGTAGGTTGCCCGCCTACCACCACCTCCGGCACATGCTGGGGCGGTGGTCTGTGATAGGGCGCTGTTGGAAGTTCCCCTCGAGGGGCTCCCGGAAATGCTCGGGACTCCCAGACCACCTTCGAAGCAATGGCCTCTCCCAAGAACCACCGCAGCGGCTTCGCCGCGCTCATCGGACGCCCCAATGTGGGCAAGAGCACCCTGCTCAACGCGCTCACCGGTGAGAAGATCGCCATCGTCTCTGGCAAGCCACAGACGACCCGCAACCGCATCCTCGGCGTGGTGACCCGCCCCGAGGGGCAGGTCGCTTTCATCGACACTCCCGGCATCCACCAGGCCAAGGGAGAGCTCAACCGCTACATGGTGGAGAAGGCGCTCCAGGCCGCCGAGGAGGTGGACCTGGTCCTCTTCCTCATCGAGCCGCCCGCGGGTGAGAAGCCCGAGGTGAGCCCCGGCAACCGCACCATCCTCGAGCGGCTCCAGAAGCTGGGCAAGCCCACCTTCCTGGTCATCAACAAGATCGACTCGCTGCCCAAGGCGGCGCTGCTGCCGCTCATCGACCTGTACCGCCAGGAGTTCCCCTTCGCGGAGGTGGTCCCCATCTCCGCGCGGGAGAAGGACGGCGTGGAGCGCCTGTTCCACACGGTGCTGGGCCACTTGCCGGAAGGCGAGCGCGTCTTCGACGAGGACATGCTCACGGACCAGCAGGAGCGCACGCTGGTGGGCGAGTACATCCGCGAGCAGGTGCTGCGTCACTGCCGGCAGGAGATTCCGTACTCGACGGCCGTCCTGGTGGACATCTTCGACGAGTCCGAGCGGGAGCCCCGCCCCGGGACGCCGCCCGGGCAGTTGGGGGGCCTCATCCGCATCGCCGCTTCCATCTACGTGGAGCGCGACAGCCAGAAGGCCATCATCATTGGCAAGCAGGGGCAGATGCTGAAGACGATTGGCACGGACGCGCGCAAGTCCGTGCAGCGCCTCTTGGGCGCGCACGTCTACCTGGACCTGCGCGTCCGCGTGGAGCCGCGTTGGAGCGAGCGCCCCGAGAGCCTCAAGAAGCTGGGATACGACTGAGATGAAGCCGCTGGTCGCGATTGTGGGACGCCCCAACGTGGGCAAGAGCACGCTGTTCAACCGTCTCATCGGCCGGCGCCTCGCGTTGGTGGAGGACATGCCGGGCGTGACGAGAGACCGCCACTACGCCGACGCGGAGTGGGGAGGGCGCTCGTTCACCTTCATCGACACGGGCGGCTTCGTCCCGGGCGAGAAGGACTCCTTGCTCAAGCAGGTGCGGGAGCAGGCGCAGCTCGCCGTGGAGGAGTGTGACGTCATCGTCTTCGTCACCGACGGCCGCGAGGGCGTGACGGCCGCGGACGAGTCGGTGGCCAGCTACCTGCGCAAGAGCGGCAAGCCGGTGATTGTCGCGGCCAACAAGCTGGACAACACCACGGGCACGATGCAGGCCCTGGCCGCGGACTTCTACAAGCTGGGCCTGGGCGAGGTGCATCCCATGTCCGCCGAGCACAACCTGGGAGTCAACGGGCTGTTCGACGAGGTCGTGGAGAAGCTGCCGCCCAAGGAGGAAGGCGAGGGCGACGCGGCGCCTCCGGACGACGGCATCATCCGCGTGGCCATCATCGGCCGTCCCAACGTGGGCAAGAGCACGCTGGTCAACGCGATCCTCAAGGAGAAGCGCGTGGTGGCCAGCGACGTGCCGGGGACGACGCGAGACCCGATCGACTCGCCGCTGACCTACAAGGGTCGCAAGCTCCTCCTCACGGACACCGCGGGCATCCGGCGCAAGAAGACGATTGCGCAGCAGGTGGAGAAGTACTCGGTGGTGGCGGCGCTCAAGGTGATGGAGCGCAGCGACGTGGCCGTGCTGTTGATGGACGCCACGGAGCCGGCGGTGGACCAGGACGCGAAGCTGGCGGGACTGGCCGAGGAGCGGGGCCGCGCGCTGGTCATCGTGGTGAACAAGTGGGACCTGGTGGACAACGACGCACGCCGCCAGGATGCGTACCGCGAGTCCCTCAAGCACGCGCTGAAGTTCGTGGGCTACGCGCCCATCCTCTTCACGTCCGCGCTGACCGGGTCCAAGGTGGAGAAGGTGGTCGACGTGGCGGTGGAGTTGGCGCAGCAGTTCCGGTTCCGGGCGCCCACGCCGCAGCTCAACCGGCTGCTGGAGCACATGGTGGACAACAACCCGGCGCCCATCGTGAAGAGCAAGCCCTTGCGGCTGTACTACATCGCCCAGGTGGCCGCGGCGCCGCCGACGTTCACGGTGACGTGCAACCAACCCGAGGGCGTCCCGGACATGTACAAGCGGTACATCACCAATCAGCTCCGCAAGACGTTCGACCTGCGAGTCCCCATCCGGATTCTCTTCCGGGGGCGGCCCGGGCAGGCGAAGCGCGCGGCTCGCAAGAAGCCGCACCTTCAAGGGAAGCACTGAAGCGTCCGTGCGTTGACACTCGCGGCGCGCGATCCGTACAGTGCGCCGCTCTCCCGCTCTCCGACAGGGTAGAGCATCGAAGCGCAGAGAGAGGTTGACCGACGTGGCTGGAACCAAGACCGAGAAGATTCGCCAGCAGGAACTTCGTCAGCCGGACACCTTCCAGAAGGTTGGCGCCGACGCGCGCGACTGGCTCATCCAGCGCCAGAAGCTCATCGGCGTTGGCGTGGCCGTCATCATCGTGGGCGGCATCGGCGTGGCCATCGCCAGCGAGGTATCCAAGCGTGGTGAGGTGAAGGCCTCCCAGGCGCTGGGCCAGGCGCTCGCCATCCTGGATCGCGCGGTGGAGGGCGTTCAGCCCGCGCAGCCCGGTGACACGGATGCCCCCTTCAAGAACCTGAAGGAGCGCGATGAGGCGCTGGTGACGGCGCTGACGGACTTCCGCAAGGAGCACGCGGGCACCCGCTCCGCGACCACCGCGGGCCTGTCGCTGGGCGAGGCCCAGTTCCGACTGGGCAAGTTCGCGGACGCGCAGTCCACGTTCACCGGCTTCCTGAAGGATGCCGCGGCGAACGACCCGCTCCGCGCGGGCGCGCTGGAGGGCCAGGGCTACGCCTTCGAGGCGGAGAAGAAGTTCGACGAGGCCATCAAGTCCTTCGATCAGATGGCCACGGCCGGCGGCGGCGAGTTCCTGGTGGGCATGGGCGCGTACCACAAGGGCCGGATGCTCATCGCCCAGGACAAGAAGGAAGAGGCTGCCTCGGTCCTGCAGAAGGTGTCGACGGACCACCCGAACACGGCGGCGGCGCGGCTGTCCAGCGAGCGGCTGGCGGTGCTGGCCTCGCAGGGTGTGAAGATTCCGACTCCGGTGCAGGCCGCGCCGGACGCTGGCACGGACGCGGGGTAGCAGCACGCTATGAGGAAGCAGCTCGTGGGCTGGAGGCATTGGCTGGGGAGCGCCGTGGCGGTCGGTCTCCTGAGCGGTTGCAGTTCCCTGCCGCGCTACGGCAATCCGGAGCTGCCTCGCACGGAGCTGGCACCGCCGCTGGACTACTTCTCGGTGAACTGGTGGGCGCCGCTCGTGGCTCCCACCCTCCTGGAGTATGCCCCTCGCGAGGTCGCCACTCCGGCGTTCGACGCGCGCAGCAAGACGGTCATCGCCGCCACGCGGGATGGTGTCATCCGCGGCGTGGGTCCGGACGGTCAGGTCAAGTGGTCGAAGACCACGACCACCCGCTTCGCGGCGGGTGCCACGGTGCACGAGGGCGTGGCCTTCGTCCCCGGGGGTGACGGCATCCTGTACGCGCTGGACGCGGCGACGGGCGAGCAGAAGTGGCAGTACGCGGCGGGTGAGTCGCTGGCCACGGTGCCGGTGGTGTCCGAGGGGCTGGTGTTGGTGGCCTCGGAGAGCGACACCCTGTTCGCGGTGAAGGCCGCGGACGGCGTCTGGGCCTGGCAGTACCGGAGGGATCCTCCGTCGGGCTTCACGGTGCGCGGTGCGTCGGCGCCGCTGGTGCGCAACGGGAATGTCTACGTCGGCTTCTCCGACGGCTACATCGTGTCCCTCAGCATGAAGGACGGCTCGGCCAACTGGGAGAAGTCGCTCTCGGGGGCCGGCAACGAGTTCCTGGATGTGGACACCACGCCCGCGATGGACGAGCACGGGCAGCTCTACGTGGCGTCCTACAAGAACGGCATCTACGCGCTCAGCGGGGACACGGGCGACGTGGTCTGGACGAACGCCGTCAGCGGCATGACGTCGCTGCTGGCGCGCGGGCAGATGCTCTTCGTCGTGGGTGATGGCCGGGTGGATGCCTATCTGGCCGAGGACGGAAGGCTCCTCTGGTCGCACCGCCTGGGCGAAAGGGCGGGTTTCACCCCCGTGTTCGCCAAGGGAATGCTGCTCGTGCCCAACCAGCGCTCGCTGCTGTTCCTGGACCCGAAGACGGGCCAGTCGCGCGTGGCGTGGAACCCGGGCGCGGGTGTCTCGGCGGCGCCCTTCGTGGCGGGCTCGCAGCTGTTCGTGCTCTCCAACAACGGCTGCCTGTACTCGCTGGACTTCAACGGGCTGAAGGGGTGACGGCGGTGGCGACCCGGACGGTCCGCGTGGTGGCGGCGCTGATTCCAGGTCCCCACGACGGCCAGCGCTTCCTGGTGCAGCAGCGGCTTCCGGGTGGAAGCCGCGCGCTCCTGTGGGAGTTCCCTGGTGGCAAGGTGGAGGCCGGCGAGACGGACGAGGCCGCGCTTGCCCGGGAGTGCCGCGAGGAGCTGGACGTGGAGCTCTCCGTGGGACGGCGGCTGTGGGAGAACCGCCACACGTACCCGGACCTGACCGTGGAGCTGGTGCTCTATGGCGCTCGGCTGGTGTCGGGGGAGCCCAAGCCGCTGGGCGCCCATGCGCTGGCGTTCAAGACGCCGGCCGAGATGCAGTCACTGCCGTTCTGCGAGGCGGACATCCCGCTGCTGGACGACCTGGTGGCGGGAAGGCTGGGCGCGCTCGATTGATGCTGCGGCGGACGTTCCAGCACATCCCCGGCGTGGGACCCTGGCGCGAGAAGGACCTCTGGGCGCGGGGCTTCAAGACGTGGGACGACTTCCCCGCGGCGGGTGAAGGCATCGCCATCACCCGGAAGACGGATGACATCGCTCGGGAGCGGCTTGCGCTGGGACGGGACGCGCTGGAGCGCCGGGACTTGCGGCGGCTCGCGGAGCTGATTCCCCCACGTGAGCACTGGCGGCTGTACCCGGAGTTCCATCAGGACGCCGTCTACTTCGACATCGAGACGGACGGCCGCGAGGCGCAGGCGCCCACGGTGGTGAGCCTGTTCGATGCCTCCGGGCTGCACGTGTTCATCCAAGGGCGGAACATGGATGCACTGCCAGAGGCCCTGGCGGCTCGCCGGCTGTGGGTGACCTTCAACGGCTCCACGTTCGATGTGCCCGTGCTGCGGAACTACTTCGGTGCCGGACGCTTCCCGGTGCCGGACGCGCATATTGATTTGCGCTTCGTCACGCGGCGGCTGGGCATGGGCGGGGGTCTGAAGGAGATTGAAGGCAAGATTGGCGCGGAGCGCCCGCCGCACATGAAGGGCGTCAACGGCTTCGACGCGGTGCTGCTGTGGCGCGCGTACACGCGGCGCGGTGACGTGGAGGCGCTGCGATTCCTGGTGGAGTACAACCTGTATGACTCGTTCCAGCTCCGCACGCTGATGGACGTGTCCTACAACCGGGGCGCGGACGACTTGAACCAGGACGTGCCGCGGCTGCCCGTGTTCGAGCGCGGAGACGTGCTGTACGACGTGAGCCGCATCCTCCTGGAGTTGAGCCCCACCGAGCGGGACCTGCAGACGCTCGCGCGTGTTCGCGCCGAAGAGCAGCTTCCCTGACTCGAGGTGAGGCCGGGCCGGGCAGGGTGATGCAGCGACGCTCTGTCCTGTAGTGGACCCCGCCTGTCGTGGATGGGGGTGCCCGGAATGAGGCCCGGGGGCATTTGTACAAAGTGACGTCTCCCCGAGAGGAATACACACATGAGCGACCCGACTCCGACGGACCCGACGCCGAACCTCGAGGAGGCTCCCAAGAGCGGCTCGACGGGAAAGCTCGTCGCGATGGGCCTGGTGGTCGCGGCGGCGGCTGGAGGGGCTGCGTACCTGGGCTTGCGGAGCGGGCCCGAGATGCCTCCCGCGGTCGTAGAGGCTCCGAAGGCCGAGGATGCAGGTGCTCCCGTGGCGCCCGCCGCGCCCGAGGAGTCCTTGCCGGAGAGCGATGGCCGGGTCCGGGAGCTGGCGAGCCGGATGTCCGAGGCCGAGGAGCTCTCGAAGTGGCTTCAGGAGAAGGACCTGGTCCGCCGTGTGACGGCGGCCGTGAACAACGTCGCGGCCGGAGACAGTCCGCGGATGGTGCTCGGGTTCCTGCGGCCGGCCGAGGCCTTCCAGGTGGTCGAGGCGCAGGACAAGACGCTGACCATCGACCCGAAGAGCCATGCCCGGTACGACCTGGTGGCGCGGGTGGTCGATACGTTCGACGCGCAGGTCGCTGGCAGCATGTACCGCGATCTCAAGCCGCTCATCGACCAGGCGCATCGGGA
This sequence comes from Myxococcus stipitatus DSM 14675, assembly GCF_000331735.1. Taxonomy (GTDB): domain Bacteria; phylum Myxococcota; class Myxococcia; order Myxococcales; family Myxococcaceae; genus Myxococcus; species Myxococcus stipitatus. Next base: position 5,342,819 of record NC_020126.1, on the reverse strand, counting down.
GATCGCGCCCCCTGGGCAGGCATTCGATTCGACCTTCAGCCGCGCCATCCATCACTTGCTGGCGGTCCCGGTGCCGGAGGGCGCATTGGAGGTCCGGCCCCACGGAGGCTTCTACGTCTACGTGTCGCCGGAGCTCGAGGGCCTGAGCGCCGCACAGAAGCATCTGCTGCGCATGGGGCCGCAGAACATCCGGCTCATCCAGGCGAAGCTGCGTGAGCTCCAGCAGGCGCTCGGACTGCCGCCGGTGGCGGAGCGCGAATAGCCGCGCGTCCGGAGGCGCTACTTGCGCTTTTTCTTCTTCGAGGCGGGCGCTGGGGGCGCGGGCTTTTCCTTTTCGCCCGCGATCTGGAACGTGGCCCGGAGCTCGTCGACGTCGCGGCCCATGGTGTCCGTGAAGGACGTGCCAGTCTGGGCGTCGACGACCAGGGTGTACTGGAAACCGGTCTTGAGCGGCTGGGGCAGCTTGATGACGTAGACGAGGCCGGAGTCGGATTCCTCGGCGGTGTCATCGGAGACCATGGCGCGTTCGGCCTCGTCGAAGAGCCGGACGCGGTAGTTGCGAAGGCCCTGGGACGTCCGGAGCTCCAGCGTCGAGGTCTGCTCGATGAGGGGCTTTTCGCCAGGCTCCAGCGAGACTTCGGCGAAGCCGGCTTCGGTCGCCAGGTAGCTCAGCGTGAACCGGGTGGGCGGTGGCGTCTTGGGCGCCTCGGGGGCTTGGGCGGTGCCGGAGTCGGGGGCCGATTCCGGAGTCTTGTTCGGGCAACCCGTCAGGAGCAGCGCGCCGCAGATGAATGCCGAAGCCAGGCCGGTTCGAAGCAGATGCATGTGCCAGCTACCGTACGCGCCCAGGTGTCATGCGTGAAGCACGGACTCGGCGACGGCGGGCGAGCACGCAGGCCCCAGGTGAGCCCAGCAGGCCCAGGGAACCGGGGGCCTGGAGACCCTGAAATGAGCCCGCGAAGCCCCACCCCCCACAGAGTGCCATTAGGTCCGATAACGGTTGCCTTATGGAAACTCTCTGGATAACAATTCCCGGGCAGCTCGACAGTCACGACACACCTGCCGTCCGTCGTAACGGACGCCAATCCGCGCCTGTGACAAGGCGAGCTAACAGCTTCCGGTTCCGGGGCCTCAATAGACGGGCCCACGCTGCGACGCGGAACCGTCAGAATGCCGTTGGAGCTGCGAACTCCAAACGTGCCTAGGGCCCGGGCGGGGATGTCACTCCCCACCGGGCCCGCCCTTTTCAGGGGCGGGTAGTTTGCAAAGGTACGTCTCCTGAATGGGGAAATTCAAGGGGAGCTTGGGGAGTCGAGCTTACTCCGCTCGGCGATGCAAGTACGACTCGTGTGGCGACCGGGCTTGGCGTCACTGCACAGTCTGTCAGCGTCCGGTGTGTCGGTCTCACCGTCTCGGCAGTGGACACACGTGGAGATGCTTGGCCTGTCCTGCCGAACTGCTCACGGAGATGCTGCGCGCGGCACACGAGGCGGAGCGCGAGGCGCGGCGCATTGACGCACTCCACGTCATGGTGACGTTGTCCTGTCTCCGCTGCGACGTGCCATTTGTGCGCGAGGGTCGGAGCATTATCCAGCGACCAGCTTGCCGCTGTCCGGCGTAGTTGGGCTCAGCGGTCCACGCTAGTAGGCACACGCCCGGTGCGGAGCAGTGGCGAGTAGCAGCGCCCCTCATGCTCGTACGTCGTTGCTGGGCACGGTGGTGTTGCCGCAGCCATCAGCCAGCACGCGGAGTGTCGCTCGACGAATCGCGACGGACAGGGCGGCGGCGCCCACTCCGGGTCCGGCCTGGCAGGGATTGTGAGCGCGAGCTGCGCGCCGCTGCGCTGACGATGCGCATCCACGAGCGCGGATGCGTCGTCCACGGGCGCGGTCGCACTCGACGACCGTCCGGGCTGCGACGTGGGGAGCACTGCACTGACGACTAGCACCAGGGCCCCAGCGACGAGAGCGACAGCAATCGCGCGAGCTGACGCCGCACGCGCGCGTGGAGCTGGAGGGCGCAGGAGCGGAGCAGGGGAGAAGGGGCAAGCCATGCGCGGACAGTCGTACCACGCGTATCCCCATCCAACCCACCAGGAGAGGCCCCAACGCGAGGACTTACATTTGCCGGGACACCTGATTGAGCATGCATTGCATGATTTGCAGGCTATCTGCGACGGCGCTCGCCGCATCCTTGGCGGCTGCATGTGGCTCCGCGACGGTGGGCACGGTGGGCCCACAAGCGTCGGCCAAATGGGTTGGCCCTGCCGTGCCCACCCCTGACGGCGGCCAGGTGACGACGAGCATCTATTACGGGCCCTGGAGCTGCTCGGCAGCGTGGTGGCGTCGTTGCGAGGCGCGATGCGCAGGCGAGGGACACGCGCTCAAGGGGTGCATCTGGCTTGCGGACATCAAGGGCGACTGGCGTGGCCGGTTTCTCTTTGCGCCCGCGGAGGCTGGGGGGCGCCTCGCCATCACGCACTGTTGCTGTGACTACCCGACGGTCTCTGACGTGTCAGCCCTGCGACGCCTCTGGGAAAACGCGCGGCGCGGCTACCGCAACGCATGGGCCGAGGAGTTCGGCGCGTGGCCGCGCTCAGGCGGCGACAACTGGCCTGGCCACCACATCCACGACCTGTTGCACGGAGGGCATCCGACGGCGCGAAACAACGTGCTGCCCATGCCGCGCGAGGTGCACGAGGTCGCCAACCAGGCCTATCCCCAGTGCTATTCGGGCGACTCCCGATGGAGCACCATCGGAGTGGACAGACCGTATGCCGACTAGCCCCCTGCAAGAGCTGCTCGACGAGGTCATCGCGAGTCACTTCCCCAACGCGCCTGCGACGCCCGAGCAAATCGCAGCGTTTGAGGCGCGCGCAGGTTGGCGACTGGATGACGAGCTTCGCGCGTTCTACCTGCGCTGCGATGGGGCAACCCTCTTCGACCCTCGCCCCGACGAAAAGTTCCGCATCCTCTCCCTCGACGAAATTCAGCCGGCCCGCGTGGCGAAGCACCGGCCTGACGACGAATCAGGCGGCGCCGCATCCTGGTGGACGCTCGTCTACCTCCAGGACTCTGATTACAACCTCCTCGACGTAGCGCGCCCCGCGCCGTACCCCATCCTCGACGCCTTCCACGAGTCGTATCCGCTGGATGTCGTCGAGATTGCCCCGTCGTTTGGCGAGTGGCTGGAGCGCACGTTGCGGAGCAACAACCAACTCTGGTGGCTGCAAAAAGACTAGGGCCGCAGCACACGCCGCGGCCCCAGGTGCTAGTGCAACGCTGTAGTCACTGAGGTGGCAGGGCCCGAGGGAAGTAGGGCCGCCACCAGGTCCGCCAGCGGGAAGCTCGAGGAGCGAGCAACGCTGTTACTGCTGCGTGTCGGCCGGCCCCACGTCCTGGACGGTGGAGCGTGCTCCCGGCGCAGGCACGAAGAGAGGCACGAGGCCCCCGCCCCTGGGGGTGAGGCCGACGCGGCGCTCCCGCGGGCCCTCGTCAGCCGGCTGGGGGCGGGGGATGACCTGGCCGTCCGGGCCGCGCAGGTACGCGGGGATTCCCGCGGCCTCGCACATCTGCGCGGCCTGATTGGCGCCGACCTGGAGCGCCCCCTCTTGCCCGAAGGTGGCGTAGCCACCCGCGAGGGCGCAGACGGCGGTGACCACGACGAAGAGAATCTTGCCGATGCCAGTCATGAGGACTCCGTGCGCGGGAAAGGGGAGCACGCTCGCGCCGCGCCGCGAGAGTGCAGACACACGACTCCCGACGCGGCCGAAGCCGTGGGGGAAGGTTGCAAGGAGGTGAAGAGGCTCAGCCCCTCACTGGAGCGCGGGACTCAAGTCTTGCTCCGTCTGCGAGCGAGCAGCGCCGCCACCTGGTGGGTGTAGCGCTCGCGGTCCAACAGGCCGTTGGTGCCGCCGTTGATTCGCTTGGTGATTGCGAGGATGTCCGCGGAGGTGGTGCCTCTGTCCGCGAGAGGAGCGAGGTCGCCGTTGCCCTCGCGGAAGTACCAGCCCGCGGCCCTGAAGCCGACGCGGGGGTCCGCGGCCAGCTCCGGGACGTTGACGAGGTCCACGCCCAAGGCCTTGCCGGCGCGGGTGTAGTTGGCGAGGCCCGTCAACTGAGTGGGCCCGCGGCCGATGTACGAGGCGGCCTTGGCCGCGTCGCCGCCGTTGCCAAGGTGGGGATTGGAGGCGTAGCGCTGCACGTCGGGGCCAATCTCCACCATGGTGGTCAACTGCCAGGACTCGTGGAGCCACTGGCCCAATGCGTGGGCGATGCGGTTGGGCGTGTTGATGGACCACTCGTGCAGCGCGGCGTTGAGGAGAGGCAGGTACTTGCGGCGCGTCTGCGCATCGAGGCGAGGCGTCAGCTCGGCCAGCTCCGCGAGGGAGAGGAGGTCGGGCTTACGCCTCGCCACGGCGAGGGCGGTGGCACCGACAGCCGCGACGCCGAGGGCGAGAGCAATGGGGAGTTTGGCAGTCACGGCGTAGCTCCTAGCTGCGAGACTTGGAGGACTTCGTCGCTGCGCTCTGGCGGGACTCGATGGCCTCCCGTGCTCGTGCTCCAGCGTCACGCGCGGCCGATGCCAGAGGGCTCGCGTTCGCGACCATGACGGCCCCGCGCAGAGCAAGACCGACGGGCGTGTGTCGAATGGCCTGCCACGCGACGGCCGCGCCACCCGTCACCAGCACGACGCCGCCCACGGCCAGGCCCGCCTTGACGTACCAGGGCCACGGGTCGGCGAGCGTCTTGCCGACTTGCTCCACTGTCGCCGCGACGGCGCGCCCCGCGTCGGCGATGCGCTGCTCGGTGGCCTGGGCCGTCTGGGTGATGCCTGTCCACGTGCGGACCTTGTGCAGCTCACCGAGCGCCGTCGCCAAGGTGCTGGCGATGCTGTTGCCTTCGTCCAACCACTGCGCAAGCGGGTAGGGCTTGCCGTCGGTGGAGCGCACTCCGGCCTCGACCCACTGGCGGCGCTCGCCGCGCCAGCGGGGGATGAGGTCTCGCACCATGTTGAGCGCGCCGGCGATTTGCTGCTGCGTCTCATTGCTCAACAGCTCCCGCGCCGCCCCCAGGTAGCTCCACGTGGGCGCCCACCCGAGCAGGTCCTCGGCGAGCGAGACGGGGCGCGCGGCGGCCTCGGCCCGCTTGGCGTAGTCGTCCACCTTGGCCGTCAGCTCGTCGGCGAGGGCCAACTGCTCTCGGGTGAGGGCCATGACCTAGTACCCCGTGACGGTGACGGTGAGTTCGAGGTCGCCGTCCAGGAACTCCGCGGCCCTCCAGGTGTGCCCAGTGAGCGCGAGGCGGACGGCGATGGCGGGCGGGAGATAGGACTCCTGCCACAAGTCGGAATCCGTCACAGTGGCGCCTGCGCCGCCGAGCATCAGCGTGTGGACCGCAGCGAACGAGAAACCTCCGTCCCCCCGCCACGTGTCTCCGTTGTGGCCCACGTCGGGATTGGTGCCAATCTCCTGGCTCCTGTACGGCCGGTCGGAGCCGCACCGGCCGAATAGCTCCACGGTGGGCTTGATGATGGCGGCCGGCCGCGAGTCCTCAGCCAGGCACGTCAGCTCGACGGAGACCGCGAGCCTGTCGAACCCGCGCGTGTCGAGGATGCTCTCCGAGCTCACCTGGCGGTACGCGCCAGGCGCTCGCCTGTGAACCCGAAACGGCGCGTCCGCGAAAGGCCTCAGCCAGATGTCCGTGTCCTGGCCAGTCCAGTCGGCATAGGCCAGCTCACTCACGAGAGCGGCATACTCGCTCGACCCATTCGCGACGCGGATGGAGAGCAGCTCCCGCGCCGGCCGGCGCGTGTAGAGAGCCCTGGCGGGGTCCACCGAGAGGAGGGCTTTCGGCGAGGCGGACGCGCAGCGCTCGGCCCATAGCTCGAACGTGGCGAAGTCCCGTTGTTTGATGACCTTGACGGAGCGGATGCGCTCGCAGCCGCCGAGGCGCTCCAGGGTGCCCGGGTGGAGCAGCCGAGGGCGGGTGTAGTCGCCATTGATGACGGCTTCGACGGGCCAGACGATGGAGCGGTTTGCCTCCTCGTGGCCCGCGGCGGAGAGCATGACGGCCTCGTGGTCCAACCCCATCCACTCGCACTCGTTGCCGTACTCCGGGATGTGCGTCTGACCGAAACTCTCAAGCATGGTGTCTCCTCGCGGTGGTGGCTACGGCCAGATGTCGAACATGGTGTCGAGCTGGTTGGCGACGCCGACGACACCGGAGACGGCGCCGATGACACCGTTGATGGTGCCCAGGACGCCGCCCCCAGCGGTGGGGGTGGGAATGGGCGTCGTCTGGGGAGGCGGCGCACGAGGGACGGTGGTGGCACCGGCCTTCTGCTGCGCGGCGGCGTTGGCGGCGGCGAGCTGCTGGAGCTGGCCCTGGAGGGCGGCAATCTGCTGCTGCGCGAGCTGCTGGGCCTGCTGGGCCTGGGCCACCTGGGCCTGCTGCGTGGCCTGGGCCTGGGCCTGCTGCGCCTGCTGGAACTGGAGCTGGGCGGCGGCGAGGGCCTCTTTGAGCTTGGCTTGCTCAGCTGCCGCTGCCTGCTCGGCGTCGGACTTGCGCGTCAGGGCGTAGGCGGCCACACCGCCCGCGGCGAGCACGCCGAGTCCTGCGAGGACTGTCGTCTGCGTGTTCATCTGTCACTCCATTCCGGGCCGGCCCAGAGGGTTTCGGCCTGCGTGCTGCGTGGAGGGGTGGCCGCGCTCGACTTGCCGCACCCGCAGTCCTCGCGCTCGGCGAAGTAGTGGACTTGGGCCGGAGGCGTGCGCGGCCCCTCGCTCGCGACGAGGGACAGCGGCGCGTACGGGTCCGGGGGCAGGTAGGGCGCGGCCTGGGGCTTGGTGGTGGGCGTCGGACGCGGCGGAGGCAGGCCCAGGGCCTGGCTGCGCGGGGCGGCGGGAGTCGCAGGTGGCGCTGGGGTGACGGGAGGCGGGGGCTGTGCGGCGGCGTCCCGCGAGCTGCGCGCGCGACGCGACTCGACGGCGAGTGAGAGGCCATAGCCGAGCACCGCACTCGCGACGCTCGCGACAATGAGAGTGGTTTTCATAGGTCGTCGTTCCAATCGCGACCCTTCCGTCCGGGCGGCACATCGGGGGGAAGCGGAGGGACAGGTCTCGGGGGAGGCGGCGCAGGAGGAGGAGCGGGAGGCGGTGGCGGAGGAGGAGGTGGCGGAGGAGGGAGTGGAGGGGGAGGCGTCTTGGTGACGGGAGGAGGAGGCGGCGGCGCGTCGTAGACGACGTCCTCAATCTCGAAGTCCCGGTGCCCACCCAGGCCGTTGCGAATGTCGGACTTCACACCGGTGAAGTGGCCGCCCTGCCCGAGCCCCGTTTCGCGCTCCACGTCTGCGCGGCGACGCTGCTCGGCGCGGATGGCGCGGTAGTGCTCCACCACTTCGGGCGGCAGGGGCGGCACCAGCGTGCCGTGGTAGTCCGCGTGCTCGGGGTGCCCGTGGTAGCGGCGATTCGAGCCGTCGGCGTAGTGCGTGTAAATCCAACCGCCAGGGACGCCGCTGTTGAACTCCTCCGTGTTGGGGGCGCCGGTGAAACCACCATCTCCGAGGGTGTAGCCGTCCCAGAGGTGCCCCGAGTCATTCGTGCGGGCGGCCATCCACTTGCGGTAGCACTGGACGTTCAGCTCATCGAGCTTCACAGCGACGGCGAGCCGCGCCGCCGCGCCCGCGGCTTTGACGTTGCCGAATCGCTCGAAGGCCTGCTCGTAGAGGCCCACGTCATAGAGCGTGGCGCCGGCGTTGTACTCCTTGCTGTAGCCCTCGTAGTAGCCCTGCTCCAGCGCGCTCTGCGCCATCTCCCGCAGGTAGCGCTGGGCCACCTTGGCCTTGGCGTTGTCGCCAATGGCCCCACCGAGCAACCCCGCGGCCATGCCCACGAATGGAGACAGAGGCGCGAGGGGAGTCGCGGCGAGCACCGCGGCGAGGAGCTGGCCGCCGTTGACGACGGCGGAGATTGCAGCCGTGGGCATGGGCGGTGGAGCTGGCGGAGGCGGTGGCGGGACAGGAGGCGGCGGCGGAGGAGGTGGCTCCTCCGGAGGGGGAGGAGGCGCCGGGGGCGGCACGTCGGGAGGCAGCGCGGGTGCCGGCAGAGGAGCCGGCGCCAGGGGCGCCACGGGCGACACATTCCCCACGGGCCGCCCACCTGGTGGTGGAGGTGCAGCGCTCGACGCGCCCGCGGCGCGGCGGCGCACCAGGCGCCCCGCGGCGCCCTTGGCCCCAGCAAGGATGTAGCGCGCAGCGCGCGCCAGCAGCGTGTCAGCCACGAGCCACCATGGAGGGAGGGAGAGAGAGAGAAGGGAGACAGGCCGGGCGCGACGCGAAGCCGCGCCCAGCCTCGGGGCACTACATGACGGCGGGGGCCGCGCCCGAGTCGTGCTCGGCCACCTTGGCGCGGATGCGCTCGGCGACTTCCTGGCGCACCGCGGACATCTCGTCGAAGCCGCGCTCGCTCGTCACCGCGCCCGGAATCCAGCGAGCCTCATCCAGGACGATGGCCCGGGCCATCCGCGTGTCGCCCCCGGGGTGCGCCGTCGTGCGAGCCATGACGGAGATGACCTTGAGCGCGGCGGCGCGCAGCCGGTGCTCCGGGATGTAGACATACGGCACCCCGCCCTTCGAGCAGCGCAGGCCCGGGTAGCTGGGGAAGTCCGACTCGTTGTCGAGGAACAGCGTCATGCCGGTGTACGGCAGGGACTTGTCGTCACACTCCAGTCCCTCGTACATGCCCGTGCACACGGCATGCACCACGCGCCCGTCGGGGATGTGCTGCGCGTAGGCCTGCACCAGCGCCATGGTTTCCGCGTGGGACAGCAGCGGGAAGTACAGCGCGCGCCCCTCCCATTCCTTGTTGCGCGTCACCTGCCGGGCCTCGACGTGGCCGGAGTACATGCGCGTCAGCGCATTCGGCGGCTGGGCGAAGACGACGGTGCGCCGCGCGTTGATGCTCTCCTCTCGCGGGTCCATCGGCCGTCCGCCGCTCTCGTAGTCGCGCAGCAAGTCCGCGAGAATCTCCGCCTTGCCATTCGGGTCATCCGTCACCTTGACGCCGCCCGCGGTGACGCGAAGCGCACTGAGCAGATTGGCCTCGTGCGGTGCCATGTCCTCCAGACAGAGGACAAGGCCGGGCTCCGTGCGAATCTCGTAGCCGTTCGCGTTGACGACGCGCCGCGCGTAGACGGGCAGACCAATCCGCCGCGCTTCGGCCTTCTTCACGCCCGGGCTCATGATGACCTTCAGGTTGGTCAGCTTGAGCGTCGGACGCACCGCCTTGAAGGGGTCTCCCACGCGAGTGAGGATGAACTCGCAATCGAGGAGCTGCTCGACGCCCAGGCCGGTGATGCGCGTGGACTCGGCGATGTTGGGGGTATGCCCCGTCGGGATGTAGGCGGTGAAATTCACGGCCTGCACACCGTCCTCGAAGGGCTGCGCGAGGCCCGACGCGTCGTCGGCGAAGCCGTCCACGTCGAGCTTGAGCCAGCGCAGGGCATCGTCGCGGACCTTGTCGAGCGTCTCGGACTGCCACGGCTGGAGCTTGATGCCGCCCGGCAGCTCCTGCGTCAGTGAGACGCGGAAGCCGCTGAGGACGGCGAGGCGCTCGGCCACGGTGAAGGCCGCCGAGGCGCCGGTGGCCTGCACATCCGCGAGGAAGCGCACGCACACGGCGTCGGTGACAGTCCCCGCGGGGGCCTGCATCTCTCCCTTTTTCAGCGCGGCATCGCGGTGCAGCGGTTGCTCCCCCTTCGGGAAGGCCGCGGTGGTCGTCATGGGCATGGCGAATCTCGTGGGTGTGTCGTGGGGAGGGGAGTGAGTGCGCTTACTTGTTGGTCGTCGACGGCTGCATGGCGGGCGGCACGGGCACCTTCCCGTTGGAGAGGTGGCCGGCGATGACCGTGCCGCCCGCGCCGATGACGATGCCGATGCCGACCATGGTGAGGTCGCGGCCCCACGTGCTGTTGGACTTCTCGTCGCTCTTGGTGTCGCTCATTTGCGTCGCTCCTTTGCGCGTTGGTGGTGTTCGTCCGCGTACTGCGACCGCGTGAACGCAATGCGGAACGTCCGCGGCGGACAGGGGTGCAGCGAGTGGGCGAATGCGCGCCCGAAGTCGCGGGTGAGGTAGTCCCTGTCGCTCGCTTTGAATTGCTCGCCGGAGATGCACGAGGAGACCTGGCCGCGCACGGGCGCCGGAATGCCGGTGGCGTACTGGCTGACGAACCACGCCGCGACGCCCTCTTTCGCCCACGTCGCCGCGATGTCGAGCAGCTCGAGCTCCGCAAACCGGCCCCAGACGGCCAGCTCCTCCACGAACAAGCAGAGGTTGCCGCGCGCGCGGAGCGCCGGCAGCACGGCCTTGATTTCGGCGGCGAGGTCCGGCCCGAGGAGTCCTGGCGTCGGCACGAGGGAGAGTGCGAGGTCAGCACGGAGCAGGAACGTCTTGTCGTGGCGCAGCGCCGCGCGGAACGCGGGAATCGTCATCCGCTGCGTCAGCGGTCCGAGTTTGAAGCCGGGCTTGCTCGGACGGGGATTGCCCAGACGGCTGTACTCGTCGGCCACGTCGATGACGACGACTGCCTGCCGCCGCCCCATGAGGTACTCCACCCACTGCTTGAGCAGGTATGACTTCCCCGAGCCCGTCATCCCCAACACGGCGAATCGCTCGTAGGCGTCGGGCACCCAGGGGCCCGTGTAGAGGGGCACGTCCTCGGAGACCTGGCGAGCGCATGAGGAGCACTTCGCCATCAGCCCCCCCGCCCGCGTCGGAGGAGTCGGCCCACGCAGGCCGCTGCGCCTCGCGCACCCGCCATGTAGCCGCGCGCCGCGGAGACCACCGCGCCCTTGGCATGCACCACGAGCGGGATTCCGAGTGCGGCGCAGAGGGGCACCAGCTCCCAGCCGATACCGGGCTTACCCGCGGGGCCATCCACGGCAGCCATCGCGCGCTGCGCGCGTCGAGCGAGGCCGACACCGGTCAGCTCCGAGACGCGCGCGACGGGGTCGCCGCGGACGGTCCGCTCCACGGGCGTACCCTTGAACAGCACGCGCTCAATCGGACGCGTGAGGTCCATCACCGGGTGGCCGCGCGTCAGCTCCGCGAGGCTTCCGGCAAGGAAGAGGGCGGCTTGAGAGAACGCCTCCACCATGTCCACCGGCTCGCCCATGTAGGTCGGCCCCTTGGGCTCCTCTGGGGGCAACACCTCCGGCTGGGGCTCGTCACCCAGCGAGGCAAATCCATCCGGGTCCGCGGGCTGCACGGGTTCCTCGGGCGGGACTTCCGCCGAGGCAGGGGGCTCCGAGGGAGGAGGCGGGCCGGAAGTCTGCTCGTTGCGCCGCGCGTCCCACTCGTCTCCCAGGCGCTCCGCCTCCGCGTCGAGCGGCACACCGTTTTCTCGCGCCCACGCGTTCGCGTTGATGACCTCGTTCACGTCACCCTGGGCCTCGCGCAGGTACTCGCGGTACTTCTGCACGCGTCGCTCGGCTTGCTCCTGTGCGTGGCGCTCCACCAGCTCCGCGGCGCCGTCGAGGGGGACTCCATGCTGTCGCGCCCAGTCGTTGGCCTCGCAGATGGCCTCCACGTCAGCGCCAGCCGCGCGCAGCATGTCTCGGTAGCTGCGCGCCTGGCGCGCGGGGTTGCTGGCGGGGCGTCCGCCGCGGCTCGCGCCTCGTTTGCGCCGTGAGGACTTCGCGCGGCGGGGCGTGCCCGCGGTGGCGGACGGCTGCGCGCTCGCCGGCGCATGCTCGCTGTACTCGCCTCCGTTGGGCTGCTCGGCCTGGCTGTCCATGACGCCTCGCGCGAAAGGGGTGACGGGGAGCGGCCCGGGGCCGCCCCGGCCTCATGGGGCGCCGCACTCCCGTCACGTGGAGGGGAGGGGTTGGGGGACTCGGCACGCCGAGCCGCCCCCCGTCGATGCGCAATCAGTCGCCAATTTCGCGTCGCCAAAACAGGCGGGTTGCTCGCCACGACTCGCCACCGGGCCGTGTCTCGCAATCCCTGACGCCATGGGTGGACTCAAACCCTGTGAGATCGCCGCGCACCCCGGTGGCTCGCCAAAATCGCCACGTGCGGCCCGCGTCGGCGCAGTGCTCTAGACTGGCGTTGCATCACGCTGGAGCCCCCTCATGACTTGCAACAACTACGAGATGCCCACCGCTGGCCCCCCGGCGCGTTGGGTCGCCATCAAGGTCGCGGCTCACGACGCATCCATCAGCTGCCGCACCCTCAATCGCTGGGCCGACGAAGGCCTCATCCTCGCCGACAGGCTGGGGAGTGGACGCGGCTCGTGGCTGATTGCCCTCAACGCGCACGGCCTCCCCATCAGCACCCAGCCGTTTCGCGCGGGCCTCTCCGTAGCCCCCGACGCATCAGGCGAAACCGCGCCGTAGTACCCAGCGAGGTTTCGCGACAGTCTTCTCGGCGTCCTCGCCTCGCTCTAGCGCCTCGTGGCAATCCTGCGCGTAGTTGAAGTGCCCCGAGAGGAGCCCCGCGAATCGCACGTCTCCGTCCTCGTGCCTGCGTCGCGCGGGCTCACGCAAGACGTACGCTCGCGAGCCCTCGTCCACCTCGGGTTCCGCCGCTCTGCTCGCCAGTGCCTCGGACGCCTCTGCGCGCAGGTGCCACGCCTCCAGCACATCCTCCGCGGGCCGCAACCGCTGCGCGTGTCGCAGCTCCGCCAAGTCTTTCGCGCGCCGCTGCGCTTGCTGGTACGCGCCAATGCTCAGCACGTCCGCCAGCCCCAGCTCCCGCAGCGGTGGCGGTGCTGGCTCGGACGGCATCGTCCGCAGCGCTTCAAGCCACGGGGGCGACGGGACGCGCACCGCTGCGCCACGTGCTCCCGCGCGAAACGCGTCGCGCTCGGCGTCCACAGGCGTTCGCCACCAGGAACCGAGCTGCGCGCCCGAGAGGATGGGCTCCACGTCCCGGAGTCCGAGGATTCGCAGGCGTCCTACCCCCGCGGCGCGCCACCACCCGCGCACGGCTGGGCGCCACCCCAGCACTACGCCCCATTTTGCCTCCAGCGCCGCACATGCCTCCTCCTGCCGGCGTTGCATCTCTGTCGGCGTCGGATGGAGAAACAGCGAGCCCTCGCGCTCGGGGTCTGGCGGGCGCCTGGCTGGAGGCAGAAAGCCCTTGCTGGAACGCACGCGGCGCATGCGTGGCGGCGCCGCCGTCGGGAGCTGCGCGAGCTTGACCACCTCACCAACCATCGTGGGGTGTGGCACCGCGGCCTTGCTCACCTTGACGCTGTAGCTGGCCACGTCCTCCTTGCTGCGTGCGTGACCGATCGAGGACAGCGGGCCCCAGCCACAGTGGGCAACGAGTGAGCGCCACCAGTGGGGCCCCCGTTTCGCAGCCACATCGGCCGCAGTGGGAGGTCGCTCGCGCAGCTGCTGCGCCAACTCCGGCGAGTGGATGATGACGTTGAGGTGCGGACGGCCTGAGCGGTGCTGCTCAACCACCGACACGAAGTCGATGCGCCCCAGTGCCGGCACGCCTCCCTCGCCCCAGCCCCGCGAAATGTACTTCGCGAGCATCGCCCAGCGCGGTTGGAGGCCCTGGTATTGCCCGTCCAACGTGGGCTCGGCTCGCTCCGGGTCCAGCGTCAACACCACGAGGACCAGGTCCTCCACGCGCAACGGCTCCAGCGCCAGCATGATTCGCGCGTAGTCACGCTGGGAGACCCACCGAGCGCAATCGCCCTCGTGCCGCCATGAGCGGCACTGGTACGTCCACCAGCGACGTTTCGCGGGGTCTGTTTCACCACGCGTCCATGTCGCCACACTCCAGGACTGGGCGGCGCACGCGTGGCACCCGTTGGGGACGTAGCGCGCTGGGGGGGCTTTTGCCCGCTCCGTCCCTCTGGGCTTGTCTGACTTAACGTTACTACGGACAAGCCCGGGGGCCTGGCCCCCGGGGACCCCCGCGCCGTGCCCAGCTCCGGGCGCGTCCGCCAGGGCCACCGCGCCGGCCGCAGCCGCACGTTGCGCGCGCGCAGCCACTACCGCAGCCCTCCAGCGCTCGCGCGCCCCTGGGCCGCCCTGGGCGTCCGCGACGCGGTGTCAGTGGGGCCGCCGTGGGGGCGGGGTTGCGCACATCCGCCGATAATTTCGAGGAGCGCGGGGCGCCCCGCGCTCCATGCCGAACGCACCAGCTCCGCGCGCACGCTCTGCCGCTGCCGCTCGCCGGACGGGGCGCGGGTGCCACGCATCGGCCCGTCCGCGCGCAGCTGCGCTGCACGGGCGGGCCTCTGGCGACGCGCCGCAGTGCTCGCCGCACCGTGGGGGGCTCCTGGTTTCGCGCGCGCGCACGTCCCCCGCCCGGCGCTGGCGAAACCAGCGGGGCAGGGGAGGTGCGTCCAGCGAGTGGGGCGGCCGTTACGCCGCGCCGCCCTCACGGACCCATGGCATGGGACGGCGCACCGAGCGCCGACAAGCTAGAGGTGCTGCTGCACTCACGGCAGGGCATCGCCGAGTGCTCACAGGAGCGGCACCACACCGCCTTGCAACTGCCACAGCGCAGGCCCCACAGCACAACTTGCGGCGCCACACGCGCCGGCCTCCTGCACCACGCGCATCGGTGCAGGTACGCCGGGGGCACCCATGTGGCGCAGTGCCGCATCAGGTGGCGCCGCCCGCGTCCATGTCCGCCCCCGGCACCGCGCGCGCGTATTCACGCGCGGCTACCTCGGACGCCCAGGCATCCATTGCGCGCTGGATGCGCAACGTCGCGGCCTCAAGCCGAGCTGCCGCGTCGAGCGTCCGCGCGTGCGCCGCGTCCCACCGTCGGCGTGCGGCATCCGCCTCGACGCTGCACGGGCCGTGCTCCGCGATGGCTGCAACGCATGCCTTGCGCGCCTCCGCCTCGGCCTGCGTCGCGTCGACCATGCGAGAGCGGTTGACGGCATGGGCACTCAGGGCCCGCGCGTATTGCTCCTCACATGCCGTCGCCGGCCGGCGTCCACCCCATGGCGCCATGGCACCACCGGGCAGGATGTAGACATCCACCCGGCCGCTCATCGTCGCGCCTCCTCATGGACGGCGCGCATGGACTCGGACAGCGCCTCGGCCGCCTCGTCGAGGTCGCGGGCGTACGCCTTGCGCCGCTCGCGGCACGTGTCGAACGCGGCGCGGGCCTGCTCCACACCTGGTGCCCCCGAGCCCTCTCGCTCGATGACGGAGGCCCACTCGGCGTGGGCAGCCAGCTCCAGCCGCTGCGCGTGCCAGAGGTTGACGGTTGCGGTGGCGTGCCGCGTGGCCGCCTTAAGCTGCATGACGTTGGTGAGCGTCACGCGGCCCCCCCAACGAGGATGTGCAGGCGTGGCGCCGCAGTCGGGCACGTGGGGCGCGGCAGGTACAGCACGCGCGCTCCCTCCGGCACCTCCACAACGTCCTCGGGCGCCGCCTCGGGCAGCTGCTCGTCAGCCGGCGCGGCGAAAAGCGCCAGCTGCACCACCGGCGCTCGCGGTGCCTGCCTGGGGCGGCGGATGCGCTCCATGCGCTCGTTGACGGCGCGCAACCGCGTGGCGCGCAGCGCCAGCTCCGCCCGCGCCAGCTGCCAGCGCAGCCTTGCGGCCCGGTGGCAGCACTCCGGCACCGCCGCGACGTGGTAGCGCCGGCCTGGGGTGCGCGACAGCGCGGCCTCCAGGCGCACCAGGTCCTCGTGGAGTCGCTCCACGCGGCGACGCGCCACGGTGATGGAGTCAGCGCGTGCCTCAACGGACATGGCTGCCTCCGTCGGTCACCCGCGGCGCGAAATCGACGCTGCTCGCCAGAGCCGGAGACCGCAGGCGGGCTTTCGCCTCATCAACGCGGGTGCGAATCGCGTACAGCTCCCGACGCTCCCCATCCATGCCAACGCCGTCGTCAACAACGTCGCGCATCAGCTCCGAGGCGGCGCGCAGCTCGCGCAGTGCCGTCTCGTACCGGCTCGCCGCCAGGAGCAGATTCGTGCGGGCCTGGGCGCGTGTCTCAACGGACATGGCTGCCTCTGCGCGCAAGGCGAGCCTGGAGGTACTCCGCGAGGCGTGCCGCGTCGGCGGGCATGCGCGCCAGTCCGGACGCCACCACCAGGCCCCGAGCATCGAGGAGGGCAATGCCGTAGCGCTGCCGGGCCCCCCGGCCCACCAGGCCCAGCCACCGCCAGCCAGCCGCGACAACCGCCGTCTTGGCGGGCAACTCCTCGCGGTCCGCAATCTCCCGCAGGCGGGTGTTGAGGGCGCGGCGGTACAGCAGGCGAGCGTTGAGGGCGAGCCCGCGCACGTCCTCGTGCAGCTCCGGGCCGTGCGCGCTCTGCCAGTCGCGGCACTCCGAGGTGACGGCCGCGGCTCGCTCGAAGTGCCCCACGGCGCGAGACAGCAGCGCGAGGCCCTGGTGCAATTCGCGCTGGCGCTGCGCCTCCGACGCGACGGCCTGCGCGGATGGCTGCTCGGCGGACGGGGCAAAAAAGGGCCGCTCATCCCGAGGGCCGTTGTAGCGCTCGGCATAGGGCCGCTCATCCCGAGGGCCCGCCGCGTACCTGTCGCAGCCAGTGCACGTCTCGTCGAGGCGGATGCCGTGCGTGCAGAGGGGCTCGAACTCGTTGTCGAAGCTCGGTCCGTCGCCCCGGTCTGCGACGGCGTCGTCCGGCGCGTTGGTGTTCGGCGTGTCGGCCACCTGGTGGGCGGCGGGCTCGCAGGCGCAGGACGTGAGGTTGAGCGCGCAGGAGGGGCAGCCAGGAGTGAGGCCGTCCTGCTTGCTGTTGAGGCGGTAGATGGCCGTGCGCCCGCAGCGACACAGGAGCGGAGGCACCTCGACGAGCTTGTTGATGTCGAGGTCCAGGGGCTCATCCGAGAGCGTCGCGGATGGGTGGACAGCCAGGCACAAGGCGCACGTCACGTCGTTGGCCTCGGAGGTCCACGACACGTCGAGGGGCGAGCCGCAGGCGGTGTCGGCGTCGCGGGAGACGTTGCGAACCCAGTGCATGGGCTGCTCGAACTGCTCGCGACGGTCCGCGCCGCTGGCGGAGCGAGGGGCTGTGAGGGTGCCGATGGCGGGAGTCGAGCTTGGGGAGCTGGCCGCGGTGGAGGCCTGGAGGAAGGCCACGGTGCGCTGGCAGCGCTTGCAGGTGACTTCGGCCAGGGACTCGGCGGCGAGGTAGCCAGCAGGCGCCCAGGAGCCGGCGCCGCAGGCTGCGCGGTGCAGTGAGGTGGACCCAACGCGCAGGTGGCGCGCTGGAAGCGACGGAGACGACGGAGACGTGGATTTCATGGGTTGGCTCGGACCCGCGCAGGGGCAAGAGCCGTGCCTGCTCGCCAAGTCACCGTGAATGGACGGCGATACCAGGCGAGTGGCACGGCAGGTCCGAGCGACCCGCGCGGATTGTCGCTCGGACTATTTCGGGAGGCGAGACGCGAGGGCCCAAGGGCTCCAGTTGCGTCCAGCAAAAGGGGGCCGCGGTGGTTGGGCGGCTGAACTGGCGTGCAGGCGAGAGACTTCGGCAAGCCACTGAAATCACTAATGATTCCATGGCCATAAGGTCCGATAACATGCGTTATGTAAACTAGGCGGATGGATTCCCAAGGGTGGTTTCCGGTGGTTCTTTCGTCGGTTCTTCCCCGCTTCCCGGCACCCACGAATCCCTGGATTCGCGGCGCCGCGAGTCCACGGCGAGCAACACGCGCCATGACTCATTGCGCTGGCGAGTTCTCCCCTGATTGCTCGGGACTACCTCGACGGTTCCGCTGTTCTTTTCCCAATTGACCGAGCCCATGGGTTCCCGCAGAACCGGCGGGACCCCCGGCCCTGGAAAGGACCTGTCAATGAAACGGTTGTTCCTGATTGCCACCCTCGTTGGTGCGGCGCCCGCGCTCGCCGACGAAGGCATGTGGACGTACAACAACTTCCCGTCCGCGAAGGTGAAGGAGAAATACGGCTTCGACCCGTCGCAGGAGTGGCTCGACAAGGTGCGGCTGTCCTCGGCGCGGATGGCGGGCGGCTGTTCGGCCAGCTTCGTGTCCCCCAACGGCCTGGTGATGACGAATCACCACTGCGCCCGTGGCTGCATCGAGCAGCTCTCCGGGTCCAAGAAGGACTACATCGCCAACGGCTTCTACGCGAAGAGCGCCGCCGAGGAGACGCAGTGCCCGGCGATGGAGCTCAACCAGCTGGTGCAGCTGACCGACGTCACCGCGACGCTGAACAAGGCGACCCAGGGGCTGACCGGCAAGGCGTACAGCGACGCGCTCAAGGCGAAGATGTCGGAGCTCGAGCAGACCTGCTCGGCCGGCGACGCCAAGGTGCGCTGTGACGTCGTCACCCTGTACCAGGGCGGCCAGTACAACCTCTACAAGTACCGCCGCTTCCAGGACGTCCGCCTGGTCATGGCGCCCGAGCACGCCATCGCGTTCTTCGGCGGCGACCCGGACAACTTCGAGTTCCCCCGGTACGACCTGGACGTGACGTTCCTGCGCGTCTACGAGGACGGCAAGCCGGCGACGACGGACCACTACTTCAAGTGGTCCGAGAAGAGCGTGAAGGAAGGCGACCTCACCTTCATCTCCGGCCACCCCGGCCGCACCTCGCGCAAGCTGACCATCGCGGAGCTGGAGTACCAGCGCGACGTGGCGATGCCCAAGCAGCTCTTCATGATGTCCGAGCTGCGCGGCATGGTGACCGAGTTCCAGAAGCGTGGTCCCGAGCAGAAGCGCATCTCCAACAACCTGCTCTTCGGCATCGAGAACGGCCTGAAGGCGGTCAAGGGCCGGCTCGAGGCGCTCCAGGACAAGACGTTCTTCGCCCAGAAGGTCGCGGCCGAGCAGGAGCTGCGCAAGAAGGTCGAGTCCAACCCGGAGATGAAGAAGAAGTACGGCGCGGCGTGGGATGAGATCGCCAAGGCCGAGGCCCAGTTCGTCCACGTCCGCAAGGACCTGGCCTACATGGAGGGCGGCAGCGGCCTGTCCTCCAGCCTGTTCAGCATCGCCAAGACGCTGGTCCGCGCCTCCGAGGAACTCCCCAAGGAGAACGGCCTGCGCCTGCGTGAGTACAACCAGGCGGGCCTTCCCGCCCTCCAGGCCAGCCTGTTCAGCCAGGCGCCCATCTACCCGGAGCTGGAGATTCTCCGCCTGAGCTTCGGCCTGACGAAGATGCGCGAGGAGCTGGGCTCCAACCACCCGTTCGTCAAGAAGGTGCTGGGCAAGGAGTCCCCCGACAAGCTGGCGGCCCGCCTGGTGAAGGGCTCCAAGCTGTGCGTGCTGAAGGACGTGAAGGGCTCCAAGGTGTGTGACGTGTCCGTCCGCAAGAGCCTGTTCGACGGCGGCAAGGCGGCCATCGCGGCCTCCAAGGACCCGATGATCCAGCTGGCGCTGCTGGTGGACGGCGATGCCCGCGCCATCCGCAAGAACGTCGAGGAGAACATCGACGCGGTCATCAAGAAGAACTCGGAGCTGGTGGCCCAGGCCAAGTTCGACACCTACGGCACCAACCAGTACCCGGATGCGACGTTCACCCTGCGCCTGTCCTACGGCTCGGTGAAGGGCTACATGGAGGACGGCAAGCCGGTGGCGCCCATCACCCAGATGTCGGGCACGTTCGCGCACGCCACGGGCGAGGACCCCTTCGCGCTGCCCCCGTCCTGGCTGAAGTCCGAGAAGCACATCGACGGAGCCACGGCCATGAACATGGTCACCACCAACGACATCATCGGTGGCAACTCCGGCTCCCCGGTCATCAACAAGGACGCGGAGATTGTCGGCCTGGTGTTCGACGGCAACATCCAGTCGCTGGGCGGCGAGTACGGCTTCGACGAGTCCTCGAACCGCGCGGTGTCCGTGCACAGCGACGCCATCATCGAGTCGCTGAAGAAGGTCTACGGCGCCACCCGCGTCCTCGAGGAGCTGCGCCCTGGCAGCACCAAGGTGCCCGCGGCGAAGGCCAACCCGGCCGGGTGATGCACCCCGCATGAAGGGGGCTCGGGCTCGACGCCCGGTGCCCCTGAAGGACGAAGAGGCTGCCTGGGCTCGAACCGCCAGGCGGCCTCTTCTGTTTTCAGCGCCCCGCCCTACCCCTCGGACTTTCGCCGGTACCAGGCCAGCGCCTCTGCTTCGGCGGACTGGATCCACGCGTTCTTGCAGTCGCTGTAGTCGTGGGAGTTCTCCGGGTGCAGGCTCCGGCACCGGGCCTTCTCCTGGTCATAGGCGGCGGCCACCGCCGGGTGTTGCCGGAGGTAGTCCCGGAACGCCAGGTGCCGGACGACCTCCGCCGAACCCTCCCCGTAGCAGTGGAGCTGGATGACCCTGCGCCCCGTCCGCGCATCGGTCTTCGTGCAGTAGCGGCGCCCTGGCAGGCCCAGCTCCCCCCACCACTCGTAGCCTAGGGCCTCGAGCGCGGACCTCCGCCCGTCGAGCGCCTCCAGGCGCGTCACCACGGGCAGCAGATCCAGGATGGGCTTGGCGCGGATGCCCGGAACGGCGGTCGAGCCCACGTGGTGGACGACTCGCAACAGGTCCGGACCCAGGGCGTTCGCGAGAGCCAGGGCTTCGGTCCTGGCTTCGTCCGCCCAGCGAGGGTCATGGGGAGACAGCTCCACCCGGATGGGCGGTGGCATGTGCGGTCCTCTTCGGCTTCGAACCGCGGAGGGGCGCGGTCCGAAGCCGGAGCATGCCCACCCGGCGCCGGAGGTGCTACCGGCGCGAGCGGGCCGCGGCCCGCGTCACTCCCACTCGATGGTGGCGGGAGGCTTGGACGACACGTCGTAGGCGACGCGGTTGATGCCGCGCACCTCGTTGGTGATACGCGTGGAGATGCGCTCCAGCACGGGGTACGGCAGCCGGGCCCAGTCCGCCGTCATGCCGTCCACGCTGGTGACGGCGCGAAGCACGCAGGTGGACTCGTAGGTGCGCTCGTCGCCCATGACGCCCACGCTCTGCACCGGCAGCAGCACCGCGAACGCCTGCCACAGCTCCTTGTAGAGCCCCGCGGCGCGAATCTCCTCCTGGACGATGGCGTCGGCGCGCCGCACCAGGTCCAGCCGCGCCTCGGTGACTTCCCCCAGCACGCGGATGGCCAGGCCCGGGCCCGGGAAGGGCTGCCGGGACACCATCTCCTCGGGCAGGCCCAGCTCGCGGCCCAGGGCGCGGACCTCGTCCTTGAACAGCTCGCGCAGGGGCTCCACCAGCTTGAGCTTCATCTGCTCGGGCAGGCCGCCCACGTTGTGGTGGCTCTTGATGGTGACGGACGGGCCCTTGTACGAGACGGACTCGATGACGTCCGGGTACAGCGTGCCCTGGGCCAGGAACTCCGCGTCCTGGATGTCGCGCGAGGCCTCCTCGAACACGGCGATGAACTCTCGGCCGATGATCTTCCGCTTCTTCTCCGGGTCCGTGACTCCGGCCAGCTTCTCCAGGAAGCGGGCCCGCGCATCCACCGTCTTCAGCGGGACGTGGAAGCGGTCCACGAAGAGCGCCTCCACCTGAGCGCGCTCGCCCTGCCGCAGCACGCCGTTGTCCACGAAGATGCACTGGAGCCGGGGGCCGATGGCCCGGTGGAGCAACAGCGCGGCCACGGAGCTGTCCACGCCGCCGGACAGGGCGCAGATGACCCGGCCCTGCTCACCCACCTGGCGGCGGATGGTGGCCACCGCCTCGTCGATGAAGCCCTTCATCGTCCACGACCCGGTCACCTTGCAGTCGTTGAAGAGGAAGGCGCGCAGCATGGCCTTGCCCTGGGGCGTGTGCACCACCTCGGGGTGGAACTGGAAGCCGTAGAACGGCTTCGACTGGTGCGCGGCCGCCGCGAAGGGCGAGTTGCCGCTGCGGCCAATGGCCTCGAAGCCCGGGGGGAGCTCCTCCACGCGGTCTCCGTGGCTCATCCACACCTGGACCCGGTCTCCCGGACGGAACTCGGAGAAGGGGCCACGAGCCGCGAGCACCTCCACCTCCGCGTTGCCGAACTCCCGGTGGGCGCCGCGGTCGATGCGGCCGCCCAGCAGCTTGGAGATGAGCTGGAGGCCGTAGCAGATGCCCAGCACGGGGACGCCCGCGTCGAAGACGAAGGGGTCGCAGCGCGGAGAGCCCTCGGCCTCCACGGATGCCGGGCCTCCCGAAAGAATGATGCCCCGAGGGGCGAAGCGTCGGATGTCCGCCGCCGGGAGGTCCGGGCGGTGGATTTCACAGTAAACGCCCAGTTCGCGCACGCGACGGGCGATGAGCTGGGTGTACTGACTCCCGAAATCGAGGATCAGAATCTTCTCGGCGTGCAGGTCCACCGGAGTTCTCCAAGGGGGCGTCGTTGACGGCTGGGGGCCCTTATCGCTACAAACTTCCGGAAAGCAACGCCCAAGTCCCCTCAATTGTTCGAGGTCCGGATGCTCCGCCGCCTGTCCGCTCCCACTGCTGCAGCCTTCTTGTTTCTCTCCGCCACTGGATGCGTGAAGGAAATCTCCTCCGACGAGCGGCTGGACCGCTCCACGCAGAACCTGGCGATGAAGGACACGCCGGGAGTTTCCGAGCTCCAAAAGCTCACTTGTGAAGACACCACGGACGCGTTGGGCAAGGCCCGCAACGTGAACCGCCCGGAGACCGACCGCCTGGTCGACTACATCGAGCTGTACACCTCGCTGCGCAAGCGCACCGCCACCTTCGAGGAGGCGATGAACCGCAACCCGGACCTGAGCTACCGGGAAGGCAGCCAGCAGATCGTCAACGCGAAGGACTCCTGCATCCAGCAGACGGCCGACGTGAAGCTGGAGTTCGAGACGTACATGCGCGAGCTGGTGGCCGTGCCCACGGTCCAGGAGATCAAGGGCGGCAACACCGTCACCATCGCCCGGCTCGACTTCAACACGCTCCGCCAGGCCATCGAGACGCTGGAGCCCGACGACAAGGACTCCCTGCTGGACCGCGTGGCTGGCGCCGAGAAGAAGATCCCCGCCTCGGCCGCGGGAGAGGACTCTGGAGCCGGCGGGCGCAAGGGCCGCAAGTAGCCTCGCTTCCCCGTCCTGGCCTCCGGGACATCCGAGGGCCCCGCCTCCTGGCGCGGGCCCTCTTTTCATTCACCCCCAGGTCCGAGCAAGGCACGAAGGCCTCGCCCGGCGCCCAGGCCGCTGACGACTACTCCACGCGGTAGTTGGGGGCTTCCTCGGTGATGATGACGTCGTGCACGTGGCTCTCCTTGAGCCCGGCCGAGGTGATGCGCACGAAGGTGGCGTTCTTGCGCAGCTCGTCGATGGTGCCGCAGCCCACGTAGCCCATGCCGCTGCGGATGCCGCCCAGCATCTGGTGGACGTTCATGGCGAGCGTGCCCTTGTACGGCACGCGGCCCTCGATGCCCTCGGGGACCAGCTTCACCGCCTCCACGTCCGCCTGGAAGTAGCGGTCCTTGGCGCCCTGCTTCATGGCGCCCAGGCTGCCCATGCCCCGGTAGCTCTTGTAGCTGCGGCCCTGGTACAGGATGACGTCGCCCGGAGCCTCCTCGGTGCCCGCGAAGAGCGAGCCGATCATCACCGTGCTCGCGCCCGCGGCCAGCGCCTTGACGATGTCGCCCGAGTACTTGATGCCGCCATCCGAGATGATGGGGATGTCGTGCTTGTCCGCCTCGCGGACGCAGTCGTCCACCGCGGTGACCTGAGGCACCCCGACGCCGGCGACCACGCGCGTGGTGCAGATGGAGCCGGGGCCGATGCCCACCTTCACCGCGTCCACGCCGGCCAGGATGAGCGCCCGGGTGGCCTCGGCGGTGGCGACGTTGCCGGCGATGAGCTCGAAGCCCTTGAAGTTCTTGCGGGTGTCGCGAACGCCGTCCACCACGCCCTGCGAGTGGCCGTGCGCCGTGTCCACCACGATGACGTCCACACCGGCCTTGAGCAGCGCGTCGACGCGCGCCTCGCGGTCCGCGGACACACCCACGGCGGCCGCGCACAGCAGGCGGCCCTTGGCGTCCTTCGCCGCGTTGGGGTGCGTCTTGCGCTTCTCGATGTCCTTGATGGTGATGAGCCCGCGCAGCTCGAACTGGTCATTGACGATGAGCAGCTTCTCGATGCGGTGCTCGTGCAGCAGCTTCTGCGCGTCGTGCTGCGGGATGCCCTCGTTGCCGGTGACGAGCTTGCGCGTCATCACCGCTTCCACCTTCTGCGTGAGGTTCGTCTCGAACCGGACATCGCGGCTCGTGACGATGCCCACCAGACGACGCCCCTTCACCACCGGGATGCCGGAGACGCCGTGCTGGCGCATCAGGTCGATGGCGCGGCCCAGCGGGGCCTCCGGGTCGATGGTGACGGGGTCCACCACCATTCCACTTTCGAACTTCTTGACCTTGGTCACCTCGAGCGCCTGCTGCTCGGGCGTCATGTTCTTGTGGATGACGCCGATGCCACCTTCCTGCGCCATGGCGATGGCGGTGCGCGACTCCGTCACCGTGTCCATCGCCGCGGACAGCAGCGGAATGTTCAACCGCAGGTTGCGGGTGAGTCGGGTGGTGAGATCTGCATCCTTGGGGACAACCGAGCTTTCGGCAGGCACCAGGAGGACGTCATCGAAGGTGAGTGCGAGCCGGATTTCGGGGTTCAACATGGGCGGCGCTCCCGGGGCGGCGATTGGGCCCGCGGGCACCAGCGCCCAGCGGGTGCGGTTCCATACGAGTTACGTTGACGCCACGCAACTCGGAAGGGTGGACTTTTTGACGCCCGTTCACTCGCACTTCGAGCGATAATCCGACCGACTTTTCACTCTCGTCTCAGGAACCGGGCTTTGACGGAATCGAATCAGGCGGCGGTCGGGCTCGTGGTGAAGCTGCCATTCGCGACGCCCGAGGAGTTCCTGGCGAAGTATGGCGGCAATGTCACGAAGGGGGGCATCTACCTGCGCGCCCGCGCGGTGAAGCCGCCTGGGACGGCCGTCACCCTGGACCTCCGGCTGGCGAGCGGTGAGCGCGTCATCCACGCCCAGGCCGTCGTCCACTTCGTCACCGGCCAGGGGGGCCAGGGCGTGCTGGGCATGGGCCTGCGCTTCCTGGCGGTGGACCCCCAGACGCGCCGCCTCCTCGACCTGGCGGTCGCCACCCTCCCCCACGCCCAGTCGGACTCGCCCCCAGTCCCGACGGGGGTGGGCGCGCCGGACTACACCGTCCCACCCGCGCAGCAGCTGGCCAGCCCCACCGTGGCCGTGTCCCCGGCGGCCTCGGCGAGCAGCGTGGCCGCGGCCCCCGCGCCCGCGGTGATGATGTCGGACGCGGCGCTGGGGCTGAGCACGGAGGAGCCCAAGCGCGCGGGGCTGGTGATTGGCATCGACCTGGGCACGACGAACTCTTGCGCCGCGTATGTGCGCAACGGCAAGCCCGGGGTGCTCAACAGTCGTGAGGGCCACAACACCGTGCCCTCCATCATCGCCGTCAACACGCGCGGCAAGCTGGTGGTGGGCCACCCCGCGAAGGGGCAGATGCTCACCAACCCCCGGCAGACGGTGTACGGCGCCAAGCGACTGGTGGGGCGCGCGTACGGCTCCACCATCGTCGAGCAGATCAAGGACAAGTTCCACTACGAGATCACCGCCGGAGGGAACGGCGACGCGGGCGTGAAGCTCTCGGACCACGTCTATTCGCTCCAGCAGATCTCCGCGCTCATCCTCCGCGAGGTCCGCGAGGTCGCGCAGAACCAGCTGGGCCAGATGGTGTCCCGCGCGGTCGTCACCGTGCCCGCGTACTACAACGACAACCAGCGGCAGGCGGTGCGCGAGGCCGGCAAGCTCGCGGGGCTGTACGTCGAGCGCATCCTCAACGAGCCCACCGCCGCGGCGCTCGCGTACGGCTACGGCCGCAAGCTCAACCAGCGCGTGCTCGTGTACGACCTGGGCGGTGGCACGTTCGACGCCTCGGTGCTGGAGCTGACGGACAACGTCTACGAGGTCATCTCCACCGGCGGCGACACGTTCCTGGGCGGCATCGACTTCGACAACGCCATCGTCACGTTCCTCCTGGAGGAGTTCCAGAAGAAGACGGGCCGCCCGTTCCAGGGCGACCGGGTGGCCATGCAGCGCATCAACGACGCGGCGGAGCGTGCGAAGTGCGCGCTGTCGGAGCGCTCGGAGATGCGGGTGCACGTGGCCTTCGTCACGATGATCGACGACAAGCCGTTCGACCTGGACGTCGTGCTGACCCGGCAGAAGCTCGTCGAGTTGACCGAGAAGCTGGTGGTCCGCACCATCCAGGTCTGCGACGAGGTCCTCAAGGCGAAGGGCCTGGGCCCCAAGGACATCGACGAGGTCATCCTCGTGGGAGGCCAGAGCCGCTTCCCGCTGGTGCACGAGAAGATCACCCGCTTCTTCGGCAAGGCCCCCAGCAAGGGCGTCCACCCGGACGAGGCCGTGGCACTGGGCGCCGCGCTCCTCGCGCACAGCCTGGGACAGCTCGAGGGCGTGGTGCTCATCGACGTGCTGCCCATGGCCATTGGCGTGGGGCTCCCGGGCGGGCGCTTCAAGCCCGTGCTCGAGCGCAACACCTCGCTGCCGTCCACGAAGTCCTACTCGCTGGCCACGCACCGCGATGGGCAGACGGAGCTGGAGCTGACCGTCTTCCAGGGCGACTCCGACAAGGCGGCCGACAACGAGTACCTGGGCACGCTCAAGCTCGCGGGACTGCCCAAGCTGCCGCGCGGCTCCGTGCAGGTGTCCGTGACGTTCGAGGTGAACAACGAGTCGCTGCTCAAGGTGACCGCGCGCGAGGCCTCCACCGGCCGCGAGGTGACGAGTACCTTCTCCACACGCGACACGCCCGAGGCCGTGAAGGCCAAGCTGGCGCAGCTCGACACGGAGGTCGCGAGCGCAGCCACGTCCGCGTCGCCGTCCGCGACATCTGCGCGCGTCGGCGGAACACAACCCCAGGCACCGCGGATGAAGGCGCCTGTGGGTGGAACAACCGCTTCACCGCCGCGTGTCGCTCAATCGCAAATCACGTCGACGACACAGGCAAGCGCCCAAGCGGTAGCACCCATGGTGACGGCATCCAAGACTTGGAGCCTCGTTGGATGGCTCAAGAGCTTGTTTGGCAGACCGTGAGTCCTACCTTCCCACTGTGAGTGGGTTAAGCAGATCTTCACCTTCACGCCAGGATTAAAGATGCATGGGGGGAGTCGTTGACTCCCGCGATTGTCGGGCTCGCCTGTTATTAAGCCGGCGGCCGAAACCAGCCCTGACGAGAGCACCCACCCCCCCCATGCATTCTCCATTTCGAAGCCTCAACGACGCGCTACGCGTACGCGCTACCGGAGTGTCCGCTCGGCGCCCGCTCTACACCTTCCTGGGTGAGTCCGATGGAGAAGAGGCCGCGCTGACGGCGCTGGAGCTGGACCTCCAGGCGAGGCGCATCGCCGCCGCGCTGCAATCGCGAGGGGCCACGGGGCAGCGCGTGTTGCTCCTCTATCCGCCGGGGCTCGACTACCTCGCGGGCTTCTTTGGTTGTCTTTACGCGGGTGCGGTGGCGGTGCCTGCCTATCCACCCGACCCGATGCGTCTGGGGCGCACCCTGCCCCGCTTGCGCGCCATCATCCAGGACGCGGGCGCCACGATGGTGCTCACGACGTCGGGCATCCTGGGGCTCTCCGAGTTCGTCTTCGAGCAGGCCCCGGACTTCCGAGCGCTCCACTGGCTCGCCACGGATGAGCTGCCGGTGGGCGGCGAGGACGCGTGGCGTGAGCCGGACGTGGGCCCTGGCACGCTGGCCTTCCTCCAGTACACGTCGGGCTCCACGGGCACGCCGAAGGGCGTGATGCTGACCCACGCGAACCTGCTGCACAACCTGGGGCTCATCTCCGGCGCGTTCCAGGTGAGCCAGGACAGCAAGGGCGTCATCTGGCTGCCGCCGTACCACGACATGGGCCTCATCGGCGGCATCCTGCAGCCGCTCTACGGTGGCTTCTCCGTCGCGTTGATGTCGCCCATGTCCTTCCTCCAGCGTCCCCTGCGCTGGCTGGAGGCCATCTCCCGACTGCGCGGCACCGTCAGCGGAGGACCCAACTTCGCGTTCGAGCTGTGCGCGCGTCGCGCGACACCCGAGGACGTGCGCGCGCTGGACCTGAGCACGTGGGAGCTGGCGTTCTGCGGCGCGGAGCCGATCCGCTCCGCCACGCTGGACCGCTTCGCGGAGGTGTTCGCACCCGCGGGCTTCCGTCGCGAGGCGTTCTATCCGTGCTACGGGCTCGCGGAGGCCACGCTCATCGTCACCGGTGAGCAGAAGGGCCGCGTTCCCCGTGTGCACCACCTGGAGGACGCGGCGCTGTCGCGAGGGGCCGCGGTCCTCGGCGCGCCCGACGCCGCGGGCATCCGTTCGCACATCGGCTGCGGCATGAGCCTGGCCGAGCAGCGGCTGCTCATCGTCGACCCGGAGACGCGGGTGCCGCGCGCGGACGGCGAGGTGGGCGAGATCTGGGTGTCCGGTTCGAGCGTCGCGCTGGGCTACTGGAACAAGCCCGAGCAGTCGCGGGAGACCTTCCAGGCGCGTCCCGTCGGTGCCGAGGAGGGCCCGGCCTTCCTGCGCACCGGAGATCTGGGACTGAAGCTCGACGATGGTCAGGTCATCGTCACGGGCCGGCGCAAGGACCTCATCATCCTCCGGGGTCGCAACCTGTACCCGCAGGACGTCGAGTCCGTGGTGGAGCGCGCGCACCGCCGCGTGCGTGCCGGAAGCGTGGCGGCCTTCGCCATCGAGACGCCGGACGGCGAGGCCCTCGCGGTGGTCGCCGAGGTGGCTCGCGAGCTGGCCGAGTCCGGCGACAACGAGGCCCTGGCGGCCGTGGGCGATTCGGTGCGGCAGGCCATCGCCAGCGAGCTGGAGGTCCAACCCCGGACGGTGGCGCTGCTTCCGCCCGGCTCGATTCCCAAGACCTCCAGCGGGAAGATCCAGCGCTTCGCCAGTCGCGCGGGGCTCGCGTCCGGCGAGCTGCCCGTGGTGTGGCGCTCGGACCTCGGCGTCGCACCGGCGCAGGCTCCCGTACAAGAGGCCCCCGCGACTCAGGCCCCCGCCGCGCCGAGCGCCGCTCATGCGGAGCTGGAGCAGGTGCTGCGCGAGGAGCTCGCCGCCGTCCTGAGCCTGGGGGAGTCCTCCCAGGGGGTCGACCTGGATGCCCCGCTGACCCGCATGGGACTCGACTCCCTGGGCGCGGCGGACCTCCAGGCCCGCATCGAGAAGCGACTGGGGGCGCGGGTCTCCGCCGCCGTGCTGTTGCAGGACGTCACGCTCCAGGGCCTCATCGCCGAGGTCTCCGGTGCGCGTGGAGCACCGGCCCCTCGTCCGGGTCCGTCCGCGCGTGGCGAGGTGACCGCGGGGCCCGTGCCCGCGTCCTTCGCGCAGCAGCGGCTCTGGTTCATCCAACAGATGGAACCGGCGTCGACCGCGTACCACATCCCCGTGGCCTTCTCGCTGCGCGGGCCGCTGAGCACGGAGGCGCTGGAGCGCGCCGTGAACGAGCTGGTTCGCCGCCATGACGTGCTGCGGACCACGCTCACGTCGAAGGACGGAGTGCTGCTCCAGAACGTCCAGGCCGCGAGCCCCGTGCGAATCGAGCGCGTGAGCGCCGACGCCCACGACTCGGCGGAGCGCGCGAGCGTGGTGGATGCCGTCGCCGTGCGCGATGGCCAGCGCCCCATGGACCCGGCGACCGGGCCTCTTGTGCGCTTCACCCTGGTGCGCTTCGGGCCCGAGGACCATTCGCTGGTCGTCTCCGTGCACCACCTGGTGGCCGATGGTTGGACCGTGGGCCTCATGGCGCGCGAGCTGGTCGCCCTCTATGGCGCCTGCTCCGAGGGCCGTCCTTCGCCGCTCCCCGAGCCGTCGTTGCGGTACGGGGACTTCGCCGCGTGGCAGCTCGAGCACTTCAAGCCCCAGGCCCTGCGCACCGAGCTGACGTGGTGGAAGCAGACGCTCGCGGACGCGCCGTCCTTGCTGGCGCTCCCGACCGACAGGCCCCGGCCTCAGCGTCTCTCGTTCCACGGTGCTCGCCGCTCGCGGCTGCTGCCCGCGGCGGTGGTGACGAAGCTGCATGCCCTGGGGCGGCGTGAAGGTGTCACGCCCTTCGTCAGCGTGCTCACCGCGCTGTCCACCGTGCTGCACCGCTGGAGTGGTCAGTCGGACTTCGTGCTCGGATCGGCCGTCTCCGGCCGCGAGGTCCCCGGCATTCGCGAGCTGATGGGCGACTGCACCAACTTCATCCCGCTTCGCGTGCGCCTGCCGGCCGAAGCCTCCGTGACGAAGCTGCTCGCGTCCGTCAAGCAGACCACGCTGGGGGCGCTGACCCACGGCCACTGCCCGTTCGACCACATCCTCGCGGCCGCGCAGCCCGGCTCACAGCGGCGTGAGCTGTACAACGTCGCCTTCGTCCTGGACGACTACGACATCCCGCACGACGTGCCCATGGGCAACGGGGTGACGCTGGACGTGTCGCTCCTGGACAACCGCACCACGGAGCTGGACCTGACCTTCGAGGCGACCCATCGCCCCGAGGGACTCCTCATCGGCTGCAAGTACGCGTCCGACCTCTTCGACGCGGAGACCATCGACCGGCTGCTGGGCCACCTGGAAGCGGTGATGGCCGCCATGGCCGAGTCCCCCGATCAGCGCATCGCCGACCTCCCGCTCATGACGGAGGCCGAGCGTCAGCACGTCCTCCACGCCTGGAACCCGCGCGCCGAGTCGCCGAGCGACGGCACCCTGGTGGAGCGCTTCGAGGCCCAGGCCGACCGCACGCCGGAAGCCATCGCCGTCACGTTCGAGTCGCGGCACCTCTCGTACCGCGAGCTGGATTCGCGCGCCAATCAGGTGGCCCAGGTGCTGCTGCGCCACGGCGTGGGGCCCGATGTCCTGGTGGGCGTGTGCCTGGAGCGCGGGCCGGAGCTGGTGGTGGCCCTGCTCGGCATCCTCAAGGCCGGTGGTGCCTACCTGCCTTTGGACCCGTCCTATCCCCGCGAGAACCTCGCGTTCATGCTGGAGGACGCGCAGGCGCCGGTCCTCATCACGCAGAGCTCGCTCGAGGACCGGTTCCCCGAGTCCG
Source organism: Myxococcus stipitatus DSM 14675 (assembly GCF_000331735.1). GTDB lineage: Bacteria > Myxococcota > Myxococcia > Myxococcales > Myxococcaceae > Myxococcus > Myxococcus stipitatus. The sequence goes on along the minus strand of NC_020126.1, from coordinate 5,311,807 downwards.
GTGCCGCCCTGGTGCGCATGGACGTGGACCTGCCCGCCACGTCCACGGCCGTGCCTCGCCCGCCGCGCTGCAACGCGCCGACCGACCTCGCTTACGTCATCTACACCTCCGGCTCCACGGGTCGACCCAAGGGCGTGATGGTGCGCCACGACAACGTGGTGCGCCTGTTCACCGCCACGGAGACGTGGTTCCACTTCGGCGCCGAGGACGTGTGGACGCTGTTCCACTCCTACGCGTTCGACTTCTCCGTCTGGGAGCTCTGGGGCGCGCTGCTGTACGGCGGCCGACTGGTGGTGGTGCCGTACTGGGTGAGCCGTTCCCCCGAGGCCTTCCATCGGCTCCTCGCGGACGAGCGCGTCACCGTCCTCAACCAGACGCCCACCGCGTTCCGCCAGCTCATCCACGCCGAGCAGCAGGCCGCGCTCCGGGGCCCGGTGCCCACGCTGTCCCTGCGCTACGTCGTCTTCGGCGGCGAGGCGCTCGACATGGCCGCGCTGCGCCCCTGGTTCGAGCGGCACGGCGATGAGCAGCCCACGCTCGTCAACATGTACGGCATCACCGAGACCACGGTGCACGTCACCTACCGCCCCGTGCGGATGGCCGATGTGGAACGCCCCTGGTCCAGCGTGATTGGCCGTCCGATACCGGACCTCCAGCTCTACCTGCTCGACACCGCGGGGCAGCCCGTGCCCGTGGGTGTTCCCGGCGAGATTCACGTCGGTGGCGCGGGCGTGGCGCGCGGCTACCTGCGACGGCCCGAGCTCACCTCCGCCCGCTTCGTGGAGGACCGCTTCGGCCCGGTGCCAGGGCGCAAGCTGTACCGCGCGGGTGACCTGGCGCGGCGCCTGGCCAATGGAGACCTCGAGTACCTGGGCCGCATCGACAACCAGGTGAAGATTCGCGGCTTCCGCATCGAGCTGGGCGAGATCGAGTCGGCGCTGAGCACGCACCCCTCGGTCCGCGAGACGGTGGTGATGGCTCGCGAGGACTCGCCTGGGGACAAGCGGCTGGCGGCGTACGTCGTCCTGGGCGACCTGGACACCTCGGGCACCGTCGAGCAGACCGCTCAGTGGAAGGCCGTCTACGACGAGACCTACGCCCAGGGCGAGCGCAGCGACGACCCGACGTTCGACATCTCCGGTTGGAACGACAGCTACACCAGCGGCCCGCTCCCGGCCGAGCAGATGCGCGAGTGGGTGGACACCACCGTGCGGCAGATCCTCGCCCTGCGACCGCGACGCATCCTGGAGCTGGGGTGCGGCACGGGGCTGCTGCTGTACCGGCTGGCGCCTCGGTGTGAGGCGTACTGGGGCGTGGACTTCGCGCGTCCGGCGTTGGATCGCATCGAGCGTCAGCGTGAGCGACTGGGCGACTCCCTCCGCTCCGTCCATCTGCTCCACCGGAGCGTGGATGACCTGTCGGGCATCGAGCCCGGCTCGTTCGACACCGTCATCATCAACTCCGTCATCCAGTACTTCCCGAGCGGTGACTACCTGTTCCAGGTGCTGCGTGGCGCGGTGTCAGTGCTGAAGCCCGGGGGCCGCATCTTCCTGGGCGACGTGCGCAACCTGGAGCTGCTGGAGGCCTTCCGCGCCTCGGTGCGTCTGCACCGCGCGCCGCCCAACCTCGCGACGTCGCAGCTCCAGTACCGCGTACAGCGCGACGTGCTGGCCGAGGAGGAGCTGGTCCTCTCGCCCACGTTCTTCACGTCGCTGCCTTCGCGCGTGCCCGGCATTGCCCGCGTGGAGGTGCTGCCCAAGCACGGCCGCTATGACAACGAGCTGAGCCGCTTCCGCTACGAGGTCATCGTCCACGTCGGCGAGCCCACCGCGACCACCCGTCCCGAGTGGCGGGAGGGCCGGGACCAGACGCTGGAGTCGCTGCGTCATCAGCTGACGGGACAGCCCGACGTGCTCGCCGTGCGCGGGCTGCCCAACGCGCGCGTGCTGGATGACACCCGCCTCGTCGAGCTGCTGTCCGGCTCCGGCAGGCCGCCCCATGTCGCCGCGGTGCGCGAAGTGCTCCGGGATTGGCCGGGGCGCGGCGTGGAGCCCGAGGACCTCCATGCCCTCGGAGGCGCGCTGGGCTACCAGACCCAGGTGAGCTGGGCCGGTGCCCACGCCGATGGTGCCGTGGACGTGGTGTTCACGCGCATCGGAATGACGGCGCAGCTGGATCTGACGCCGGAGTCCGTGCAGGGCACGCGGCTCGCGAATGACCCGCTCAGAGGGGCTCGCAGTGCCCGTGAGGTGGCGCGCATCCGTCAGGCCCTGACGGAGCGGCTGCCCCCGCACATGGTGCCGTCCGCCTTCGTCGTGCTGCCGTCCTTGCCGCTGACGCCCAGTGGCAAGGTGAACCGCGCCGCGCTGCCCACGCCGGAGGCGGACCGCTCCGTCATCGAGGACGAGTACGTCGCGCCGCGAAACCCGACGGAAGAGACCATCGCCCGCCTCTTCTCGGAGGTGCTCGGCCACTCCCGCGTGGGTGCCCGCGATGACTTCTTTGCGCTGGGCGGCCACTCGCTGCTGGCCACGCAGGTGGTGACGCGGCTGCGCGCGCAGCACGGCGTCTCACTGTCCCTTCGCGTGCTCTTCGAGGCTCCCACCGTGGAGCGCCTCGCCGAGCGCGTCGCCTCCATGCAGGGAACGTCCTCCGCGAACCCGAGCGAAGCGCTCCCGCTGGAGCGCCTGCCGCGCACGGATGCGATGGCGCCGCTCGCGGTGTCGTTCGCGCAGCAGCGGCTCTGGTTCCTGGAGCAGCTCCAGCCCGGAGAGGCCGCGTACAACATCCCCATCGCGTTGCGCCTGACGGGGCGGCTCCATGTGGAGTCCCTGCGCCGCACCTTCGCGGAGATCGTCCGCAGGCACGAGCCTTTGCGCACCACCTTCGCGCCGCGCGATGGCCAGCCCGTGCAACTCGTCCATCCCGCGCCCGAGTCCTGGCTCCTGACCGTCGAAGACCTCTCGGCCCTGGAGTCCTCGGCCCGTGAGGAGGCCGTGCGGCGACGGGTCTCCGAGGAGGCGCACCAGCCGTTCGACCTGGAGAACGGACCGCTGCTGCGCACCGCCCTCCTCCGCCTTGGTGACGAGGACCACCGGCTGCTCTTGTGCATGCACCACATCGTCTCGGACGGGTGGTCCATGGGCGTGCTGGTGCGCGAGGTGGCCTCGCTCTACGCGGCCCTCTCCGCTGGCCAGGAGTCCACCCTCCCCTCGCTGCCTGTCCAGTACGCCGACTACGCGGCCTGGCAGCGGCGGGTGTTGGAGAGTGACACCTCGAACGCACTGGTTGAGTGGTGGCGCACGCGCATCCAGGGCACGCCAGTCCTGGACCTGCCCACGGACTTCCCTCGTCCCGCGGTGCGCAGCACCCGAGGCGCCACGAAGTTCTTCACGTTGCCGGCCTCGATGGTCTCGGGGCTGGAGAAGCTGGGCCAGTCGGAGGGCGCCACGCTCTTCATGGTCCTGCTGGCCGGATGGCAGACCCTGCTCTCCCGCTACTCGGGGCAGACGGAGTTCTGCGTGGGCACCCCCGTGGCTCATCGCACGCGGCCGGAGCTCGAGGGGCTGATTGGCTTCTTCGTCAACACGCTCGCGCTGCGCTCGCGGCTCGACGGCGCCCCGACCTTCCTGGAGCTGGTGGGACGGGTGCGCGAGGAGTCGCTGGCCGCGTTCGCGCACCAGGACGTGCCGTTCGACACGCTCGTCGAGGCACTGGGCGGGGAGCGTGACCTGGCTCGCACGCCGGTCTTCCAGTCGGCGTTCGTCCTCCAGAACGCGCCCGTTCCTCCGCCCGCGCTGCCGGGCCTGAGCGTGGAAGTCCTCCCGACCGTGACGGACACGTCCAAGTTCGACGTCACCGTGTCGCTGCTGGAGCGTCAGGGCGCGCTCGAGGGCCAGCTCGAATACAGCCTGGACCTCTTCACGCCGGAGACGGCGGACCGGATGGCCGACCACTTCCTGCGCCTGCTCGCGGGAGTCGTCGAGAATGCACGGCGCAGGGTCTCCGCCCTGCCGCTGATGTCCGACGCGGAGCGGAACCAGGTGCTCGTCGCCTGGAATGACACCCGCGCGGAGTACCCGTCCGACACCACGCTTCATGCGTCCTTCACCGCGCGAGTCCTCGCGACTCCGGGAGCCGTGGCCGTGGTCGACCAGGGCCGGACCGTTACCTATGCCGAGCTGGAGGCGCGCTCCAACCAGATCGCCCACCACCTAGTGTCCCTGGACCTGGGGACCGAGCCTCGCGTGGGTCTGGCGCTGTCTCGGAGCCTGGAGCTGGTGGTCGGCATGCTCGCGGTCGCGAAGGCGGGGGGCTGCTACGTCCCCTTGGACCTCGCGTGGCCCGAGACGCGGCTGGCCCATGTCGTCGCGGATGCGGGGCTCTCCGCCGTGCTGACGCTGGACTCCACCGCGTCCTCCCTGGAGAACCGGGGCCTCGCGGTGGTTCGCCTGGATTCCGACGCGGCCCAGCTCGCGCGCCACTCCGCGGCTCCCGTCAGTGTCTTCGAGAGCCCGGACCAGCTCGCGTACATCGCGTACACGTCCGGCTCAACGGGCAAGCCCAAGGGCGTGGCCGTTCCGCATCGAGCGGTGCTGCGCCTGGTGTCCGGCGCCTGCCTCCCCCGAGGGCCCGAGGGAGTGCTCCTCCTGGTGTCGGCGCCGACGTTCGACCCGATCATGCTGGAGGTGTGGAGCGCGCTGGTGTTCGGCGCGCGAATCGTCGTGTACCCGCCGGGCCCTCCCGAGCCGGCGGAGCTCGCGCGGCTCATCGTCGACCAAGGCGTGAACAGCGCCGCCATCGTCACCGCGCTGTTCGATGTCATGCAACAGCAGCAACCGGAGGCCTTCGCGCGGCTTCACCATCTCGTGGTGGGTGGCGAGGTGATGCCCATTCCCCGGGTGCGTGAGCGCCTGGCGCAGGGCCGCTCCGTCTGCAACGCCTACGGTCCCACGGAAGCCTCGGTCGTCGCGGTGCAGCACCTCGTGAAGCCAGGGGAGGTGCTGGGAGACTCCATCCCCATCGGCCGGCCGCTGCCCAACATGGAAGCCTATGTGCTGGACGCGAGCCTGCGGCCGGTGCCCGTGGGCATTCCTGGCGAGCTGTACATCGGTGGCTCGGGCCTCGCCCGGGGCTACCAGAATCAGCCCGCGCACACCGCCGAGCGCTTCGTGCCACACCCCTTCGCCACCACGCTGGGTGAGCGGCTCTACCGCTCCGGTGACCGCGCGCGCTGGCGCAAGGACGGCACACTCGAGTTCCTCGGCCGCATCGACTTCCAGGTGAAGGTGCGCGGCTTCCGCATCGAGCCCGGTGAAATCGAAGCGGCCGTGCGTGCCCACCCGGGCATCGGTGAGGCCATCGTGGTGGTGCGTGAGGTCGCGCCTCGCGACAAGCGCCTGGTGGCCTACGTCACCCCCGCGGACGCGGACGTGGAGGCCCTGCGCTCCCACCTGCGTCGGAGCCTGCCCGAGTACATGGTGCCGACCGCGTTCGTCGCGCTGGCCGCGCTGCCTCAGACGTCGCACAGCAAGGTGGACCGGAAGGCCCTGCCCGCACCGACGTTCGCCGGGGGAGACTCGAACTTCGAGGCGCCTCGGACGGAACTCCAGCAGCAGCTCGCGGAGGTGTTCCGCGAAGTGCTGCACGTCGAGCGCATCGGCCTGCACGACGACTTCTTCCTCCTGGGCGGCCACTCGCTGCTGGCCACCCAGGTGGTGACGCGGGTGCGCGAGCGGTTGGGAGGAGCGCTGTCCCTTCGGACCTTCTTCGAGGCGCCCACCGTGGCGCGGCTCGCGGAGCGGATCGAAGTGGCGCGTGCCTCGAACCCCACCACGACGGTGTTGCCGCCCCTGGTCTCGATTCCGAGAGACCCCCAGGGGATGGCGATGTCCTACGCCCAGCAGCGGCTCTGGTTCATGAACCAGCTCCAGCCGGATCTGGTCGCCTTCAACATGCCGGCGGCGCTGCGTCTGCGGGGGCCGCTCCAGACAGACGTGCTGAGCCGTGCGTTCCTGGAGGTCGTCCGCCGTCACGAGGCGCTGCGCACCACCTTCACGACCCACGAGGGCAACCCGGTCCAGCGCATCCAGGAGGCCCCCGCGCGGTGGGCGCTGGAGATCGAGGACCTGCGCGCCCTCGCCCCGTCCGAGCGCGAGGCCCTCTCCGCGCGGAGAATCAGCGAGGAGGCGCATCACGCCTTCGACCTGGAGCACGGCCCGTTGCTGCGGACCCGCCTGCTGCGGCTCGCGGACCAGGAGCACGTGCTCCTGCTGTGCATCCACCACATCATCGCGGACGGTTGGTCCGTGGATGTGCTGGTGCGCGAGGTCGCCGCGGCGCACTCCGCGCTGCTGGAGAACAAGGCGCCCGCGTTGCCGGAGTTGCCCGTGCAGTACGCGGACTTCGCGACGTGGGAGCGGCGGGTGCTGGACGCCGGGGCCGCGAACACTCACCTCGACTGGTGGCGCTCGCGACTCCAGGGGGCTCCCGTGCTGGAGCTCCCCACGGACCATCCGCGCCCGGCCTCACGCGGGTTCGCGGGCGCGCTGTACTCCTTCTCGCTGCCCGCGACGCTGGTCTCCCGACTGGAGTCCCTGGGCCGTGAGCAGGGCGTGACGCTCTACATGGTCCTGATGACCGGCTGGCAGGCGCTGCTCTCCCGGTACTCGGGACAGCGCGACCTGACGACGGGGACCACGGTGAGCCACCGGGAGCGTCCGGAGCTCGAAGGGTTGATTGGCTTCTTCGTCAACACCGTCCCGCTGCGCTTCCAGTGGGACGAAGACCCCACGGTCGCCGCGATGCTGGGACAGGTGAGGGACGTGGCCCTGTCCGCGTTCGCGCACCAGGACGTGTCCTTCGACCGGATGGTGGAGGCCCTGGGCGGAGAGCGAGACCTCTCGCGCACGCCGCTGTTCCAGACCCTGTTCGTGCTCCAGAACGCGCCCATGCGCGCGCCGTCGCTCACGGGCCTGCAGGTGGACCTGCTGCCGAGCTCCACCCGGACCGCGCGCTACGACCTCACCCTCTCCCTCACGGAGAAGGACGGCGGGCTGGAAGGACAGCTCGAGTACAGCACCGACCTCTTCACGGAGGCGACCGTCCGCCGGATGGCGGAGCACCTGGGCGTGGTGCTCGACGCGGTGGCGAACGGGAGCCTGGAGCAGCGCCTGAGCCAGCTTCCGCTGATGACCGAGGCGGAGCGTCAGCGGGTGCTGCACACCTGGAATGAGACGCGTGTGGCGCTGCCCGCCGTGGCGACGATTCCCGCGCTGTTCGCGGCCCAGGTCGCGCGGACTCCGTCGGCGGTGGCCGTGGAGCACGAGGGCCGGACGCTCACCTACGCGCAGCTCGACGAGCGATCCAACCAGCTCGCGCACCACCTGCGCGGATTGGGCCTGGGCGTGGAGTCTCGCGTGGGCGTGTGCCTGCACCGCGGGCTGGACCAGCTTGTCGGCGTGCTGGGCATCCTGAAGGCCGGTGGGTGCTACGTGCCGCTGGAGCCGTCGTATCCCGCGCAGCGGCTCGCGTTCCTGTTCGAGGACTCGGGTGTGGCCGCGGTGCTCACCCAGCAGTCACTGGAGGACGAACTGCCCGCGGGCTCGCAGCCCCTGGTGTCGCTGGACTCCGAGTGGAGCACCATCGCGCGCCAGCCCACCAGCCCCGTGCTCGCGGATATCGGCCCGGACCACCTGGCCTACGTCTCGTACACCTCCGGCTCCACGGGCCGGCCCAAGGGCGTGGCGGTTCCGCATCGCGGCGTCGTGCGCCTGCTCACGAACGCGCGCTTCGTCGACCTGGGGCCCAAGGAGGTGGTGCTCCAGTTGGCGCCGCTGGCGTTCGATGCCTCGACGCTCGAGATCTGGGGCGCCCTGCTGCACGGTGGACGGCTGGTCGTCTATCCGCAGGCGACGCCGGACCTGAAGGAGCTGGGTGAGGCCCTGGTCCAGCATCAGGTGTCCCTGCTCTGGCTGACCGCCGCGCTGTTCGACCAGATGCAGCAGCACCAGCCGGAGGCACTCGCCCGGGTTCCGCAGCTCCTCGCGGGGGGTGACGTGCTCCCGGTCCCCCGGGTTCGCGAGCGTCTGGCGAGTGGCCAGGGGCTGGTGAACGGCTACGGCCCCACCGAGGGCACCACCTTCACCGCGTGCCATCGGATGTCGGCGGGCGATGAAGTGGGCAGCTCCGTCTCCATCGGCCGCCCCATCGGCAACACGCAGGTCTTCGTCCTGGATGAGTCCCTGCGCCCCGTCCCCGTGGGTGTCCCGGGCGAGCTGTTCATCGGCGGCGAGGGTCTGGCCCGAGGGTATCTGGGACAGCCCGCACTCACCGCCGAGCGCTTCATCCCCCACCCCTTCTCCTCGACCCCAGGGGCGCGGCTCTATCGCTCCGGTGACCGGGTGCGGTGGACCGAGGACGGCACGCTCACGTTCCTGGGTCGCACCGACTTCCAGGTGAAGGTGCGGGGCTTCCGCATCGAGCCCGGCGAAATCGAGGCCGCGCTGCGTGGCCACTCCGGCGTCGTCGAGGCGACGGTGCTGGTCCGCGAGGACGTCCCGGGCGACAAGCGCCTGGTGGCGTACGTCGTCCCCGCCACGCTGGAGCCCACCGCGCTGCGCGAGCACCTGCGTCGCCAGTTGCCCGAGTACATGGTGCCGACCGCCTGGGTGGCGCTCGAGTCCTTGCCCCTGTCGTCCAACGGCAAGGTGGACCGCAAGGCGCTGCCTCCTCCGGAAGTGGCCTCGGGTTCGCCCGTCTCGGAAGAGTCCCTCACGCTCCTCCAGCAGCAGCTCGCGGCCCTGTTCCGCGAGGTGCTGAAGGTGGACCGCGTGGGCCCCCATGACGACTTCTTCGAGCTGGGCGGCCACTCCCTGCTGGCCACGCAGCTCGTGACGCGAGTGCGCGCCCGGTTCGACGTGGACCTGCCCCTGCGCATGCTGTTCGAGACGCCGACCCTGGCCGGACTCGCGCAGCGCATCGAGTCGCTCATGTTGGGCGCCTCGCGCACCGCCATGCCCCCGCTGGTCGCGGTGGCGCGGAACGAGTCTCTGCCCCTGTCTTTCTCGCAGCAGCGACTGTGGCTCCTGGAGCAGCTCCAGCCGGGCCAGGCCGTCTACAACGTCCCCGTGGCGCTGCGCCTTTCGGGCAAGCTCGATGTGAGCGTGCTGCGAGAGACCTTCGCCACGCTGGTGCTGCGGCACGAGGTGCTGCGGACCACGTTCGGTGCGAACGAGGGCGTGCCGTTCCAGCGCATCCAGCCCGCGCCGACGCGCTGGTCCCTGCCCGTGGAGGACCTGAGCGCGCTGGAGCCGAGCATGCGCGAGGCGGCCCTCCGCGTCCGGATGAACGACGAGGCGCATCACCGGTTCGACCTCCAGTCGGGACCACTGCTGCGCACGATGCTCGTCCGCCTGTCGGGCACGGAGCACGTGCTGCTGCTGTGCATGCACCACATCGTCTCGGACGGCTGGTCCATGGGCGTGCTGGTGAACGAGGTGGCCTCCATCTACGAGGCCCTCGTCGAGGGTCGCGAGGTGCCCCTGCCCGAGCTGCCCGTGCAGTACGCGGACTTCGCGTCATGGCAGCGGCAGTGGGTCCAGTCGGAGGGAATCCAGAAGCAGCTCGCGGCGCAGCGTGCCCGCTTCACCGGGGCTCCGGCGCTGGAGCTGCCCGCGGACACCGTCCGGCCCACGACGCGGACGATTCGAGGCGCCAGCCACTTCTTCTCCCTGCCTCCCGAGCTGGTGGCGGCCGTGGAGAAGCTTGCTCGCGACGAGGGGGCCACGCTGTACATGGTCCTGCTCGCCGCGTTCGAGGTGGTGCTGGCCCGCTACTCCCGCCAGGACGACTTCTGCGTGGGGAGTCCCGTGGCCCAGCGCACCCGGGCCGAGCTGGAGCCGCTCATCGGCTTCTTCGTCAACACGCTGGTGCTGCGCGCCCGGGTGGATGGCAACCCGACCTTCCGTGAGCTGGTGGCCCGCGTCCGCGAGGAGTCGCTGGCCGCGTACGTCCACCAGGACGTTCCGTTCGACCAGCTCGTGGAGTCCCTGGGCGGCGAGCGCGAGGGCCGCAAGTCCCCGCTCATCCAGGTGATGTTCGCGCTCCAGAACGCGCCCATGCGAGCCCCCTCGTTGCCGGGGGTTCAGGTGGACATCCTGAAGACCGTGACGAACACGGCGCGGCTCGACCTCACGATGTCGCTGATGGAGCAGACGGGCGGCGGACTCGACGGCGCGCTGGAGTACAGCCTCGACCTGTTCTCCGCCGGTTCCGCCGAGCGCCTGGGCCGTCACTTCCGCGTCCTGCTGGAGGCGGTGGTACGGGACGCCGCCACCCCCATCGGGCTCCTGCCGCTGATGGACGAGGCGGAGCAGCGGAAGGTGCTGGTGGAGTTCCAGGGCCGCGCGGAGGCGTACCCCCGGGACACCACCCTGCACGCCCTCATCGAGGAGCAGGTGCGCCGCACCCCGGCCGCCGAGGCCGTTCGCTTCGAGGAGGGCACGCTCACCTACGCGCAGCTGGACGCGAAGGCGAACCAGCTCGCGCATCACCTGCGCATGCTGGGCGCGCGGCCGGGAGTCCTGGTGGGCGTGTGCCTGGAGCGCTCGCTGGACCTGGTGGTGTCGCTGCTCGGTGTCATGAAGTCCGGCGCGGCCTACGTGCCGTTGGACCCGGGCTATCCGCCGGAGCGACTGGCCGGCATGGTGGAGGACGCGGATGCCCCCGTGGTCCTCACGCATGAGCGCCTGAAGTCCGTGCTGCCCCAGCACGGCTCGCGAGTGGTGTGCCTGGATACGGAGTGGGCGGCCATCTCGCGCCAGCCCGCCTCGACACCCTCGCCGCTCGCGGGTCCACAGTCTCTGGCCTACGTCATCTTCACCTCGGGTTCGACGGGAAGACCCAAGGGGGCGATGAACCGGCACGAGGCCATCATCAACCGGCTGAAGTGGCTCCAGCAGGAGGACGCGCTGACGAGCGCGGACACCGTGCTGCAGAAGACGCCGTTCAGCTTCGACGTGTCCGTGTGGGAGTTCTTCTGGCCGCTGCTGACGGGCGCGCGGCTGTTGGTGTCACGCCCCGGTGGTCACCAGGACTCGACCTACCTGGTGAAGTTGCTCAGGGAACAACGCGTCACCACGGTGCACTTCGTGCCGTCGATGATGCGGGCCTTCCTGGAGGAGCCCGGTCTGGAGACGCTGACGCACCTGAAGCGCGTGGTGTGCAGCGGCGAAGCATTGACGGTAGACTTGGTGACCAAGGCCCACGCGCGGCTGCCGGCGAGCGTGGAGGTGCTCAACCTCTACGGCCCGACGGAAGCGGCGGTGGAGGTCAGCTACTTCCACTGCAAGCGTGGCGACTCGCGGACCAGCATCCCCATTGGCCGGCCGGTGGCGAACACGCGGCTGTACGTCCTGGATGGACACGGCCAGCCCACGCCTCTGGGCATTCCCGGTGAGCTGTTCATCGGTGGCATCCAGGTGGGCCAGGGGTACTGGCGCAAGCCGCAGCTCACCGCGGAGCGCTTCATCCCCGATGCCTTCTCCTCGGAGAAGGACGCCCGGCTGTACCGCACGGGCGACGTGGCCCGGTGGATGCCGGATGGCACGCTGGAGTACCAGGGCCGCGCGGACTTCCAGGTGAAGCTGCGGGGCTACCGCATCGAGCTGGGTGAGATTGAGACCGCCCTGCTCGCGCATCCCTCCGTGCGCGAGGCCGTGGTCCTCGTGCGCGAGGACTCGCCGGGTGACCAGCGCCTCGTGGGCTACGTCGTCCCGTCGTCGGCCTCCTCGGACACGGCGGGGCTGAAGGAATTCCTGGGGACGCGGCTGCCCACGTTCATGGTGCCGTCGGCCTTCGTCGTCCTTCCGGCGCTCCCGCTGACGCCCAGCGGGAAGCTGGACCGCAAGGCGCTCCCCGTTCCCGTGGCGCCCGCCTCGGCGACGAGCCTCACGGCCCCCAAGGCCCCTGAGCGCCTCACGCCCTTCCAGCAGCGGGTCGCGACGGCGTTCCGCGAGCTGCTCCGCGTCGACCACGTGGGCCTGCATGACGACTTCTTCGCGCTGGGGGGCCACTCCCTCCTCGCGACGCAGCTCGTCTCCCGGCTGCGCACCACGTTCGGTGTCGAGTTCCCCGTCCATGCCGTGTTCGACGCGCCCACCGTGGCGCGAGTCACCGAGCTCGTCGAGGAAGGGATGCTCTTCCGCTCGACGCCGTCGCAGGTGCCGCCGCTGCGGCCCATCCCTCGCGATGGCGAGCTGCCGCTGTCGTTCGCGCAGCAGCGCCTGTGGCTGCTCGACCAGGTGCAGCCCGGGGGCACCCAGTACAACGTCTCCGGCGCCATCCGCCTGGAAGGCGCCCTGAACGCCGAGGCCCTGCGGCAGGCCCTGGACCTCCTCGTCTCCCGTCACGAGCCCTTGCGCGCGTCCTTCGCGCTGAAGGACGGCCAGCCCACCCAGACCATCCATCCGCACAGGCCCTGGACGCTGCCGCTCACGGATCTCACCGATGTGAAGCCCGAGGAGCGTGAGGCCGCGGCCCGCAAGTACGCCGCCGAGGAGGCCAGCCAGCCGTTCGACCTGGGCACGGGGCCGCTGCTTCGCACCTTGCTGCTACGGCTCGACGCGGACCTGCACGTGCTGGTGCTCGTCATGCACCACATCATCTCGGACGGCTGGTCCCTGGGCGTGATGGTGCGCGAGGTCGCGCTGGCCTACGAGGCCTTCTCCACGCAGAAGTCCCCCGCGCTGTCTCCGCTCCCGGTGCAGTACGTCGACTTCGCGGCGTGGCAGCGCCAGTGGCTCCAGGGCGACGTCCTCGCCCGCGAGGTGGACTGGTGGAAGAAGCGGCTCGAAGGCGCGCCGCACATCCTGGACCTGCCCACGGACCTGCCCCGTCCCGCGCTGAGCACGGCGCAGGGCGCGGCGCATCACCTCCAGCTCCCTCGCGAGCTGGTGAACGGGTTGGTGTCGCTCGGCAGGCAGGTGGGGGCCACGCCCTTCATGACCCTGTTGGCCGCATGGCAGACGCTGCTCTCCCGCTACAGCCGCCAGGAGGAGCTCCTCGTCGGCTCTCCCATCGCGGGCCGCCGGCACGGCGAGCTGGAGGGACTGGTCGGCTTCTTCGTCAACACGCTGGTCCTCCGCGCCCGGGTGCGTGCGAAGGACTCCTTCCGCGCGCTGCTCTCGCAGGTCCGTGAGACGACGCTCGCGGCCTACGAGCACCAGGACCTCCCCTTCGAGAAGATCGTCGAGGAACTCCAGCCCCAGCGCGACCTGGGCCGCAACCCGCTGGTGCAGGCCATCTTCGCGCTCCAGAACACGCCCACCGAGGCGATGCGCATCCCGGGCCTCACCCTGCGTCAGCTCGACGTGGAGAACGACACCGCGCGCTTCGACCTGGGCCTCATCCTCATCGAGAACGCGGAGGGGATGCGGGGCGTCATCGAGTACAGCACGGAGCTGTTCACCGCCCCCACGGTGGCGCGGCTCGCGGGCCACCTGCGCGCGCTGCTCGAGGCCGTCGTCGCCAGCCCGGACCAGCCGCTCGGCTCGCTGGACTGGCTCACGCCCGGGGAGCGGCATCAGCTCCTCGTCGACTGGAACGACACCGCGCGTCCCTTCTCGGCGGACGCCTCCTTCGCGGATGCCTTCTCGCGCCAGGCGAACCAGCGCCCCGACGCCATCGCGCTCGAGTCGGGCGCGGAGCGGATGACCTACGGCCAGTTGGAGGCCCGGGCCAATCGTCTCGCGCACCTGCTGAGTGCTCGCGGCGTGGGTCCCGATGTCCCGGTGGCCGTGTGCATGGAGCGGAGCCTGGACCTGGTGGTGGGCATCCTCGCCATCCTCAAGGCCGGGGGTGCCTACGTCCCCATGGATGTGGCGTACCCCGTCCAGCGCCTCGCCTTCATGTTGGAGGACGCGCGTCCCAAGGTCCTGCTCACGACTCGGGAGCTGAGGGAGCGGTTGGCCCTGCCTGAGTCGGGGATGGAGGTCCTCCTCGTCCCGGACCTGAACCTGGAGCCGTGGCCCACCACGCCCCCGGCTCACGGCGCGGGTCTCCGCAACCTGGCGTACATCATCTTCACGTCGGGGAGCACGGGCCGGCCCAAGGGCGCGGCCATCGAGAACCGCGGCCTCCTGCGGCTGTGCCAGTCGGAGCCGTACGCCCGCTACGGCGCGCGGGAGACGAGCCTGATGATGGCGCCGCTCTCCTTCGACGGTTCGCTGCTCGAGTACTGCCTGGCGCTCTTCCACGGTGGCAGGGTCGTCATCTTCCCCGCCGACGCGCTGCCCAGCGACCTGGACCGCCTGGGCGAAGTGATTGAGCGGCACGGCGTCACGTACACGCAGCTCCCCTCGGGCCTCTTCTCGCAGCTCGTCGAGCACCGCCCCGACATCCTCCGCCGCCTCGAGGAGATTCACGTCGCGGGCGATGTCCTCTCGGTGACGCACACGCAGCGGGCGCAGTCGTCCGTGCGTGTCCCCATCACCAACGGGTATGGGCCCACGGAAGTCTCCGTCATCTCCACGGCCTACCGCGTCCCGGGGCCGATGCTGTCGGGGAGCTCCATCCCCATTGGCGCGCCCATCGCGAACACCACGGCGTACGTGCTGGATGCGCAGCTCCAGCTCGTGCCCGTGGGGGTCCCGGGTGAGCTGTACCTGGGCGGCGCGGGTGTCGCTCGCGGCTACGCTGGGCGTCCGGACCTCACGGCCGAGCGCTTCGTCCCGAACCTGTTCAGCACCATCCCCGGCGAGCGCCTCTACCGCACGGGCGACCTGGTCCGCTGGCGTCCCGAAGGGGTGCTGGAGTTCATTGGCCGTACGGACCACCAGGTGAAGGTCCGCGGCTTCCGCATCGAGCTCGCGGAGGTGGACGCCGCGCTGGCCGCCCTGCCCGGTGTCCACCAGGCGGTCGCCATCGTCCGCGAGGACATGCCTGGCGACCGGCGACTCGTGGCGTATGTCTCGCCGCGAGAGGGCCAGACGCTGGAGACGACCGAGCTCCGCGCGGGCCTGCGTCAGCGGCTCCCCGAGTACATGGTGCCCTCGGTCATCGTCATGCTGCCGGAGTTGCCGCTGGGCACCTCGGGCAAGGTGGACCGCAAGGCGCTGCCCAAGCCGGACGCCGCTTCGACGGGCCGGCTGGGCCGCTTCGTCGAGCCCGCGAATCCCCTGGAGGAGCGCATCTGCTCCATCTGGGCCCGCGAGCTGGGCGCCGAGCGCGTCGGCGTGAATGACCACCTCTTCGAGGACCTGGGTGGCTCGTCGCTCTCCGTCGTGCGCATCGCCGCGCGGATGCGCGAGGAGCTGGGCCAGCCGCTGCCCGTCGTGATGCTGTTCGAGCACCCCACGGTGCAGGACCTGGCCCGCGTGCTGGAGAAGCAAGGCACGGAGGCCGCGGCGAGCACGGCGCCCCAGACGGAGCCGGAGCCTCGGCGTCCCGTGTCCACGCCGTCGACGACGGGCGCCATCGCCATCGTTGGCATGGCCGGCCGCTTCCCGGGCGCGTCGTCCGTGGACGCGTTCTGGCGCAACCTGCGCGAGGGCGTCGAGTCCATCTCCCGATTCAAACCCGAGGAGCTGGAGCGCATGCCCGGGCTGCCCGAGGGCCTGGACCTGAGCCAGCACCCGGCGTTCGTCCCGGCCGGAGGCGTGCTTGAAGGCGCGGACCAGTTCGACCACGCGTTCTTCGACATGTCCCTGCGCGAGGCGCAGTGGGTGGACCCGCAGCAGCGCGTGTTCCTCCAGACCGCGTGGACGGCGCTGGAGGACGCGGGCATCGACCCCGAGCGTCACCCGGGGGCCATCTCGCTCTACGCGGGGGCCATCGACTCCGGCTACGCGGATGCGGTGCGCGCCACGATGCCGCTGGACGGCGCCGCGTTCTTCGAGCTCTACGGCACCGCGACCCACGAGAGCCTGGCCACGAAGACGTCCTTCAAGCTGGGACTCACCGGTGAGAGCGTCCTGCTCTACACCGCGTGCTCCACGGGACTCGTGGCGGTCCACATGGCCTGCCAGAACCTGCTGGCCGGCATGTCCGACGTCGCCATGGCCGGAGCCACGCGGCTGTCGGTGCCGCAGCGCACGGGCTACGTGTACCAGGAGGGGATGATCCTCTCGCCGGACGGGCACTGCCGCTCGTTCGACGCGTCCGCGCAAGGCACCGTCTCCGGCAACGGCGTCGCGTGCGTCGTGCTCAAGCGCCTGGAAGACGCCCAGCGGGATGGAGACTCCATCCACGCGGTGATTCGCGCGACGGCCACCAACAACGATGGCCGCGACAAGTCGGGCTTCACCGCGCCGAGTGTCCAGGGACAGACGGCCGTCATCCGGCAGGCGCTCGCGCGCTCCGGCGTGCGGCCCGAGGACATCGGCTACGTGGAGGCCCACGGCACGGCCACTTCGCTGGGAGACCCCATCGAGGTGACGGCGCTCCAGCGGGCCTACGGTCTGGGCGCCGAGCACCGGGGCACCATTGCCCTCGCCTCACTCAAGTCCAACGTCGGCCACCTGGACACGGTGGCGGGCCTCGCGGGCCTCATCAAGGTCGCGCTCTCGCTGCGGCACGGAGAGATTCCTCCGAGCCTGCACTTCGAGCGCCCCAATCCGCAGATCGACTTCGACGCCACCCCCTTCTTCGTCAACAACACCCTTCGGCCGTGGCCGAGGAGCGAGACCCCGCGGCGCGCCGCGGTCAGCTCCTTCGGCATTGGCGGGACCAACGCCCACGCCGTGCTCGAGGAATCCCCGATGTCTCCCAGCGGCACCAGTTCCAGGAAGCACCACCTGTTCGTCGTCTCGGCGCGGACGCCCGAGGCGCTGGAGGCGGCGTCGAAGCAGCTCGCGTCGCACGCGGAGGCGCAGGCCGAGCTGTCCTTCGCGGATGCCTCCTTCACCCTCGCACTGGGCCGCAAGGGCTTCGAGTACCGCCGCGCGGTGGTGGCTCACGACGCCGCGGAGTTGACCCGTCAGCTCCACAGGCCCTTCACACCGTCCAAGCTGAAGGACCTGGAGGCCACGCGCCGACGTCGTGTGGCGTTCATCTTCCCGGGCCAGGGCGCGCAGCAGCTCGGCATGGGGCGTGAGCTCATGGAGTCCGAGCCCACGTTCCGGACGCACCTCGACGCCTGCCTGTCGTTGCTGGAGCCGTCGCTGCGCACGCGGGTCCTCTCGCTGCTGTCCTCCGCTCCGGGTCAGGAGACGGAGCACGCGGCGCTGCTCGCGGACACCCGCGTGGCCCTGCCCGCGCTGTTCTCCGTCGAGTACTCACTCGCGCGGATGTGGATGGACTGGGGCCTGAAGCCGTATGCGGTCCTGGGCCACAGCTTCGGTGAGTACGCCGCCGCCTGCATCGCGGGGGCGCTGCCGCTGGAGGACGCCATCAAGCTCGCGGTGGTTCGTGGCGAGCTGATGCACCGCATGCCTCCAGGGGCCATGCTCGCCGTGGCGCTCCCCGAGTCGCAGGTGCTGCCGCTGCTGTCGAGCCGCATGTCCCTGGCCGCCGTCAACGCGGCGGACCGCTGCGTCGTCGCCGGTCCCATCGCGGAGGTGGAGCAGCTCCAGGAGACGCTGAACCGGCGGAGCGTGGGCGTGGTGCGGATGCCCGCGCCGCATGCCTTCCACTCGGCCGATGTGGAGCCGTTGATGCCGGAGCTCGCGCGGTTGGTGGCCTCGCTGCGCCGCTCCGAACCCACCCTGCGCTACGCCTCCAGCGTCACGGGCACCTGGGCCCAGCGCGGAACGCTGTCCGAGCCGCGCTATTGGGCGGACCAGATGCGCCAGCCCGTCCTCTTCTCGGACGCCGTCGGCGCGCTGCTGGAGGATGGCTGCAGCGTGCTGCTGGAGGTGGGCCCGGGACAGGACCTGACCCCGCTGGTGCGTGCGTCGCTGGGACAGGACAAGGACCGGGTGAAGGCGCTGGCCACGCTGCGTCGTGGGAACACGATGACGGAGCACGTGAGCCTGCTCACCTCGGTGGGAGAGCTGTGGACGCAGGGCATCGAGGTGGAGTGGTCCGCCTTCTTCGCCCACGAGCAGCGCCGCCGCCTGCACCTGCCCACCTATCCGTTCCAGGAGAAGCGCGTCTGGGTGGATGCGAAGCCGGTGGTCGCGCCCGTGCCGGCGGTCGTGGCGGAGTCCGCTCCGCTGCTGCGTGCCGCCTCCGGTGCGCCCCTCCCGGTCGCGGACACCCGTACCGTGACGGCCAGCCTGGAGCCACGTCGTCCCTCGATGACGGGCTTCATGCCTCCCATGCCTCCGCCCGCGCTGGTGACGTCGTCCGAGTCCGCCAGCGTCCGGCCCGTCGCGCTCGCGCCTGTCGCGCCCCCTCGACCGCCGGAGCCACCCGAGCCTGCTCCTGTCGTCGCGCAGACGCGCGAGGACGCGCCCCGAGGCCCCATCGAGGAGCGTCTCGCGGGACTCTGGCGTGAGCGGTTGGGCCTGGAGTTCGTCGGCCGTGACGACGACTTCCTGGAGATTGGCGGCAACTCGTTGATGGCCGCGCAGCTCCTCAACCAGGTCCGCGAGGCGTTCGGCGTCCAGCTCCCCCTGGCGGCGCTGTTCGAGGCTCCCACGGTGGCGGGCATCGCCCTGCGCATCGAGCCCCTGTTGAAGCAGGCGCCCTCCACGGAGCCGACGCGTGAGCTGCCGTTGGTCGCCCTCCCCCGCACGGGCGAGCTGCCGCTCTCCTTCGTCCAGGAGCGCGTGTGGCGGCTGGAGCAGCACCTGCCCGGGCTCTCCGCGTACAACATCCCCTTCGTCCTGCGGCTCGAAGGCGACATCGACGCGGTGACGCTGGAGCGCGCGGTCCAGGAGATCATCCGGAGGCACGAGGCCCTTCGGACGACCTACGACGTGGTCGACGGCCGCCCCGTCCAGCGCTTCCACGAGAGCGTGCGCATCCCGCTGCCCATCGTCGAGGTGAAGGGCGCGACGCCCGAGGCGCGCGAGGCCGATGCGATGCGCCTGGCTCGCGAGGAGGCCGTCGTCCCGTTCAACCTGGTGACGGGCCCCGTCATCCGGACCACCCTGCTCCGGCTGGAGCCGCGCCACTACATCTTCCTGGGCGGCATCCACCACGTCGTCTCCGACACGCTGTCCACGGCCATCTTCATCAACGAGCTGATGCAGCTCTACGCCGCGTTCAAGCAGGGCCGTCCGTCGCCACTCCCGGCGCTGCCCATCCAGTACGCGGACTTCGGCGCGTGGCAGCGCAACAGCATCAGCGACAACCGCTTCCCCGAGCAGGAGCAGTGGTGGCAGCAGCGCCTGTCGGGGATTCCTCGGCAGCTCGACCTGCCCACGGACCGCGAGCGCACGGCGACCCCCACGCTCAACTCGGTGCGCATGCCGGTGGAGTTCCCTCGCGCCCTGTCGCGTGAGCTGGCGGCGTTCGGCAAGCGCGAGGGCGTCACGCCCTACCTGTTGATTCTCGCCGCCTGGCAGACGCTGCTGCACCGGTACAGCGGCCAGACGGACATCATCGTCGGCACGCCCATCGGCAACCGGACCCGTCCGGAGCTGTTGACCCTCATCGGCTACGTGGCGCACTCGGCGGTGTTCCGCACGAGCTTCTCGGATGACCCCACTTTCCGCGAGCTGCTCAACCGCGTGCGGCAGGAGCTCAACGAGGTCCAGGCGCGTCCCGACGTGCCCTTCGAGTACCTGGTGGAGGAGCTGGTCCCCGGCAAGGACATTGGCCGGGGCCGCATGACGGACTCGGTCTTCGTGTTCCACAACGCCTTCAGCTCGGGCGCGGCGGTCATGGAGCTGACCGGCGTGCGCGGCTCCATCGTCGAAGTCCCAGACGGTCCCGTGCAGTGGGGCACCACGCTCTCCGACCTGTCGCTCATCCTGGGTGATGAGTCCGGCCGGGTGATTGGCGCCCTCGAGTACGCCACCGAGCTGTTCGACGCGGACACGGTCCGCCGGATGGTCGAGCACCTCCAGGTGATCCTCTCGTCAGCGATGGCCCAGCCCGACGAGCGGGTCTCCCGGCTGCCCATGGCGACAGAGGCCGAGCGCGCCGCGCTGCCCGCGCCTCGCGCTGTCCAGGTCTCGACGTCGATTCCCGCCCAGCTCGCGGAGCGGGCGAAGCGGAACCCGGGGGCCATCGCCGCGAGCATCGGCGACCAGGCTTCGACGTGGTCCGAGCTGGCCCGTCATGCGGAGTCGGTCGCCGCGCGCTTGCGCTCCTCGGGTGTCACCCCTGGCACTCCCGTCGCGGTCTGTCTGCCTCCCTCTCCCTCCAAGCTCGCCGTGCTGTGGGGAGTGCTCGACGCTGGTGGCGCGGTGGTGGCGCTGGGCGCCACGGACCTGGGCGGGCTCGCGACCTACGCGCCTCCTGGCGTCGCGACGCCCTTGCTCCTCACGTGGCGGGGGCTGGTGACCGCCTCCAAGCTGGACGCAACGCGAGTCCTCTACCTCGAGGACTTGATGCAGGGCTCCGCGCCGACGAGCGCGCCAGCCCCACAAGCAAACGCTCCCGCGTGGCTCTTGCCGGTGGGACCGGGACAGGCGACCTGGACGCTGGACCATCACGCCCTCGCGGAGCTGTTCACCGCGATGGACGGGCGGCTGCGTCCCTCCGAGGGCGGCACGTGGCTGGCCGCCGCGGATACGGCAGCGGAGCGGCCGGAGCTGGAGATGTTGTGGGCCTTGTCCCGCGGCCTGCGGGTGGCCTTCCCGTCCGAGGCGCTCTCCGCGCGGCTGCTTCGCCTCCAGGGGGGCGGTCCTCGCACCCAGGCGATGGACATGAGCCTCATCTACTTCGCGAACGATGAGGACTCCCTCACGGGGCCGAAGTACGAGCTGTTGATCGAAGGCTCGAAGTTCGCGGACACGCATGGCTTCTCCGCCATCTGGACGCCGGAGCGGCACTTCCACTCGTTCGGTGGGCTCTATCCGCAGCCCGCTGTCGTGGCGGCGGCGGTGGCGACCATCACGAAGAACCTGAAGCTGCGCTCCGGCAGCGTGGTGCTCCCGCTGCATGACCCCATGCAGGTCGCCGAGCAGTGGTCCGTGGTGGACAACCTCTCGGGCGGTCGCGTGGGCCTCTCGGTGGCGACGGGCTGGCACGTGGCGGACTTCTCCTTCGCCCCGGCCAACTTCGAGGACCGCCGCAACATCCTGCTGAAGAACCTGGCCACGCTGCGCGCGTTGTGGCGAGGCGAGAAGATGAAGCGCCTGGGCGGCGGCGGCGTGACGCTGGAGCTGGCCCTGCGCCCGAAGCCCGTGCAGAAAGAGCTGCCCGTGTGGCTCACGGCCGTGGGCAACCCCGAGACCTTCCGCATGGCGGGAGAGGTGGGCGCGGGCGTGCTCACGGGACTGTTCACACAGTCCCTCGAGGATCTGAAGCAGAAGGTCGCGCTGTACCGCGAGGCGTGGCGCCGCAACGGGCACCCCGGGCGTGGCCACATCACGCTGATGCTCCATGCGTTCATCGGCGATGACGAGCGGGAGGTGCTGGACCAGGTCCGCAAGCCGCTGATGGGTTACTTCCGAAGCTCGGCGGAGATCACCGCGTCCTTGCTGGCGGCCCAGGGCCACCAAGGGGAGATCGACAAGGTCTCCGAGGAGGACATCACCGCCCTCCTGGAGCGCACCTTCGAACAGCACGCGAAGAGCACGGGCCTCATCGGCACCATGGAGAGCGGCTACAAGCGCCTGCTCGAGGTGCGCGAGGCGGATGTCGATGAGGTCGCCGCGCTCATCGACTTCGGCATGACGACGCCCCTGGTGCTGCAGGGGCTCGAGCGGCTGTCGGTCATCCAGGAGCGACTGGTCCGTGAGGCCACCGCGCGCCAGGAGCAGGTCCTCGTCGAAGGCGACCAGGGGGTGGGTGAGGTGCTGGAGCTGGCCCGCGGCGCGGGTGCGGTCCTCCTCCACACGTCCGCGCGGCTCGCACGCACGTTGACGGAAGTGCCCGGTGCCCGCGAGGCGCTGAGCCCCGTGGGGGCGCTGGTGCTCGATGGTGCCTCGCCCGAGCTGGCCTCCGCGCTGGAGCAGGGCTCCGGCCTGCGGGTGCTGCTCGCGGGAGGAAGCCGCGAGGGCGCGCTGTTGCCTCGGGCTCCCGCTGAGAGAGTCCCGGAGGGCGTCCGCCCGTGGATCCTCGATGGCGCGGGTCGGTCCGTTCCCGTCGGCGTCGTGGGCGAGCTGGCCCTGGAAGGCGCCGGCCTGCCTTCGGGGCTGTGGAAGTCCGAGGACGAGGAGCGCCGACGACTGGTCGCGCACCCGACAGGTTCCACATCCCGCGTGTACCGCACCGGACGACACGCGCGTCTGCGCAGGGACGGGCGCGTGGAGTACGTGAAGGTCCCCGTGCCCAAGGCCTCGGCCCCCGCCGCCAAGGCACCGCCGTCCACGCGTGCCGACTCCCCTGCTCCGCGTCCGGCAGCCCCCTCCGCGCCCACGGGGATTCCTCGTGCGAGGAGGGACCGCGCGCTGCCGCTGTCCTTCGCGCAGCAGCGGCTCTGGTACTTGCAGCAGCTCGACCCGTCGAGCACCGCGTACAACAACAGCTCCAGCTTCCGGCTGGTGGGGCCGCTGGACGTCCCCGCGCTCCAGGCCGCGCTCGACGAGCTGGTGCGCCGTCACGAGGTGATGCGGACCACGTACCAGCTCACCGAGAACGGCGCCGCGCAGATCATCCACCTCAAGGGTGGACTGCCGATGCCGCTCGAGGAGGTGCACGGCGCGACGCCCGAGGAGCGCGAGGCCGCGATGATGCGCCGCTGCCGCGAGGAGAGCGCGCTGCCGTTCGACCTCGAGCGAGGGCCCGTCATCCGAGCGGTGCTGCTGCGCCTGGGTGAGCAGGAGCATGTGCTCAACCTGGTCATGCACCACGTCATCTCCGACGCGTGGTGCACGCTGGTGCTCGCGAGGGAGATGTCCATCCTCTATGCCTGCTTCAACGCGGGCATCGAGTCCCCGCTGCCCGAGCTGCCCGTGCAGTACGCGGACTTCGCCGTCTGGCAGCGCGAGTGGCTGGAGGGGGCCATCCTCGACGGCCAGCTCCGTTGGTGGAATGAGCAGCTGGTGGGCGTCTCCGCGCTGGAGCTGCCCACGGACCGGCCACGTCCGGCGGTGCAGTCCTACGACGGCGGCAGCCTGCGCTTCGTGATGGGCCGTGATGTGACGGAGCCGCTGCTGTCGCTCGGTCGCAAGGAAGGCGCCACGTCGTTCATGGTGCTGATGTCGCTCTTCCAGGTGTTGCTGGGCCGCCACGCGGGCCAGGACGACTTCGCCGTCGGCATCCCCATCGCGGGCCGCACGCAGCCCGAGACGGAGGGGCTGATCGGCTGCTTCGTCAACACGCTGGCGATGCGCACCCAGCTCACGGGGGCCCCGTCCTTCCGCGAGCTGCTGGGCCGGGTGAAGCAGCAGTCGCTCGGAGCGTTCTCGCGTCAGGATGCTCCCTTCGAGCGGCTCATCGAGTTGCTCCAGACGCCCCGGGACCAGAGCCGCACGCCGGTCTTCCAGGTCGTCCTCAACGTCATCAACACGCCCGCCGCGGACGCGACGCATCAGTCGCTCAAGCTGAGCCAGGTCGATGTCGCCACGGGCACGTCGAAGTTCGACATCAGCCTCGAGGTCATCGAGACCCAGGGCGAGCTCCACTGCCGCTTCGAGTACGCGGCGAAGCTCTTCGACGAGAGCACGATGCAGCGCCTCGTCGAGCGCCTCTCCGCGCTCGCGCGCGCGGTGGTGGCGGCTCCGGACCTGTCGGTGCAGCGCCTGCCGCTGATGGACGAGGCGGAGCGGCGGACGGTGCTGGTGGAGTTCCAGGGCCGCGCGGAGGCGTACCCCCGGGACACCACCCTGCACGCCCTCATCGAGGAGCAGGTGCGCCGCACCCCGGCCGCGGAGGCTGTGCGCTTCGAGGAGAGCACCCTCACCTACGCGCAGCTGGATGCGAAGGCGAACCAGCTCGCGCATCACCTGCGCACGCTGGGGGCACGGCCCGGAGTCCTGGTGGGCGTGTGCCTGGAGCGCTCGCTGGACCTGGTGGTGTCACTCCTCGGTGTCATGAAGTCCGGCGCGGCCTACGTGCCGTTGGACCCGGGCTACCCGCGTGAGCGACTGGCCGGGATGCTGGAGGACGCGGACGCCCCAGTGCTCCTCACGCATGAGCACCTGAAGTCCGTGCTGCCGTCGCACAGCTCGCGAGTGGTGTGCCTGGACAGCGAGTGGCCGGTCATCTCCCGCCAGCCCACCGCGACGCCCGCGTCGCTGGCGGGGGCGGAGGCGCTGGCCTACGTCATCTTCACCTCCGGCTCCACGGGACGGCCGAAGGGCGCGATGAACGGGCACGCGGGAATCGTCAACCGCCTGAAGTGGATGCAGCAGGAGTACGCGCTGACGGGTGCGGACACGGTGCTGCAGAAGACGCCGTTCAGCTTCGACGTGTCCGTGTGGGAGTTCTTCTGGCCGCTGCTGACGGGCGCGAGGCTCGTGGTGGCGAAGCCGGGCGGACACCAGGACCCGGCGTACCTGGCTCGACTGATGGTGGAGCAGCGCGTGACGACGGTGCACTTCGTGCCGTCGATGCTGCGAGCCTTCCTGGAGGAGCCGGGGCTGGAGAAGCTCACGCACCTGAAGCGCGTGGTGTGCAGTGGTGAAGCGCTGACGGTGGACCTGGTGGACAAGGCCCACGCGAAGCTGCCGGCGAGCACGGAGGTCCACAACCTCTACGGCCCGACGGAAGCGGCGGTGGACGTCTCGTACTTCCACTGCGCACGAGGGTTGAGCCGCACGTCCATTCCGATTGGCCGGCCGGTGGCGAACACGCGGCTCTATGTCCTGGATGGACAGGGCCAGCCGACGCCCGTGGGCGTGCCCGGAGAGCTCTTCATCGGCGGCGTGCAGGTAGGCCAGGGCTACTGGCGCAAGCCGCAGCTCACGTCGGAGCGCTTCCTCGCGGACGACATCTCGGGCGACACCCGAGGGAAGCTGTACCGCACGGGCGACGTGGCCCGGTGGATGCCGGACGGAACGCTGGAGTACCTGGGCCGCGCGGACTTCCAGGTGAAGCTGCGAGGCTTCCGCATCGAGCTGGGGGACATCGAAGCCGCCCTGCTCTCCCACCCCTCCGTGCGCGAGGCCGCCGTCCTCCTGCGCGAGGACACTCCAGGAGACCAGCGCCTCGTCGCCTACGTCACCGGTGACGCGGAGCCGCTCGACGCGGCGCTGCTCCGGGGCCACCTCCAGTCGAGGCTGCCCGAGTACATGGTGCCCTCGGCCTTCACGCACCTGGGCGTCCTGCCGCTGTCGCCGAGCGGCAAGGTGGACCGCAAGGCGCTCCCCGTGCCCGAGGCCCCGGTCGTCCAGGCCGGTCGTTATGTGGCGCCTCGGACGCCGATGGAAGAGTCGCTGGCCACCCTCTTCGCGCAGGTCCTGGGCGTCGAGCGCGTGGGAATCCACGACGGCTTCTTCGAGCTGGGCGGTCACTCACTGCTCGCCACACAGGTGATGGTCCGCGTCCGGACCACGCTCGGCATGGAGTTGCCGCTGCGCACGCTGTTCGAGTCGCCCTCCGTGGCGGCGCTCGCGGAGCGGCTCGAAGCCAGGAGCGGGGCTGCTCGTCCCGCGGTGAAGCTCCCGCCGCTGGTCCGAGTGGACCGCGCCGGGCATCTCCCACTCTCCTTCGCGCAGCAGCGCCTGTGGCTCGTCAGCCAGCTCACCGGGGCCACGAGCGCGTACAACATCCCGCTCGCGCTGAAGCTGGAGGGCACGCTGGACCTGTCCGCGCTCCAGCGAGGTTTCGACGCGCTGATGGAGCGTCACGAGGCCCTGCGCACCACCTTCAGCACGGAAGGTGACCTCCCCGTGCAGGTCATCCACCCGGCCTTCCCGCTGCCGTTCCAGTTCGTCGACCTCTCGTCGTTCGGGAGCACCGAGGCACGAGAGGCGGAGTGCCTGCGGCTGGCGCTGGAAGAGTCTCGGCGTCCGTTCGACCTGGTGAGCGGCCCGCTGGCCCGCGCGCTCCTCCTGAAGCTCGGAGAGCAGGAGCACGCGCTGGTGCTCAACATGCACCACATCGTCTCGGACGGCTGGTCCACCGGTGTCCTGGTCCGCGAGATGGCCGCGCTCTATGCCGCCTTCCGCGAAGGCCGTCCGTCGCCGCTGCCGGAGCTGCCGGTGCAGTACGCCGACTACGCAGCCTGGCAGCGCGACTGGCTCAAGGGCGAAGTGCTGGAGACACAGGCGGGTTACTGGAGGAAGAAGCTCGAGGGGGCGCCGCACCACCTGGAGCTGACGACGGACAAGCCTCGGCCTCCGCAGCAGACCTTCCACGGCGCGGCGGTGATGCTCCACCTGCCCTTGCACGTCACCCAGGCGCTGGAGTCCCTCGCGAAGAAGGAAGGCGCCACGCCGTTCATGGTGTTGCTGGCGGCGTACCAGCTCGTCCTGCATCGCCACTCGGGTCAGGCCGACATCCTGGTGGGCTCGCCCATCGCCGGCCGACGCCTGGCGGAGTCCGAGGCCCTCATCGGCTACTTCGCGAACACGCTGGTCCTTCGCACGCGGCTCCGGAGCGAGGACACGTTCCGCGAGTTGCTGACGCAGGTCCGGGACACGACGCTGGAGGCCTACGAGCACCAGGACGTGCCCTTCGAGAAGCTGGTGGAGGACCTCCGCCCGGCGCGTGACGCCAGTCGCACGCCGCTGTTCCAGGTCTCCTTCACGCTGCAAAACGCGCCGCTGCCGACGCTGACCCTGCCCGGTCTGTCGCTGCGGCCCATGGACCATCACCACGGCGTCATCCGCTTCGACCTGGAGCTCCAGCTCCATCGGACGGAGGACGGCTTCCGGGGCGGCATCAACTACGCCACCTCCCTCTTCGACCACGACACCGTGGCCGCGCTGGCGAGCCACCTGTGCAGCGTGTTGGAGGTGGCCGTCGCCACGCCGGACGTGCCGCTCGCCCAGGTCTCGATGCTCACCCAGGAGGAGCGTCGCCGCATCCTCGTCGAGTGGAACGACACCCCGCCGAGCACACCTCGCGCGGCGTCGATTCACGAGGCCTTCGCCCGGCAGGTGGAGCACGCGCCGAACGCCATCGCGCTGTCCTTCGCCGACGGCCAGCTCACCTATGCGGAGCTGCGGTCGCGCGCGCATCAAGTCGCCCATCACCTGCAGGCGATGGGGGTTCGTCCGGGAACCCGCGTGGGCCTGTGCATGGAGCGCTCGCCCGAGCTCATCATCGGACTGCTCGGCATCCTCCAGACGGGCGCGGCCTACGTGCCGCTGGAGCCCAGCTACCCCGCGGAGCGCCTCTCGTGGATCCTCCGCGAGTCCGGCGTCACCGTCCTGCTGACCCAGGAGCACCTGGCCGACGAGCTGCCCGAGCTGGGCTGCCTGTTGGTGCTGCTCGACGCGGAATGGAACCACATCGCGAAGCGGCCCACGTCCGCGCCCACCGCCGTCGTGAGCGAGGAGTCGCTGGCCTACGTGATGTTCACCTCGGGAAGCACCGGACACCCCAAGGGTGTCTGCGTTCCGCACCGGGGCGTGACGCGGCTCGTGCAGGGCAACACGTTCATGCGCTTCGGGCCGGAGGAGGTCTTCCTCCAGAACGCGCCCGCGGCGTTCGATGCCTCCACCCTGGAGATCTGGGGCGCGCTGCTCAACGGCGGACGGCTGGTCCTCGCGCCCCCGAAGGCGCAGTCGCTCGAAGCACTGGCCTCGCTGGTGAGCAGCTCCGGTGTCACGTCGCTGTGGCTGACGGCGGCGCTGTTCGACCAGGTGGTCCAGCACGAGGGCGAGGCCCTGGCCCGCGTGCGTCAGGTGCTCGCGGGCGGTGACGTGCTGCCGGTGCAGCGCGTGGCGGAGCACCTCGCGCGGCTGTCTCCGGACGCAGTGCTCATCAACGGCTATGGCCCCACGGAGAACACCACGTTCTCCGCGACGCACACGCTGCGCGCCGGAGACACCGTGGGCCGCTCGGTGCCCATCGGCCGGCCGCTGTCGAGCTCCACGGCCTACGTGCTGGATGCTTCGTTCCAGCCCGTGCCGCCGGGAATCCCCGGGGAGCTGTTCGTGGGAGGCGATGGCCTGGCGTGGGGTTACCTCAACCGTCCGGACCTCACGGCCGAGCGCTTCGTCCCCCACCCCTTCGCCACGACGCCGGGTGCCCGCCTGTACCGCACGGGTGACAAGGTGCGCTGGCGCATGGATGGGACGCTGGAGTTCATGGGCCGCGTCGACTTCCAGGTGAAGATCCGCGGCTTCCGCATCGAGCCCGGTGAGGTGGAGGCGACGCTGCGAGGCTTCGCCGGTCTGCGCGACGTCGTCGTGGTGGCGCGCGAGGATGTCCCGGGCGACAAGCGGCTGGTCGCCTACGTCGTCGCGGAGAGCGCGGACCTGGACGTCGCGGGGCTGAAGACCTACGCCCAGCGGCAGTTGCCCGAGTACATGGTGCCGTCCGCCTTCGTGGTGCTGCCCACCCTGCCGCTGTCCTCCAACGGCAAGGTGGACCGCAAGTCGCTGCCCGCGCCGGAGGTGCCGGAAGAGAAGGCGTCGGCCGAAGCAGCGCCACGCAATCAACTCGAAGAACAGCTCGCGGCCATCTGGGCGGAGGTCCTGCACCGCGACAGCGTGGGCATCCACGACGACTTCTTCGAGCTGGGCGGCCACTCGCTCCTGGCGACGCAGGTCGTCTCACGCATCCGCGCGACGTTGGGTATCGAGCTCCCGCTGGGAGACTTGTTCGGTGCGCCCACGGTGGCCGAGCTCGCGGCCCGCCTGGGAGCCGCCACGGGCAGCCAGGCCCCGGCCATCACTCGCGTCCCGAGGACGGGGGACCTGCCCCTGTCGTTCGCCCAGCAGCGCCTGTGGTTCGAGGACCAGCTCAAGCCCGGGTCCTCGCTCTACAACAACCCGTTCCCCCTGCGTCTGGAGGGGACCTTGGACGAGCGTGTGCTCCGCCGCACCTTCGATGAGCTGGTGCGTCGTCACGAGTCGCTCCGCACCGTCTTCCGCGCGGAGGCCGGTCGGCCCGTGCAGAAGATCCTCCCGGCGACCTTCGCTCCGCTGCGCAAGGTGGACCTCTCGCGCATCGACGAGGAGGACCTGCGCAAGTCGGAGGCCCTGCGTCTGGTCAACGAGGAGGCCCGCGCCCCGTTCGACCTGGCCCGTGGACCCTTGTTGAGGACCCTGCTGGTGAAGCTCCAGCCGGAGGACCACATCCTGGTCCTGCACGTGCATCACATCGTCTCGGACGGCTGGTCGTTGGGCGTGTTCGTGCGCGAGCTGACGACACTCTATGAGTCCTTCCGCCGAGGACTGCCGTCGCCACTGCCGGAGCTGGCCATCCAGTACGCGGACTACGCGGTCTGGCAGCGCAACTGGCTGCAGGGCAGCAACCTCAAGGCGCAGCTTGGCTGGTGGAGGCAGCATCTGGAGGGTGCGCCACAGGCGTTGGAGCTGCCCACGGACAAGCCTCGTCCGGCGGTGTTCAATCACCGCGGCGCCGTCACGAAGGTGCGCATCCCGCTGAAGTTGACCCGGGCCCTGGAGGCCCTGGCGCAGGAGGAAGGCAGCACGCCGTACATGGTGCTGTTGGCCGCGTACCAGACGCTGCTGCACCGGTACTCGGGCCAGGATGACATCCTGGTGGGGTCGCCCATCGCCAACCGGAACCTGGCGGACACGGAGGGGCTGATCGGCTTCTTCGTGAACACGATCATCCTTCGCGCGCGCTTCCAGACCGGAACGTCCTTCCGGACGCTGCTCAAGCAGGTGCGTGAAGGAACGCTGGGAGCGTTCGAGCACCAGGGCGTGCCGTTCGAGAAGATCGTCGAGGAGATGTCGACCCAGCGTGACGCGAGCCGCACGCCGCTGTTCCAGGCGAGCTTCACGCTCCAGAACGCGCCGCTGTCGGAGATCCTCCTGCCCGAGCTGTCCGTCTCGCAGGCGGATATGGATGAAATCGAGCTCTCGATGTTCGACCTGGCCCTGGACCTCACCCGGGCGCCCGAGGGCTTCGTCGGGGGCATCGTCTACAACACGAACCTCTTCGTGCCCGAGACGATGCAGCGCTTCGTGCAACACCTCCTGGTGCTGCTGCACGCCATCGTGACGGGGCCGGACACGCCGTTGGCGGCGTTGCCGCTGATTCCCCTGGAGGAGCGGCAGCGCGTCCTGGAGGAGTGGAACCACACGGAGGCCGACTATCCCGGGGAGGCCACCATCCCCGCGCTGTTCACCGAGCAGGCCCGGCGGACACCCGAGGCGGTGGCGCTCCAGTTCGAGGGACAGCAGCTCACCTACGCGGAGCTGGACGAGCGCTCGAACCGGCTGGCCCGGCACCTGCTGTCGCTGGGCATGGGGCCGGAGTCACGCCTCGCCGTGTGCATCCCCCGAAGCCTGGAGCTCTATGTCGCGCTGCTGGGCATCTTGAAGGCGGGAGGCTGCTACGTCCCGCTCGACACGTCGCTCCCCACGCAGCGGCTCACCTTCATGCTCGAGGACGCCCGCGTCGCCGGAGTCCTCACGGTGAGCTCCGCCGAGCAGGTGTTGCCTGGGGGCGACTGGCCCGTGGTGATGCTCGACACGGAGTGGGAGCACATCGCGCGCCAGCCCGCACAGGCGCCTCACCTGGCGCTGCACTCGGACCAGCTCGCCTACGTCACGTACACGTCGGGCTCGACGGGAACGCCCAAGGGCGTGGCCATCACCCATCGGAGCGTGATGCGGCTCATCGCGGGGATCGGCTTCGTCCCGCGTGATTCCGCGGAGGTCGTCCTCCAGGTGTCTCCGATGACGTTCGACCCGTCGGCCCTGGAGATCTGGAGCGCGCTGCTCATGGGGGCCCGGCTCGTCGCGTATCCGCCGCGCCCGCCGGAGGTGGCGGAGCTGGCGCGAGTCCTGACCGAGAACCACGTCACGACCGCGCTGCTGGCCACCGCGCTCTTCGATGTGATGCAGCAGCATCAGCCGGAGGCCCTGTCACGACTGCCCCGCCTGTGGGTGGGAGGCGACGCCCTCCCCGCGCCCCGGGCTCGCGAGCGCCTGGCGCAAGGGGGGCTGCTCCTCAACGCGTATGGCCCCACCGAAGCCACGGTCGCCGCGACCCAGCACGTCCTGTCGCCCGGCGAGTCCGTGGAGGACTCGGTGCCCATCGGGCGGCCGCTGCCCAACACCCAGGTCTACGTCCTGGACACCGCGCTGAACCCGGTCCCGGTGGGGGTACCGGGCGAGCTGTTCATCGGAGGACCGGGGCTGGCCCGTGGCTATCACGGGCGGCCGGACCTCACCGCCGAGCGCTTCATCCCGCATCCCTTCGCCCCCACGCCGGGCGAGCGCCTCTATCGCACGGGGGACCGCGTGTGCTGGACGCAGGCGGGGACGCTGCGCTTCCTGGGCCGCATCGACTTCCAGGTGAAGGTGCGGGGCTTCCGCATCGAGCTGGGGGAGATCGAAGCGGCCCTGCGCGCGCATCCCGAGGTCCGAGAGGCCGCCGTGGTGGTCCGTGAGGACGTGCCCGGAGACAAGCGGCTGGTGGCCTACCTCGCGACCGCGGAGGGGCATCCCCTCCAGGGTGAGGAACCCAAGGCGTGGCTGCGTCAGCGCCTGCCCGAGTACATGGTCCCCGCGGCCCTCGTGTACCTGCCCGCGTTGCCGCAGACGGAGCACGGCAAGGTGGATCGCCGCGCCCTGCCAGCCCTGGAGGGCCGGGTCGCGGAGTCCCATCGGCCCTACGAGGCACCCGCGACGCAGCTCGAGGCGAAGCTGGCGGAGCGCTGGATGACGTTGCTCCAGGTGTCCCGCGTGGGACGCCATGACAACTTCTTCGAGCTAGGAGGCCATTCGTTGCTGGCCACGCGGCTGACGGCGGCCCTGCGCGAAGACCTGGGCGTCGAACTGGAGGTCCGAGTCCTCTTCGAGTTCCCCACGCTGGCCTCGCTCGCGAAGCGGCTGCAAACGGAGCTGTCGGACGAGCGCAGCACCGCGTTGGCGCTGCCGCCCATGACCCTGGCGAAGCGAGGCGGCACGTTCCCCGTCTCCTTCGCGCAGCAGCGACTGTGGTTCCTGGATCAGCTCCAGCCGGGACACCCGCTGTACAACATCCCCTCGGCGCTGAAGCTGCTGGGCCAGGTCGACCTGCCGTCGTTCCAGCGCGCCTTCGATGTGTTGATCGAGCGTCATGAGGCCCTGCGCACGACGTTCCGGATGGAGAACGGAGAGCCGCGTCAGGTCATCCACGCGCCTGCGAGCCTGCCCATCAAGCTCGTGGACCTGGGGACGCTGCCGCCCGAGCGGCACGAGGCCGAGGTGCTCCGCATCGCGACCGAGGATGCGCAGGCGTCGTTCGACCTCGGCAAGGGCCCCCTCCTCCGAGTCACGGCGGTGCGGGTCACTCCGACCGAGCATGTGCTGCTGGTGTGCATGCACCACATCATCTCGGACGGCTGGTCCATGAGTGTGCTGGTGCGTGAGCTGACCCAGCTCTACCTGGCCTTCCAGCGAGGCGCCCCGTCGCCGCTGCCGCCGGTGGCGATGCAGTACGTGGACTACGCGACGTGGCAGCGGAACTGGCTCCAGGGAGACGCGCTGCGAGCACAGCTCTCCTGGTGGACGAAGCACCTCGACGGTGCGCCCGCGGCGTTGGAGCTCCCCACGGACAAGCCGCGTCCCGCCGCGTTGTCCTCGGGTGGTGCCCTGCTCCCCGTGCAGTTGACCCCGGCGCTGAGCGACGCCGTGGACGCGATGACCAAGAAGGAGAAGGTCACCCCGTTCATGCTGTTCCTGGCCGCGTTCCAGGCCCTGCTCCAGCGGTACTCCGGGCAGGATGACGTGGTGGTCGGCTCGCCCATCGCGGGCCGCCGCCACGCGCAGACCGAGGGCATGCTGGGTGTGTTCATCAACACCCTGGCCCTGCGGGCTCGCTTCACGCCCGAGCTGACGTTCCGAGGCCTGCTCTCGCAGGTCCGGGACGCGACGCTCGGCGCCTACGAGCACCAGGACCTCCCGTTCGAGCGACTGGTGGAAGCGCTCCAGCCCGCGCGAGACCTGGGCCGCACGCCGTTGTTCCAGGCGATGTTCGTGCTCCAGAACGCGCCCATGACGGAGGTCACGTTCCCCGAGCTGACGCTCAAGAACGTGGAGGTCGAGCACGTCTCGACGAAGTTCGAGCTCAACCTCCACCTGCTGCGAGTGGCCGAGCGGTACCAGGGCGGCCTCTTCTTCAGCACCGACCTGTTCGAGTCCTCCACCGCCGAGCGGCTGATGCGCCACTTCCATCAGCTCCTCGAGCGTGCGATGGCCTCGCCCGATGCCCCGCTGTCCACCTTGTCCCTGCTCTCGGACCCGGAGCGCCAGCGGCTGCTCGAGGACACTCGGCCCGCCGAGGTGACGGTGGCGTCGGAGCTGCCGTTCCATCGCCTCTTCGAGCAGCAGGCCGCGAGGACGCCCGAGGCCCCCGCCGTCCGCTGCGAAGACCAGGTGTGGACCTACCGTCAGCTCGATGAGCGGGCCAATCAACTCGCGCATCACCTGGTCAAGGCGGGGGTGAAGCGGGATGTGCCCGTGGCCCTGTGCATGGAGCGCGGTGTGGAGCTGGTCGCCGCGCTGCTCGGTGTGCTCAAGGCGGGAGGCGCCTACGTCCCGCTGGAGCCGTCGCAGCCCGCGGCCCGCCTGCGCGGACTGGTGGAGGAAGTGTCCTCGCCCGTCGTCGTGACGGAGGCTCGCCACGCGGGAGCCTTCGAAGGCCTGGCCCTCCAGTGCGTGCGCATGGATGCGGACGCCGCGCTGCTCGCGAGCCTGCCCGTCGACGCCCCCCGAGTGGACATCCAGCCGGACCAGCTGGCCTACGTGCTCTTCACGTCAGGCAGCACGGGCCGGCCCAAGGGCGTGGCGGTTCCCCACGGTCAGCTCATGAGCTACGTCCACGCGGCCATCGACCGCCTGAGCCTCACCGAGTGCCAGAGCTTCGCCCTGGTCTCCACGTTCGCGGCGGACCTGGGCAACACGGTGCTGTTCCCTGCCCTGGTGACCGGCGGCCTGTTGCATGTGGTGACGCAGGAGCGAGCACGCAGCCCCGAAGGCCTGGCGGAGTACCTCCATGGCCATGCGGTGGACTGCATGAAGATCGTCCCGTCGCACCTGGCGGCGATGCTGTCGGTGGTCGAGCCCCAGCGTGTCTTGCCGCGCAAGCGGCTGGTGCTGGGGGGCGAGTCGTCTTCGTGGGCCCTGCTGGAGCGAGTCCACGCGCTCATGCCCGGGTGCGAGGTGTTCAACCACTACGGCCCGACGGAGACGACGGTGGGCGTGCTCGCGGGGCGGGTGGATCTGCCGCCCGGCGACAAGGCGCCGGCGCAGGTCCCGCTGGGCCGGGCGCTGGGACAGACGCGGCTCTACGTGTTGGACACGACTCGGCAGCCCGTGCCCGTGGGCATGCCCGGTGAGCTGTACGTGGGGGGGCCGCAGGTGGCGCGCGGCTACTTCGGCCGCCCGGAGCTGACGGAGGAGCGATTCCTGCGCGACCCCTTCAGCAAGGTGCCCGGTGCTCGCATGTACCGCACGGGAGACCGGGTGCGTTGGCTCGAGGATGGCCGCGTCGAGTTCATCGGCCGCGTGGACTTCCAGGTGAAGGTGCGGGGCTTCCGCGTCGAGCCCGGAGAAGTCGCCGCGGCGCTGCGCGAGCACTCGGGGTTGAGGGACGCCATCGTCGTGGCTCGAGGCGACGGTCATGGAGACCGGAAGCTGGTGGCCTATGTCGTGGCGGCTGGTGACTCCGCTCCGGAAGTGGCCACGCTGAAGGCCTGGCTCCAGCAGCGCCTGCCCGAGTACATGGTGCCGTCCGCCATCACGCTCCTCCCCGCCCTGCCCCTGACGCTGAACGGCAAGGTGGACACGAAGGCCCTGCCGGAGCCGACCCTGGATGCCACGGGTTCCGAGGCCCTGGTCGCTCCGAGGACACCGCTGGAGCTGAAGCTGGCGCGAGTCTGGGAGGACGTGCTCTCCGTCAAGCCGGTGGGGGTCCGCTCCAACTTCTTCGAACTGGGCGGCCACTCGCTGTTGGCCGTGCGCTTGATGACGGCCGTGAGCGAGGCGGTGGGCCGGCCTGTTCCCCTGGCCGCGCTCTTCCAGGCGCCCACCGTGGAGCAACTCGCCGCCCTCTTGCAGGGGGCTGCCCGGACCCAAGGCAAGCCGTCGTCCCTGGTGCCCTTCGGGACCGTGACCACCGAGGGGAAGACACCGTTCTTCTGCGTGCATCCGGTGGGCGGCAGTGTCTTCTGCTACGCGGAGCTGGCTCGACGGCTCGGGGCGGACCGGCCCTTCATCGGCCTCCAGGCTCGGGGCATGGAGGGGGACGGCGCGCCTCGCGACTCCGTGGAGGAGATGGCCCGGGCCTACCTCTCCGAGATGCGTGAGGTCCAACCTCATGGACCCTACCTCCTGGGGGGATGGTCGCTCGGTGGCGTCATCGCCTACGAGATGGCTCGGCAGCTCCGGGAGCAAGGTGAACAGGTGGCGATGGTCGCGCTCATCGACGCCTATGCACCGGGCGCGGTGAAGGCGCCGGCCCCTTCGGAGCTGGACCGGCTCCAGGTCGTGGCCCTGTTCGCGAGGGACCTGCTCGGGGCCTCCTTGTCGAACCTGGAGGGCCTCGACCTGAGTGCCCTCTCCGCGATGGAGCCGGACGCGGTGCTGGATGCGCTCCTGGCCACGGCGGCCCGCGCGGGAGTGCTGCCTCCCGGGACGGACCCGGAGCGGCTGAAGTCACTCCTTCGTGTCTTCGAGGCTCACCTGGGCGCCGCCCGCCGCTACGTGGCCACGCCCACGACGGGGCGCGTGCTGTTGCTCAAGGCCGCGGAGCACGACGCGAGCCTGCCCTCGGATGGGGGCTGGTCCTCGCTCGTGGGGACGGGCCTGGAGCGGCACTCGGTGACGGGAGACCACTACGGCCTCCTGCGTGCGCCGGGCGTCAGTGAGCTGGCGGAGCGGCTCCGCGAGGCGCTGAAGAACCTGCCGTGAGCTGAGGGTCGGAAGGCCGCTGGCTTCGGAGGTGTCGGGTGCTCCCGACACCGTCCGAAGCCGCGGCCCCTCTCAGTGCTGTGCCGCCGCGACCGGAGCGGCGAGGGCGTCATCCACCAGGGACTTCTTCTCCCAGGCGCGACTCCGCCACCGGACCCAGAAGGTGATGGCGCGCACCCACTCATCCGCGGCGATGGCCAGCCACACGCCCGCGAGCCCCAGCCCCAGCTTGAACACCAGGAAGTAGCCCAGGGGCAGGCTCATGCAGACCATGGACAGGAACGCCATGTAGACGGTGAACGGCGCGTCCCCCGCGGACCGCAGCGCGTGCACCAACACCAGGTTGAACGAGCGCCCCGACTCCAGCAGCAGCCCCAGGACGATGACGTGGGCGGTGAGCTGGATGATCTCCGCGTCGTGGGTGAAGAGGCTCACCAGCGGCACCCGGATGGCGATGACCGCGAGGTCCACGACGACGGTGATGGCCACCGCCCACTGGAGGCTCTTCAGCACGCGGCGATAGGCCTCGTCCTGCTGGCGAGAGCCCACCAGTCGTCCGACGATGATGGCGGTGCCCATGCCCACCGCGAAGCTGAACAGGTAGACGTACTGGGAGATGGCGTTCCCGTACTGGCGTGAGGCCAGCGACGTCGCCCCCAGGAACGTCACGTAGTACAGGAACACCGCCTGGCAGCACTGATACGTGCCGTGCTCGACGGCGGACGGGACGCCCACCCGGAGAATCTTCCGCAGGGTGTCCCACGAGAAGTTCACGTAGTCGCGCGGCTGCATCCGCACGTCCATCACCCGGCGCAGCAGGACCGCGAAGACAACGAGCGCCACGCCGCGGCTGATGACCGTGGACCAGGCCGCGCCCGCGACCTCGAGCCGAGGCACTCCCCACAGCCCGAAGATGAGCAGCGCGTTGCCGCCCACGTGCAGCACGTTCATCCCCAGCGCGACGAGCATGGACTCGCGCGTGAAGCCATAGGTGCGCACCAGGGCCGAGAAGACGTTGATGAGCGCCTGGAGGAAGATGAGCCCCCCGGCGATGCCCATGTACGTCCGGGCCTGCTCCAGGACGATGCCGTGTAGGTTCATCCGCGACAGCAGCGCATCGCCGAACAGCAGCAGCCCCGCGCTCACCGTCAGCCCCATCAGGAGGTTCAGGGTGATGGCGACAGCCGCGATGCGCGCCGCCTCCTCCGAGCGTCTGGCGCCCAGGTACTGCGACACGACGACGGATGCGCCGTGGCTCACCACCTCCATGATGAGGATGCAGATGAAGAGGTACTGATTGACGACGCCGACCGCGGAGACCGCGTCGTCGGACACACCGCTGAGCATCAGCGTGTCCGCCGTCCCCATCATCATGAAGAGGAGGAGCTCCAGGAAGATCGGCCAGGTCAGCCGGAACAACCCCATCCTGGTGGGGCCCTGCACGGAGGTGTCTGCCATGGTTCGCCGCGGAGACCGCGCTGGCGGCCGCGTAACAGGCACCGCCCGTCACCGCCAGCGACATCACGCCTGCTTGCCAGGGCACACAGGGGCTTCCCAGCCCCTATGAGCACCAAGGAACTGCGACGTCAGTGCTTCATCAGCTCGCGGGAAGGGTCCGTCACGGGAGCCTTCTCGGGCGGCGTCGCGGCCACGGTGAACAGGGACTCGGAGCCGCCCTTCACGGTGTTGCGCGCCCCGCCGGACGTCGAGGCCGAGTCATTGGCCGGGAGCGACGGAGACGCCACGGAGGAGGACTCACCCGAGGCCTGCTTCGCCGCGGCATTGCGATGGCGCCGCCACACGAAGTAGCCGACGACGGCCACCAGGAGCACGCCCATGACGGCGTACTGGCCCTCCTTGAACTTGCCGATGAGCATGTCCAGCTCGCTGCCGAAGTGGAAGCCGAGCCAGACGAACACGGGGGCGGACAGGAGCGCGGCCAGGCCGTCCCAGAAGATGAAGCGCCAGTAGGACATGCCCACCGAGCCCGCGGTGAAGTACGTCACCGCGCGCACGCCCGGCATGAAGCGGGCGATGCAGACAATCTTCTGGCCGTGGCGCTCGAACAGCCCTTCCACCCGGGCGCGCTTCTCCGGGGTGACGATGCGAGCGAAGAATCCTCCGCCCTTCCCTTCACCATTGCGGCCCAGCTTGCCGCCCAGGCGCCGGCCCGCGAAGAAGATGAGGCTGTCGCCGACGAGGATGCCGCCGAACCCCACCGCCATCATCATGGGCAGGTTCGCCGCGCCCTTGTGCGCCAGGAAGCCGCCCAGGATGAGCGAGATGTCCTCCGGAAGCGGAACGCCCAGGCCGCAGGCCACGAGGATGCCGAAGATGGTCGCGTAGGCGATGAAGCCGTGTGCATCGCCAATCAGGGTGGTGAGAAGTTCTTGCACGCGTTGTCCCGTCCGTTCACTTCCGAGGGGCTCGCCGGGTCACGGCCCGAGCCAGCCCATCCAGCGCCCCAGCATCAACCGGGCACGCCTCCTCAAAACTCCGGGCCGGGGACTTCTTCGAACCCGAGCGGCCCTGGCGGCTGGCGGCTCCATGAGCCCCCGCCGAGACCTGGGTTGCCCCGAGGGCCAGCGCTCGGCCCGGCGGCGCCACCCCAGCGATATCGACCGTTTGCCCGCCTGCTCTATTCCCCTGCGCGACCTCGCGGAAGAAGGATGGGGCCCGTGTCACCCACCCGCGCCGCATGCCCGCCGGTCGCATGCGTCCCTTGGCTTCGAGCAGATTAACCACCACCCAGGGCGTCGGCTCACCTTCCCGTAGGCCCCGGAGTCGGGGTGCCTGTTGGAAGGGAGCGCCCGGCCCTCCGTCCGCGAGGGACGTCACAAGGGCCCCAGGCAGAGGGAGGACGGCCAGGTGGGGGGCACGCATACCGGCCCCCACGCTACCACGGGCCTCTCAGGCGGCCGGCGCCTTTCCGATGAGGGTCCGAATCATGTCCCGGTTGTCGCGGGCCTTCTGGCCGAAGTAGCCCACGATTCCCATCAGCAGCTTCACGCACGCCTGGGGCTTGGTCGCGAGGAGCTTCTGGAAGTCCGCCGCGCGAATCTCCAGCGCGGACACGTCCGTGATGGCCGTCGCCGTGCACAGCCGCTCGCCCTTCTGCACCAGGGCCAATTCCCCCAGCGGCTCGCCAGAGGTCACCTCGCCCAGGGACACGTCCTCGCCGGACGGGCTTCGCGCGCTCAGCCGCACGGTGCCCTCGCCGACGATGATGAGCGACTCACCCGTCTTGCCCTCGGTGAACAGCGCGGTGCCCTTGGGGAAGGCGCGAGGCACGGCGACCCCCGCGAAAATCTGGATGCCGGTGTCGGTGAAGCCCTTGAAGAGCGGGCACGCCTTGAGGGTGGTCGCAGGCACGAGAGCCATGGTGCGGGGTCCTAACACGGCGCGCGAGGGCCAGCGAATCAGCGGCTGGCGCGGTACTCGGAAGCAATCTGGACGTAGTGCTGCGCGGACATGAGCAGGAAGGCCCGCTCGTCCTCGGTGAGCGGACGCTTCACCTTGCCGGGCGAGCCCAGCACCAGCGAGCCCGGAGGAATCTTCGTCCCCGGCGTCAGCAGCGTCCCGGCGCCGATGAGGCAGTCATCCCCCACCTCCACGTCGTCCAGGAGGATGGAGCCCATGCCCACCAGCACGCGGTTTCCGACGAGACATCCGTGTAGCACCACGTGGTGCCCCACCGTGACGTCGTCGCCGATGACGGTGTGCGAGCGGCCGCCGGTGACGTGGACCAGCGAGAGGTCCTGGATGTTGGTGCGCTGGCCCACGCGGATGGGATTCACGTCACCGCGCATCACCGTGTTGAGCCAGATGGACGAGTCCTCGCCCAGCTCCACGTCGCCCACGACCTGGGCGGAGTCATCCACGAAGCAGCTCGGGTGGACGCGGGGGGAGACCCCGCGAAACGCTCTCAGCGCCATGGTGTGTCACCTCGAGCGCGGCGCGCTCAGGCCTCCGCGACGACGTGGAACGGCGAGACGGGAGGCGCCACCGGCAGCGGCTCCACGGTGGGCAGCCGCAGCACCGCGACCTGCTTGCCCGCGAGCTGGTTCGGGGTGGAGCGGTCCACCTTCACCGTCACCACGGAGCCCGTGGGCGCGTCGCCGTCGAAGTTGACGGTGCGGTTCTCCGGCGTGCGCCCGAAGCGCTTCGCCGCGTCGTAGCGCGAGTGCCCTTCCACCAGCACCTCCACCTCCGCGCCGACCAGGGCCGCGGTGGTCTCCGTGCTGATGCGGCGCTGGAGCTTCTGCAGGCGCTCCAGGCGGGCGATCTTCACCTCGTGAGGGATGGGCCCCCAGTCCTTCTCCCGCAGGGCCGCGCCCGTCTTGGGGCGGGGGCTGTAGATGAAGGAGAACTGGTTGTCGTAGCGCACCTGCTCGGTGAGCTTCATCGTCATCTCGAAGTCCTCCTCGGTCTCCCCGGGGAAGCCCACGATGATGTCGGTGGTGACGGCGATGCCCGGCCGCGCGTCGCGCAGCTTCTGGAGCCGCTCCAGGTACTGCACCACGGTGTAGTCGCGGCGCATCATCTTCAGGATGCGGTCGCTCCCGCACTGCACGGGCAGGTGGAAGTGCGGCGCAATCTTGGGCTGGGTGCGGAACGCCTCGATGAGCTCGTCCGACAGGTCATGCGGGTGGCTGGTCGTGAAGCGCACGCGCTCGATGCCCGGCACCTCCGCGGTGCGCAGGAGGAGCTGGGCGAAGGAGATGCCACCCTGGTACGAGTTCACGTTCTGCCCGATGAGCGTCACCTCGCGCACGCCCACCTTGGCCAGCGCGTCGACCTCCAGGAGCACGTCCGGGAACGCGCGGCTCACCTCGCGGCCACGCGTGTGGGGCACGATGCAGAACGAGCAGACGTTGTCGCAGCCCTTCATCACCGTGACGAACTCGGTGACCTTGCCGCGGGACGTCTCCGGGTCGGCGCGGGGGAAGACGTACTCCTCCGAGTCCACGAAGGCCGTCTCCACCACCCGCTCCCGCTCCGCCTCCACGCGGCCGATGATGTCCGGCAGGCGCGCGATGTTGTCGGGGCCGAAGACGAAGTCCAGGTAGGGGACCTTCTTGATGAGCTTGTCCTTCTCCTGCTGCGCCACGCAGCCGCCCACGCCGATGAGCGCGCCGCGACTGGCCTTCACGGGCTTGTAGCGGCCCAGGGCGGACAGCATCTTGTCCTCGGCCTTCTCACGGATGGAGCAGGTGTTGAGGATGATGAGGTCGGCGTTCTCCGGCACCGGAGTCGGCTCGTAGGACATCTTCGCCAGCACCTCGCTCATCCGGAGCGAGTCGTTGACGTTCATCTGGCAGCCGAAGGTGTGGATGAAGTAGCGCTTCATGGAGATTCTCTGAGCAAGAACGTGCCCTTATGCGACGCCCGGGCGAGGAAATCAACCGAACCGGAGGGGAGCGTCACCCTCGGCTGAGCAGGCCGGTCATCCGGGTGTGGAGGTCGACGAGGACGTCCTCGTGCTCTCGCAGCAAGGCCACGGTGGCATCGCCGTACCGGCGGCCCAGGGCGTCCGTCTCCCGCTCCTGGCTGGCCAGCTCCCCGCGGATGCGAGGACGGAGCTCCTCCGCGCGGGCATCCGAGGCGCCCTCGAGCTGCTGGAGCTTGTCCTGGAGCTTGCGGACCGTCCACCGCCGCCCCCCGAAGGAGCGCAGCAGGGCGATGCCTCGCTCCGCCGTCAGGGCCTCCAGCTGGGAGGCCTCCAGGGCGCGGGTGTGCGCACGGGCCACATCCAGGTCACCTGTCCCCTGCTCCGCGTCCGCCAGGAAGGCGCGCTGATAGGAAATCAACGCCTCCAGGAGCGCACGGTCCAGGACCAGCGAGGCCATCCGGAGGGTGCGATCATCCGCCGCGGACAGGTTCGAGCCCCGGGGCTCGACGTTCCGGACATCCTGGAAACCATTGTCGTCAAAGAGGTCAGAGGGCATCACACGTCCTGGTGTCGTCGTCCGCGTCTCTAACAGGCCCCGTCCGCGCAAGGTAGGCTTCACTGCGTGTCCAATCGGGCAGCGCACGGAACCCAGGGCCGCCGGGCGGGCTGGGGACGGAGGGAGGGCTCGCGCGGATTCGCTCACGCCAGGCGGGCTTCCAGGCGGTAGCGTAGGGGGCTCATGAGACGACCGGTGGGAATCGACTTGTTCGCGGGTGCCGGAGGCATGAGCCTGGGGTTCGAACAGGCCGGCTTCGACGTGCGCGCGGCGGTCGAGGTGGACCCTGTCCACGCCGCCGTCCACACCTTCAACTTCCCGGAGTGCGCGGTCCTCCCGCGCTCCGCCTCCGAGGTGACCGCGGCCGAGATTCGCGCCGCCGCGGGCCTGGGCAAGTCGCCCGTGGACTGTGTCTTCGGAGGGCCGCCGTGCCAGGGCTTCTCGCTGATGGGCCAGCGTGCGCTGGAGGACCCTCGCAATGCGCTGGTCCTGGAGTTCGTGCGGCTGGTGGCCGAGCTGGAGGCGCGCACCTTCGTCTTCGAGAACGTGAAGGGCCTGACGGTGGGGAACCACCGGAGGTTCCTCGACGAGCTCGTCCGGGCCTTCGACGACGTGGGCTATGAGGCGCGGATGCCGTGGCAGGTGCTGGACGCCGCGTCCTACGGCGTGCCCCAGCACCGGGAGCGCTTGATTCTCCTGGGCGTACGCAAGGGTGGCACCCTCCCCCGCTACCCGGCCCCCACGACGAC
This sequence comes from Myxococcus stipitatus DSM 14675, assembly GCF_000331735.1. Lineage (GTDB taxonomy): Bacteria > Myxococcota > Myxococcia > Myxococcales > Myxococcaceae > Myxococcus > Myxococcus stipitatus. The sequence continues at coordinate 5,269,123 of NC_020126.1, read as the reverse complement.
GCCCGCGGACTGGGAGCGGGACCTGGTGGCGCCCCCTTCGGGCCCCACGTGTCGGGAGGCGCTGGGCGACCTGCCAGACGCGGATGCCTTCGAGGCGCTGATGGACGGGGACTCCGTTGCGATGCCTCGCCCCAGGAAGCCCAGCCGCTACGCCGCGCAGCTCCGCTGCCTGGCCGACGAGGACTGGCACCTGGGCTACATGCGGCGCTGGGACCCGGGCCTGCTGACGTCGTCCTGGCGGACCACGCACACGCCCATCTCGCGGCAGCGGTTCGCGGAGACGGCCCCTGGCTCGACGGAGCCCATCTCGCGCTTCTACAAGCTGGCGCCGGAGGGCTTGTCGAACACGCTGCGGGCTGGGACGGATGGGGCTCGCGGGGCCTTCACCTCCCCTCGCCCGATTCATTACGAGCATGCGCGCTGCGTGACGGTGCGCGAGATGGCACGGCTGCACGGCTTCCCCGATTGGTTCCGCTTCCAGGGGACCAAGTGGCATGGGGCCCGGCAGATTGGAAACGCGGTGCCGCCTCCGCTGGCCCGAGCCATCGCCTCGGAGGTCGTCTCCTCGCTGCGCCTCAAGCCATCGCGCCCCCAGCGGGTCCTGGACCTGGGCGACACCGCCCTGCTCTCGATGGATGTCTCCGAGGCGTCCCGGCACTTCGGTGTCGAGCCGCCTCGAACCTCGCGTGACCGGAAGAGCGGCCAGCGAAAGCGGAGTCAGCACGAAACAGAGGCGGCCCGACTGGCCGCCATGGAGGGGTCCCGTGGTCAAAGCCGCGACCGGAGCGAATCGCTACCAGGCCCTCATCGAGCGGATCTTCCTCGACCGGTTCAAGCGAGGGGATAACCAGGTCGACTTCGACCGGGAGGACCTGGTCTCCGCCGCCGAGCAGATGGGCGTGGACCTCCCGAAGAACCTGGGCGACGTCATCTACGCCCTCCGCTATCGCATTGGCATGCCTGACAGCATCCTGGAGACACAGGCGCCAGGACTGGAATGGGTCATCGAGGGCGTGGGCCGAGCCAAGTACGCCTTCCGATTGGTGCGGCTCAACCGCGTGGTGCCGCGCACGGACCTGCCCGCCATCGCGATTCCCGACAGCACGCCGGAGCTCATCCGAGCCTATGCGCTGGACGACGAGCAGGCCCTGCTGGCCATCGTCCGCTACAACCGGCTGCTCGACGTCTTCCTGCGGCTGACGACGTACTCCCTCCAGAACCACCTGCGCACGACGGCGAAGGGCATCGGGCAGATTGAAATCGACGAGCTCTACATGGGCGTCGACCGGGACGGCTGCCACTACGCCATCCCGGTGCAGGCGAAGGGCGGCTCGGACCAGATCAGCGTGGTCCAGGCGAAGCAGGACCTCACCTGGTGCGAGCAGCGCTTCCCCGGCATGAAGGTCCGCGCCATCTCCGCGCAGTTCATGAGCGATGAGCGCGTGGCGCTGTTCGAGCTCGCCGTCGAGGACGACATGGTCAAGGTCGTCGAGGAGCGCCACTACCGGCTCGCCCGAGCGGGAGACCTGAACCGGGACGAGGTCCTGAAGTACCGGCCCTGAGCGGGGCGAGCCGTCTCAGGACGGCACGAGCTGGTCCGCGATGCGGGCGAGGTCCGAGACGGACGTCACCACCACCGCCGTGTTGCAGTGCTTCTCGTAGGTGAGCATCTCGCTGTCGCCGACGCCCCAGTTGCCCCGCTCCTCGGGGCAGATCCACAGCACGCGCTTGGCCTTGCGGCGCAGGTCCTTCAGGGCCCAGACGTTGTTCGCGTTGTAGTTGTTGCGCCCGTCGCCAATGACCATGAGGGTGGTGCGGCGGGTGATGCTGCCCAGGTGGTCTCGGGTGAAGTCGGCCAGCGCGCGGCCATAGTTGGAGTTCGCGCTGAGCGACACCGTCTTCCCCGCCGTGGCCATGTCGATGGCCTCGTCCACGTCCAGGTCCTTGAAGTACTGCGTCACCTCGCCCACGTCGGACACGAAGACGAACGAGCGCACGCGCACGAACAGCGACTGCATCGTGTGCATGAACAGCAGCATCATCCGCGAGGCGTTCCGGACGGAGTCGGACACGTCGCACAGCACCACCAACTCCGGGCGCTCCGGACGGCGGCTCTTGAACTGCGGCACCATGGGGACACCGCCCCACGTCATGTTCCGGCGCAGGGTCCGGCGCACGTTGAGCGCGCCCTTGCGGTGCGAGCGCTGACGCCGGATGAGCCGGCTGCGCAGCTTCTCCGCGAGCGTACGCACGGCGGACTCCATCTGGTCCACCTCCGCCTGGGAGAGCAGGTGCAGGGGCTTGTCCGTCACATTGTCCGTGCGGCGACGGATGCGAGCCTCCGCCTGTCGCTTCACCTCCTGGCGCGCGGCGTCTTCAATCTTCCGCATCGCCGCGGCGACATGGCGCGAGACGATCTCCACGCCCTCGGGAGCAATGCCCCGCGCGCGAAGCTCGTCCTCCAGGGACTTCATGTCGGAGCGAGCCCGCTCCATGCCCGCGCCCGCCAGCATGCGCCGAGCGAAGAACCCCGCCTGGAGCGGGCTCTCCAGCCGCGACATGTCGAGCTGGAGCGACGCCATCCGGAAGATCTGCGCCAGCCGGGCGCGGTCGCCTTCGAGCACCGCCTGCGCCAGGGGGGACATCTCCGGCAGGAGCAGGTTCATCTGGAAGGTGACCATCTTCAGGATGTCCCCATCCAAGTAGCCCTCCTCCGCGAGCTGATCCGCCAGGGACTTGTCGATGGCCTCGAACGTCGCGGCCGCGCCGGAGAAGAAGAAGTTGAAGGCGCGGTTGAACGTGTCCACGTCCATCTCGCGCTTCACCAGCGTGGTGCGAAGGACGGCGCGGAACAGGTCCTTCTGCGTCAGCCCCACTTCGGTGGTGGCCCGCAGGGCGTCCTGGACCTCGGACGTGCTCACGCGCACGCCGTTCTGTCGAAGCACCTCGGCGAACTCGACGATGCGGGCGTCCATCTCAGGCCTTCCCCTTCTCGAACGACATCACGGCTTCCACATGGTGCGTCTGGGGGAACATGTCCACCACCTGGAGCGCCACGGGGCGGTAGCCCGCTTCAATCAAGCCCGCGCCATCGCGCGCCAGCGAGGCCGGGTCGCACGCGACGTACACCACCCGCCGGATGCCCAGCGCCACCATCCACTTCGCCAGCCCCGGAGCCCCCGCGCGAGGCGGGTCCGCCAGGCACATGTCGAAGCGCCGCCCCTCGGCGACCAGGCCGTCGCACACCTTGCGCGCATCGCCCTGCACGAAGCGGACATTGCTGACACCCGCCTCGCGAGCACTGCGCTGGGCCAGCTCCACGCCCACCGGCGACGACTCCACGCCCAGCACCGACGCCACGCCTCCCGCCAACGGGAAGGTGAAGTTGCCATTGCCGGAGTACAGCTCCAGCACGGAGTCCGCATCCTTCGCGGCCAGCTCGAAGATGGCCGAGGTGACCAGCCCCACGTTGGCCTCCGCATGGGCCTGCGCGAAGGAGTCCGGGCGCAGATACAGCGGGACCTCCGGTCGCAGCGGGGACAGCGAGCGCAGGACGGGCTTGCCCAGCAGCCGAGGTGAGCCCTCCTTCGGCACCAACACCGCGCCCTCCAGCCGCAGCGCCCGCACCGCGCTCTCCGCGGCCTCCTGGTGCCGCGCCGTCACCGGCCCGGTGAGCATCACCGCGAACGTGGCCTTGTCTCCCTCGGCCAGCAGGAGCACCTCCTCGGTGTCCTTCGCCAGCGGCTTGAGCAGCGGTGCCAGCTTCCCGGGCAGCTCCGAGAGCGCGGGCGAGAGCGCGCCACACTCCGTCACGGCGATGCGCTCATGGCTGCGCCGGCTGAAGTAGCCCAGCGAGCCCTTGCCCGCGGGGTGCAGCACCGCGCGGCGGCGATAGCCCCAGTCCCGAGGCGCCACGAGCAGCGGGCGGACCTCGAAGTCCTCCCGCTTCATGTGGCCCAGGTGCTCCAGGGTCGAGAGGACGATCTCCTGCTTGGCGCGGCGCTGGGCGGACTCGGCCAGGCTCAGCCAGTCGCAGCCGCCACACTCGCTCGCCAGGGAGCACGGCGCCTGACGACGGTCGGCGCCTGGAGTCACCACCTCGCGCAAGAGCCCGCGCAGCACGCGGCCCTGGGCCTCCAGGTGGACCCGCACGGTGTCGCCTGGAAAGGCTCCGGGGATGAAGACGGTGCGGCCCTGCCAGGACGCGACGCCCTCGCCGAGCTGCCCGAGGCGCTCGACGGTCAATGCGATGGGAGTTTCAGGGAGGGGCAGCATGCAGGCGCTCGTGGTGGCGCCCGGTGGGGCGCCCTACTTCCGGGCCGCTTCTGCCGGGAGCTCCGAGCGCAACCGCTCCACGAACTCCCCGATGCGCGACCGCTTGTCGTCGTCAACGTCCAGGAACTCCACCGCCATCCCCGGAGACTGCGGGGACGGGACGCCGAGTGCATTGGTGCGCGTCACCCGGCCCTTCAGCTCCACCGGGAAGTGCGCCCCCGGCAGGGTCACCAGCAGCTTCACCACCGTGTCCACCGGCAGCGGCTTGTCGGTGTTGATGTAGAGGCCGCCTCGAGACAGGTTGACCGCCCAGTCCGTCACGAAGCCCGCCACGCTGCGGTAGGCCACCGGGAGCTCGTACTCGACGCGCGGCGCGCGGTGGTCGATGGGGTTCTGCTTCTCCGAGGTGTCCGCCATGGGAAGGGCTCCGCCGGGGAAGTTTCGTCCGTACCACCCTCCCCCAGCGGCGCACCTTAGCCCCGAGCGCTCAGACTTTCATCTCGCGCACGTCCGGGGCGATCTTCAGCTTGGGCTCGGTGAGCTTCTGCACCAGCTCCACCGTCACGCCCGGGGCCAGCTCGCGCAGCACCAGGCCCTCCGGCGTCACGTCGATGTAGGCGTGGTCCGTGACGATGTGGTGCACGCACTTGATGCCCGTCAGCGGCAGCGAGCACTTCTTGAGGATCTTCGGCTGACCCTCCTTGTTCGCGTGCTCCATGGCCACGTAGATGCGCTTGGCGCCCACCGCCAGGTCCATGGCGCCGCCCATTCCCTTCACCATCTTCCCGGGAATCATCCAGTTGGCCAGGTCGCCTTCCTCGCTGACCTCCATGGCGCCCAGCACGGCCATGTCGATGTGGCCGCCGCGGATCATCCCGAACGACAGGGCCGAGTCGAAGAACGACGCGCCCTTCACCGTCGTCACCGTCTCCTTGCCCGCGTTGATGAGGTCGGGGTCTTCCTTGCCCGACTCCGGGTAGGGCCCGATGCCCAGCAGGCCGTTCTCCGACTGGAGCACCACCTCCACGCCCTCGGGGATGTAGTTGGGGACCAGCGTGGGGATGCCGATGCCCAGGTTGACGTAGAAGCCGTCCCGCAGCTCCTGCGCGATGCGCTTCGCGAGTTGTTCACGAGTCAGTGGCATGGGGTCCTCAGGCCGACTTGCGGACGGTGCGCCGCTCAATCCACTTCTGGAGGTTCTTCGCCTGGACGATGCGCTTCACGAAGATGCTCGGGATGTGCACCTGGTCCGGGTCCAGCTCACCGGGCTGCACGATCTCCTCCGCCTCGACGATGGTGACCTTGGCCGCCATGCACATCATCGGGGAGAAGTTGCGCGCCGTCTTGTTGAACACCAGGTTGCCCCAGGTGTCCGCCTTCGCCGCGTGGATGATGGCGAAGTCCGCCTTCAGCGGCGTCTCCAGCACATGCAGCCGCCCGTCGATGATGCGCGACTCCTTGCCCTCGGCGATCTTCGTGCCGGCGCCCGTGGGCGTGAAGAAGCCCCCGATGCCGCAGCCGCCCGCGCGGATGCGCTCGGCCAGCGTGCCCTGCGGGTTGAGCTCCACCTCCAGCTCGCCGGAGAGGTACTGGCGCTCGAACTCCTTGTTCTCCCCCACGTAGCTGGACACCATCTTCTTCACCTGCTTGTTCTGGAGCAGGATGCCCAGCCCGAGCTCGGTGGTGCCGCAGTTGTTGGAGATGATGGTGAGGTTCTTCACGCCCTTGCGGTGAAGCGCCTCGATGAGATTCTCGGGATTGCCACACAGCCCGAAGCCGCCGCTCATCAGCGTACAGCCGTCCGGGATGTCGGCGACTGCTTCGTCCGCGCTCGCGTAGACCTTGTTCATTCGCCCTCCTGATAACGGAAACGGGGTGAAGGCCACTCGCAGAGGCCCTCACCCCGCCCCTCTCCCTAGGGAGAGGGATGAACTACCGCTCCACCATCAGCGCGATGCCCTCGCCGCCGCCGATGCACAGCGACGCGACGCCCCGCTTCTTGCCCTGGTCCTTCATCGTCTGAAGCAGCGTCACCAGCACGCGCGCACCCGACGCGCCGATGGGGTGACCCAGCACCACGCCGCCGCCGCGCACGTTCACCTTCGCGGGGTCCAGCCCGAGGAGGCGGTTGTTGGCGATGGCCACCACCGCGAACGCCTCGTTGATCTCCCACAGGTCCACGTCCGCCGCCTTCACGCCCTTCTTCGTCAGGAGCGTGTTGATGGCGTCCGCCGGCGCGATGGTGAACTCCACCGGCTTGCGAGCGGCCTGCGCGTAGCCGGTGATGCGGCCGAGGATGGTCTTCCCCTCCGCCTTCGCCCGCTCCTCGCTCATCAGCACCAGCGCCGCGGCGCCGTCGTTGATGGAGGACGCGTTGGCGGCCGTCACCGTGCCGTCCTTCTTGAACACGGGCTTCAGGCCCGGAATCTTGTCCGGCTTGGCGTTGCGAGGACCCTCGTCCTCGGACACCGTCGTCTCCTCACCCGGCTTCTTGCCAGGAATCACCACGGGGACGATCTCCGCGGCGAACAGCCCCTCCTTCTGGGACTGGATGGCGCGGCGGGTGGACTCCAGCGCGAACTCGTCCTGCTGCGCGCGGCTGATGTTCTGCGACGTGGCGCACTCCTCCGCGCAGTTGCCCATGTGGACGTTGCCGTACACGTCCCAGAGGCCGTCGTGGATCATCGCGTCCTTGAACTCCACGTTGCCCATGCGAGCGCCGCCACGCATCGTGTGGCTGATGTACGGCGCGTTGCTCATGGACTCCATGCCGCCCACGACGACGACGTCCGCCTCGCCCAGGGCAATCGCCTGCGCGCCCGCGATGACGGCCTTGAGGCCGGAGCCACAGACCTTGTTGAGCGTGGTGGCGGGAACTCCCTCGGGCAGGCCGGCGAACAGCGTGGCCTGACGGGCGGGCGCCTGGCCGACACCGGCCTGGAGCACGTTGCCCATGATGACTTCCTGCACGGCCTCGGGCTTCACGCCCGCGCGCTCCAGCGCGGCCTTGATGGCCACCGCGCCCAGCTGCGGAGCCGTCAGCTTGGAGAGCGCCCCCTGGAAGGCGCCGATGGGGGTACGGGCCGCGCCCACGATGACGACGTCACGAGCCATGAAAACTGCCTCCTCTTGAGGATGTACGGATGTCCTTCGATAACAGCGGCGGGGGCACTTATCACCGGGCGTTCCCCGGAGTTCAAGCGTCCTCGCTCGGCCTCCCGACGGGAGCGTCCGTTGCTCGCGACGCACCGCGAAATCCCACCCAACCCCTCGGACTTCCTCCCGCTTTCGCCAGGCCTCACCACCCGACCGGTCGGACGCTCGCGCCCCCGCGTCAGTGGTATTTGACCTTGAAGTACAAAACTCGCTAGACGAGGGGCATGGCGAGACCCAGGAAGTTCCAGGCGGAGGAGGCGGTGGCCAGGGCGATGGAGGTCTTCTGGGAGAAGGGCTACGCGGGGGCGACGCCGCAGGAGCTCGGCGAGCGGATGGGCCTGGGTCGAGGCAGCCTCTACAACGCCTTCGAGAGCAAGCAGGGCCTCTTCGAGTGCGCGCTGCGCCACTATCACGAGCATGAAGCGCCCCGGCTGCTCGCGCTGCTGTCGCGCGAAGGGTCCGTCAAGGAGCGCCTGAGGGTGCTGTTCCTCGCCATCATCGAGCTGGACGTCGCGGACCCGGACCGCAAGGGCTGTCTGGCCATCAACACCGCGGTGGAGCTGGCCTCGCGAGACACCGCCGCGGCCCGGCTCGCGGCGCGGATGTTCGAGCGCACGGAGGCGACCTTCCTCGCGCTCCTCGAAGAGGGACAGCGCACGGGCGAGGTCGACGCCTCCCTCGATGCCCGCGCCCTCGCGGCCTTCCTGCTCAACAACCTCACCGGGCTGCGCGTGCTGGCCAAGACGGCGGCGGACGCGGCCCACCTCACCCCCATCGTCGACGTCGTCCTGAGGTCCTTCTAGCCATGCGCCTCTCCCCTTCCCTCCTCCCCTCGCTGTTCGTGCTGTCCATCGGTGGTGCCTGCGCGCGCAACGTCCCACCGCCCGCGTCCACGCAGGCCCCGGCGGAGCTGCGGCTGTACGCGCTCGACTGCGGCCGCATCGATGTCCCGGACATGGGCTTCTTCACCGATGGCAGCAAGCCCAGTGGTCAGCCCGGCTTCCTGCCCGTGAGCTGCTTCCTCATCCGCCACCCCCAAGGCACGCTGCTCTGGGACACGGGGCTGGATGATGTCCTCTCCCAGAGTCCGGACGGCGTGACGGACGCGGTGGGCATGCGCGTGCATGTCCGGCGGGGGCTCCAGGCACAGCTCGCGCAGTTGGGCCTGAAGCCCTCGGACGTGCGCTACGTGGGCTTCTCCCATCTGCACGCGGACCACGCGGGCAACGCCAATGTCTTCAGCGGAGCCACCTGGCTCGTGCAGCGCAAGGAGCTGGAGTGGGCCACCGCCACGCCCACGCCCTTGGGGGTGGACGCGGCGAAGTTCTCCTCGTGGAAGGAGGCGAAGGTGGAGCAGTTGGACGGCGAGCACGACGTCTTCGGCGACGGCAGCGTGCGCATCCTCACCACGCCGGGCCACACCCCGGGGCACCAGTCGCTGAAGGTGACGCTGCCCAAGACGGGGACGCTCGTGCTGTCCGGAGACCTCTGCCACACGCGCGCGAACTGGGAGAACCACGCCGTGCCCGCGTTCAACACCAGCCGCGAGCAGACGCTGACGTCCATCGGCCAGGTGCAGGCGCTGCTCGGCCACGCGCAGGGGCGCTTCATCGTGCAGCACGCGCCCGAGGACCTGCGCACGCTGCCCGCGCTCCCCGCCTACCTCGAGTAGTCGCCCGCAAACGGCAACGGCCGGGCCCCCTTGCGGGAACCCGGCCGTCTCGCCGTGAAGCAGCGCGCTGACTACTTCTTGGTCAGCTTGCCCATCACGTCGCCGAGGCGCGCCTTGGAGCCTTCCGCCTGCTTGCGGAGGTACTCACGGTAGTCGTCGCCCTCGCCGATCAGCGCCTTCATGGACAGCGCGACCTTCCGGTCCGGCGTGTTGATGTCGATGATCTTCACCTCGACATCCTGCGCCTCCTGCACCACGTCACGCGGGTTCTCGACACGCTCCTCCTTCAGCTCGGAGACGTGGACGAGGCCCTCGATGCCCGGCTCGATCTCCACGAACGCGCCGAAGTCGGTGACCTTGGTGACCTTGCCCTTCACGCGGCTGCCGACAGGCAGGCGCTCGGACAGCGTCTCCCAGGGGTCCGGCTGGAGCTGCTTGATGCCCAGGCTGAAGCGCTCGTTCTCGACGTCGATGTTGAGGACCACCGCCTCGACCTCGTCGCCCTTCTTGAACATCTCGCCCGGGTGCTTGATGCGCTGGGTCCAGGAGATGTCGGACACGTGCACCAGGCCGTCCACGCCCTCCTCGACGCCGACGAACACGCCGAAGTCGGTGACGTTGCGGATCTGACCCTTGATGACGGAGCCGATCGGGTACTTGTCCTCGAGCAGCGTCCAGGGGTTCTGCTCGATCTGCTTCATGCCCAGCGCGATGCGCTTGGCCTTCGGATCGATGTCCAGGACGACGGCCTCCACCTCCTGGCCGACCTCCAGGATCTTGGACGGGTGCTTGAGGCGCTTGGTCCAGGACATCTCGGACACGTGCACCAGACCCTCGACGCCCTGCTCGATCTCGATGAACGCGCCGTAGTCCGTGATGGACACGACCTTGCCGCGCACGCGGGTGCCGACCGGGTACTTCTCGTCGGCGCGGTGCCACGGGTCCTCCTGGATCTGCTTCAGGCCCAGGCTGACGCGCTCCTGCGTCGGGTCGAACTTGAGGACAACGACGCGAACCTCGTCGCCCACGTTGAACATCTCGCTGGGGTGACCGATGCGGCCCCACGACATGTCCGTGATGTGCAGCAGGCCGTCGATGCCGCCCAGGTCGATGAACGCACCGTAGTCGGTGAGGTTCTTGACCACGCCCTTGAGGACCGCACCCTCCTTGAGGTTCTTGAGGGTCTCCTTCTTCATCTCCTCGCGCTGCTTCTCGAGGAGCACGCGGCGGCTCAGGACGATGTTGCCGCGCTTCTTGTTGAACTTGATGACCTTGAACTCGAATTCCTTCGAGATGTACTGATCAAGGTTGCGCACAGGGCGGATATCCACCTGGCTGCCCGGAAGGAACGCCTTCACGCCGATGTCGACGGAGAGGCCACCCTTCACGCGGCCAACGATGGTGCCCTTGACGATCTCATCGCGCTCGCAAGCGGCGCTGATCTCGTCCCAGATGCGCATCTTGTCGGCCTTCTCCTTGGAGAGGACGACCATGCCGGTATCGTTCTCACGGCTCTCGAGAAGGACCTCGACCGGGTCACCCGCCTTGACGGAGACCTCACCGCGAGGGTTGGTGAACTCGGAGATCGGGACCTGACCCTCGGACTTGTAGCCGATGTCGACGATCGCGTAGTCCTTGGTCACCTGAACGACGGTGCCCTTGACGATCTCCCCTTCCTTCAGGATGCCGTCGCCACCGCGCTCCTTGAGCGACTCCTCGAACATCGCCGCGAAGTTCTCTTCACCGGCGTCCGTCTCGACCTGCTGGTTCACGTTCTGCTGCATGGAGTTGGAAGTCCTTTGAAACGGCACAGCTGCCCCCTGATTTGATGGACGTGCCTCCTGCGGGGCGCAACGGGAGTCCACGGACGTCCCCACCACTGGGGACTTTTGAATGAAGCCGCGCACCCTAGACACCGCTGATTCCGGTAGTCAAGCGAGCTCGTGCCCCATGTGATGATCGGTGGATGCGCTCCCCCGGGACTGTCAAGACCCTGGGGTGGTGCTTCCACGCGGGTGTTGCCTGGAACGCTCGAACAGCGAGCGGCCGGGAACCTACTCGAAAAATCCACCGAAATGCGACCCACTTCGGCGGCTTTCGTTCCGTTCGCAGGGCGAGGCCCACGAGTCCGGTGCCCGGCGTGAGTCATGGGGGAAGGTGCGCCCGGGGGGGTGGACTTTGTTCCCGCACGTCGGCGGCCGCGGGCCTCTCCCCTTCCTTCCTCCTCTGGACCTGGCGCGGAAGAGCCACCGCGCGAGCGCGTGCTCCCTGGACACGCCGCCGTGTGTACTGGGAGTGAGAGAAGGGCCTAGAATGCTCAGTTCCCCACTCTGTTCAGTTTTCCCCAAGCTCGCTGGCCCGCCCGGGACCCCCCATGCGTCGTTGGAGCCTGTCTTTCCTCGTCGTGATGCTGTCCCTGTTGGGGACGGCCCCCGCCTTCGCGCAGCAGGCCGTGAATCCCGAGTCGCTTGTCCTGAGTCGAGGAAGGGATGTGCAGGCGCTCGTGGTCCAGGGGACTCCCGCGGAGGGGCTTGGGCTGTCCCATACCTTGGGGTGGTTCTATTACGACGCGCTGGTGGAGCGCGGGTATGTCGACCGGGGCAATCCCGACGACCCGACGGACGATGTCCTCATCGACAGCGACGGGAACGGCCTGCCCGACTTCCATGAGGACTTGTACAACCTCAATCCGGCGCGCGGGTACATCGGCCAGGGCCCGCGCTGCACGCCGGAGCGGCTCTTCACGCATCAGCGAGCGGCGGGCGGCAATCTCCAGCTCCGTGAGCCGGATCTGCTGACGGGCTCGTGTTCCTCGGCGCCGAGCTATTCGGCGAACGCAGGCCCGCGACGGTGGCCCACCGCCGAGCCAGGGTATCCGGCGAGGCCGGGTGGCGCTGTCGTGGGTCAGCCGATGGAATCGGCCACCGACCTGGTGACGCCCGGGGGCTATCTGGTGGACAGCGCGATACCGGACCAGGTCGATACGTACTTTGGCGACCGGGGCGTCTTTCCTCACATCCCCAACCTGCTCGAGCCCCAGGACCCGCTGAACCTCGGCATGGGCTTCGGGCAGATCCTGCTGTTGAGCACGGATGATGACGGCTCCAGGTGTCCGGAGGACTCATACGCCCCCGAGTGCCTCGCGCCTCGAATGGCGCAGGCCGGGGAGGGCGAACCTCCGCTCATGGGGCCGATATGGGATCGCGAGGGTTCCGACGACGGCATCCCGGACTACAAGGCGAGTGCGTTTGATCCCTGGGGGCGACTCATCCCTGGCCAGGACCCGCATGCGCCCATCAACGAGTCGGATCGGCGTGTGGCGATGGGTCATGTGGATGGGCAGCGGGAGATTGTCTTCTTCCTCGTCACCTACTCCGACCAGCAGCGCCACGGACCGGCGACCGATACCTGCTTCCTCCCGGCGCCCGTGGGGGGCGGAAGGCTTCAGTGCGAGCTGTGGGGGCATGGCGACATCAACGTGTTCTTCTCCAAGACGGCGCTCAACCTGGACCTCTATCAACTGCCGGGCAATGTCGTCGCCTCGGTGGATCCGTCCCAGACCTGGCTCCAGGATGGCGCGTACGTGCGGCTCCGCAGGCCGGAGATGGGCGCGGTCTTCATCGCGGAGACGAATCCTCTCGAGGCCGTGAGCTTGGGTCAGAAGACGCCGCACATGCTCATCCTCAAGCCCGCCGCGAACACCGATTCCTGGGTGATGGGATGGGAGGACCTCAACGGGGGAGGAACTCGCGCCTTCAACAACACCGTCTTCGTCATTCACGGCGTGGGGGAGCGCCCGACGAACAGCTACATCGAGCGCAACGAGCCGAATCCGGCGGCGGAGTGGCAGCCGGTCCTGGTCGAGGGCTCTGTCCAGGACAGGCAAGGGGACGGGTCGATTCCCACGGGCTCGATGGAGTTCCTCGTGGACGGAGTCGTCACGACGACGGTGCCATTGGATGCGACGGGGCGGGCCATCACCGAGCTCAGCTTTGGTGTCGGCGAATACGCCGTGGCCACCAGGTACGTGCCAGACAGCAACGTCCATGCGGCGAGCGAGTCCTTCGCCGTCACCCAGGTTGTCGAACCGCTGGTGGATGGTGGCGAGGATGCCGGCCCCGTCGATGGCGGCGAGGATGCCGGAGAGGTCGACGCCGGTGAAGTCGATGCCGGCGAGCCAGATGCCGGTCCGGTCGACAGTGGTTCAGACGCGGGCGAAGTCGACGCAGGTGAGCCCGATGCGGGCGAACCCGACGCGGGTGAACCCGATGCGGGTGAACCGGATGCAGGTGAACCCGACGCAGGCGAACCTGATGCAGGCTCCGACGCCGGCGAACCGGACGCGGGTGAACCCGACGCAGGCCCGGATGCAGGTGAACCCGACGCAGGCGAACCTGATGCAGGCTCCGACGCCGGTGAACCGGACGCGGGTGAACCCGATGCCGGTGCCGTCGACAGTGGCTCGGATGCAGGCCAAGTCGATGCCGGCTCCGACGCGGGCGAGGCAGACGCCGGTGACACCGATGCGGGTTCCGACGCTGGAAGCACGGACGCGGGCGACCCCGATGCAGGCGCTCCCACCGAAGATGGCGGCGCGGACCCTGGCGAAGGCGTCACCGGTCCACGAGACCTGAAGGTGACGGGCTGGGGCTGCAGCTCGACGGACGCAGGCGGCTCATCGCTCATGCTCCTGTCGCTCTGGCTGGGCCTCTCGCTCCTGCGCTCCAGGCGCCGGGCTCACCGCTGACGGAACGGTCTCTCGAAGTCACGGCCGGAATCCACACGGCTTCGAGAGACCTCCCTCCCCTTCACGGGGTCTTCCAGTCTCCGTAGCACCCCGTGACGCCACATTTGGGACAGCGGCATCCGAGGTAGTACCAGCGCATGTCCGTGCTGCCCGCGTAGAAGGCCACGCCCTCGACCACCTCGAACCCGGTGGCACCGCAGACGCACGAGGACTCTTCCAGCTCGGCGTCGTCGAGGAACTCCAGGCTGTCCGCCAACGGGACCTGCTCCTCGCACCGAGTGCAGGTCTGGACCGCCGCGCCTGTCTCCTCGTCCATCAGCAGGCTCAGCACCTCCGTGCCGCAGGGGCACCGGAGGTCCGTCATCCGCTCGACGGGGTAACCGTTCTCCTTGCTGTACCGCGCGAGGGATTCCCGGATGTCCTCACGAGAATCCCCGACGAAGTGCCGACCCTTCCGCTTCAACGCCATGCGAACGCAGTCCCTCTCACCACACCACCGAACCGCGCCGCCAGGTCAGCCCAGCAGCCGGAAGCTCTCGCGAGCAATCACCATCCGCTGCACCTCGCTGGTGCCCTCGTAGATGGTCTGCACGCGGGCGTCGCGGAAGTACCGCTCCACCGGGAACTCGTCGATGTAGCCGTAGCCACCGTGCAGTTGCACGGCCTTGTCGCAGACGCGGTTGCTTGTCTCGCTGGCGAAGAGCTTCGCCATGGACGCCTCGCGGGTGAACGGCTGCTTCTGGTCCTTCATGTACGCCGCGCGCAGCGTCAACAGCTCCGCCGCGTCGATCTGCGTCTTCATGTCCGCGAGCATGAACCGCGGACCCTGGAACTCACCAATGGCCTGGCCGAACGCCTTGCGGTCCTTGACGTAGGTCACGCTGGCCTCGAGCGCCGCGCGAGCCACGCCACACGCCTGGGACGCGATGCCGATGCGCCCGCCATCCAGCGCGACCATCGCCAGCCGGAACCCCTGCCCTTCCGCGCCCAGCAGGTTCTCCGTCGGAATCACGCAGTCCTCGAACGTCAGCGCCACCGTGTTCGAGGAGCGCAGGCCCATCTTGTCTTCGTGCCGACCGATGTGGAGGCCCTTCGTCCCGCCTTCCACGATGAAGCACGACAGGCCCTTGTTGCCCGTCGCGGCCGTCCGAGCCCACACGACGAGGACTCCCGCGTGCGCGCCCGACGTAATCCACTGCTTGCTGCCGTTGATGACCCACGAGTCGCCCCGGCGCACCGCGGACGTCAGCATCGCCCCCGGGTCCGAGCCCGCGTGCGGCTCCGACAGCGCGAACGAGCCCGCCACCGCTTCGCCCGACACCAGGCGCGTCACGTACTTCTCGCGCTGGGCCTCGGTGCCGAAGGCGTTGATGAGCTCCGCGCACATGTTCGTCACGGCCATCGCCACCGACGTGGACGCATCCGCCGCGGCCATCTCCATCATGGCCAGCGCGTAGGAGACAGCCCCCGCCTCCGAGCCGCCGTACTGGGCCGGGATGTTCACCCCGAGGAGCCCCATCTGCCCCAGCTCCTTGAAGATCTCCGTGGGGAAGCGCTCCTGGCGGTCCAGCTCGCGGGCGAGCGGAGCCACGCGCTCCCGCGCGAACTTGCGGGCCGTCTCGCGAATCAGCTTCTGGGTCTCGGTCAGCTCGAGGTTCACGTCGGTCGTCCTACTCGATGGCCTTGAGGTTGAACGGATACTCGATGGGGTGGTCGACGCCGTCCGGAGGCTTGGGGAACGTCATCGACGACAGCACGGCCACCACGCAGTCGTGGAGGTTCGGGTCCTTCAGCGTGCTGCCCTTCTTGACCACCTTGGCGCTCTTCACCAGCCCGTTGGAGTCGATGGTGAAGGTCGTCGCCAGACGGCCCTCCACCTTCTTGTCCTTCTCCGCCATGTGGTCCTCGTAGCACTCCTGGATGCGCCCCTGGTTGTAGGCGACCACCTGGCGGATGGAGTCGGGGGTGAAGGGCATGCGAGCCACGTCCGGCGCGTCGCTCTTCGCGGGCGCGGACGTGGCGGGGGCACCGGACTTCCCGCCCGAGGACTTCTTCGCCGGACCGCCTTGCGCGAGCGCGGCGGCCGAGGCCAGGACCAGGACGGACAGCAGTGCCCTCTTCATATGCCTACTCCTTCAGGACGTTGGCGGAGATGACGATGCGCTGAATCTCGCTCGTCCCCTCGTAGATCTCGGTGATGCGAGCGTCGCGCACGTGGCGCTCCACGTCCATCTCCTTGCTGTAGCCCATGCCGCCGTGCACCTGGAGGGCCTTGTTCGCCACGCGGCTGGCCATCTCGCTGGCGTACAGCTTCGCCATGGCGCTCTCCGCGCTGTGGCGCACGCCCTTGTCCTTGAGCAGCGCCGCGCGCCACACCAGCAGGCGGGCCGCGTCGATCTCCATGGCCATGTCGGCGATCATGAACTGGATGGCCTGGTGCTCGCGGATGGGCTTGCCGAAGGACTTGCGCTCACCCGAGTAGCGCACGGCCTCCTCGTACGCGGCGCGAGCGATGCCCAGCGCCTGCGACGCGATGCCGATGCGGCCGCCGTCCAACGTGGACATGGCGACCTTGAAGCCCTCGCCCTCCTTGCCCAGGAGGTTCTTGGCCGGCACGCGCATGTCCTCGAAGAACATGGAGCAGGACCAGGCGGCGCTGATGCCCATCTTCTTGTCGGGCTCGGCGCGGATGAAGCCGGGGGTGTTGGTGGGGACCAGGAACGCGGAGATGCCCTTGTTGCCCGCCTCCCGGTTCGTCATCGTGAACAGGACGATGGCGTCGGCCTTGGGGCCGTTGGTGATCCAGTTCTTGGAGCCGTTGATGACGAACTCATCACCGCGGCGCACCGCGACGGTCTGCTGCGCGGCGGCGTCGCTGCCCGCCTCGGGCTCCGTCAGGCCGAAGCAGCCGAGCTTGTCGCCCCGGGCGAACGGCGTGAGGAACTCCTCCTTCTGCGCCTCGGTGCCGAACTTCATCACCGGGTCGCAGTAGAGCGAGTTGTTCACGCTCATGATGACGCCGGTGGAGGCACAGCCGCGGCTGATCTCCTCCATGGCGAGCGCGTAGCAGACATTGTCCAGGCCCGCGCCGCCGTACTGCTCCGGGACGGCCACGCCGAGCAGCGACAGCTCGGCGAGCTTCTTCACGGCATCCGTCGGCCACGCATGATGCTCATCCCACTTGCGGGCGTTGGGGGTCAGTTCCTTGGCGGCGAACTCGCGGCACATCCGCTGGATCTCGCGCTGGACGTCGGTCAGCTCGAAGTTCATGAGGGCTCCATATTACGGGGGGTGCTCCCAGGGAATAGCGAAGACGCTCCGCCGGACTCCCAGCGGGGGTTCCGGCGTCAATCCGGCTGCTTCGGGGCCTTCAGGGACGAGCCCAGGAACATGTTCAGGGGGACCGTCACGTCGACGGAGACATCCATCCGCACCCCCTCCCCCGTCCACGTCCGGCGAAGCACCGCCGACACCGTCCAGGGGGTGGTGCTCGGATGTCGTTCAATCAGGTCGAAGCTCAGCCCCACTCCCGCCAGCCCGCCCGAGCCATCCTGGCCCCACAGCCCCGCCCCCTCGACGAGGGCCCCCAGCCGAGCACTGTCCGGGAACACGTACACCCGAGCCCCCGCCGCCACCCGCCAGGCCGCGGTCTTCAGGCGCACCTGGGGTTCGACAAAAGGTGAAGCGATGAGTGTGGGCCCTGGGATGTCCCATGCGGGGAAGGCCCACGGGTGGATGGGCCAGGAGAGCACCCAGTGCTCCTTCGGGCCCTGTCCCCACTCGAAGCGGACATCGGGGATGAGCGGCTCGAGGAAGCAGCCCGAGTAGAGGCAGAAGGAGCGCTTCCAGGAGACCAGCGCGGGGGCCCGTCCGGACTCGGTGTCCCCTGATTCGGGGACAGGTTCGGAGCGGGCCGGGGCCGCGGCCAGGAGGACCGTGAGGAGACTCCCAGCCGCGAGCGAGTGCGTCACTTGCCGGTGAACACCGCGGGACGCTTCTCGAGGAACGCCTTCATGCCCTCGCGCTGGTCCTCGGAGCCGAACAGCTCCGCGAAGCCCTGGCGCTCGAGCGTGTTGGCCTCGGTCAGGTCCTTGTCGGCGCCCTGCTCGATGACCCGCTTGGCCTTGCCGATGGCCAGGGGGCCGTTCTTGAGGATCTTCGCCGCGACGGAGCGACAGTGTGCGAGCAGGCCCTCGGCCGGCAGCACCTCGAGCACCAGGCCGATCTCCTTGGCCTTGGCCGCGTCGATGCGCGCCCCCGTGAAGACGAGCTCCTTGGCGCGAGCACGACCCACCGCGCGGGTCAGCCGCTGCGTACCGCCGAAGCCCGGGATGACCCCCAGGCCCACTTCCGGCAGGCCGAGCTGAGCCTTCTCGGACGCGTAGATGAAGTCGCACGCCAGGGCGAGCTCACACCCACCGCCGAGCGCGAAGCCATTCACCGCGGCGATGGTGGGGATGGTCAGCGACTCCAGCAGCGCGAAGGCGCGGTGGCCCAGGGCAGCGAACTCCTGCGCCTGGGACTCGGAGAGGGACGCCATCTCCGCGATGTCCGCGCCCGCGACGAAGGCCTTCTCGCCCCCGCCGGTGACGATGAGCACGCGCGTGTCGGAGCCGAGCGACCGCACCGCGGCCTCGATCTCCTGGAGCGTCTTGTTGTTGAGGGCGTTGAGCGCCTTGGGCCGGTCGATGGTGAGGGTCGCGACCGCGCCGTCATGCTCCAGACGGATGTTCTCGTAGGCCATGTTCGAGGTTCCTCGCCAGGTCAGTACTTGTAGAAGCCGCGGCCGCTCTTCTTGCCATACCAGCCGGCGTCCACGTACTGGCGCAGCAGCGGGCACGGGCGGTACTTCGAATCACCCAGGCCCTTGTGGAGCACCTCGGCGATGTAGAGCACGGTGTCCAGGCCGATGAAGTCGGCGAGCTGGAGCGGGCCCATGGGCTGGTTGGTGCCCAGCTTCATCGCGGTGTCGATGTCCTCCGCGGTGCCCAGGCCCTCCATCAGCGCGTAGCAGGCCTCGTTCAGCATCGGGATGAGGATGCGGTTGACGATGAAGCCCGGGAAGTCCTTGGAGACGACCGTCGTCTTGCCCATGCGCTCGGACAGTGCGCGCGTGGTGGCGTAGGTCTCCTCGGACGTCGCGGCGCCGCGGATGAGTTCCACCAGCTGCATCACCGGCACCGGGTTCATGAAGTGCATCCCGATGACGGCCTCGGGGCGCTTCGTGGACGCGGCGATGCGGGTGATGGGGATGGACGAGGTGTTGGTGGCGAGGATGCCGCCGGGCCGGACGACCGCGTCCAGGTCCAGGAAGATGCGGCGCTTGAGGTCCTCGTTCTCCGTGACGGCCTCGATGGCGAAGTCGACGTCCTTCGCCTCGGTGACGTTCGTCAGCGTGGCGAGGTTGGCCTCGGCGGCCTGCGCCTTCGCGGCGTCGAGCTTGCCCTTCTCCACCAGCTTCTTCAGGCCCGCGCGGATGCGGTCAGCGCCCTTGGCGAGACCTTCCTTCGATACGTCCGCCAGCGTGACGCGCAGACCGGCCTGCAAGGCCACCTGCGCGATTCCCGCGCCCATCTGCCCGGCGCCGACGACGACGATGTGCTCCGTTGCCATGGTGCTCTCGAACCCCTCGGTCGGAATGTGAATGACGTGGTGCGCCCTTAGCCCACGCCCCCGGGGCGGTCAACGAGTCGCGGCGGGCAACTCCAGCTGCCGGACGATGTAGCGGTCCTCGCCCACCGTCAGGGGCTCCTCGACGCGCAGGCGCTCCTGCTGGCCCACGAGCTTCACGAAGAGCACCGCGCGGAACGTGCCCTCGGGAAGGTCCGCCTTGAAGGTGAGCTCGGGTGGCGCGCCGGTGTCTCCGAAGAAACGCTCCTCGCGCTTGAGGACCGTGCCGTCCGAGTCCAGCACCTGGAAGTCGAGGGCCCGGGCCTGGGTCCACTCCATGCCCGTGGGATGGATGACGAGCTCCCGCTCGGGGATGCCGGTGATCTGCCAGAGCCACAGACCCACGGCGACGAGCAGCAACAGCGGCAGCCGCTTCGCCATCGGAGACGAGCGCCAACCCTTGCGTTGTTCAGGGGGCTTCGAGGCAGGCGTGTCCGCCACTGCTATTCCTTCTTGGTGCGCTTGGAGCCGGGGCGGCGGGCGTTGAGCTCGGAGATGACCACGCGGGTGGTCGGAGCCGCTGTCTTCCGCTCTTTCGGGCGAGGCTCGGCGCCCTCTTCAGGGGCATCCGAGCCGAAGTCCTCGGCCTTGTCCGGCGGGACGAGGCGGACCTGGGCCTTGATCTCCAGCGTCATGCCCGAGATGAGCTTGAGGAACTCGTCACGGAGCTTCTCGGACTGGAGGAAGCGGCGGAGCTCCTCGGTGATGGCGCCGGTGACCTCGTCCTTGGTCTTCTCGGCCTGGGAGAGGATGAAGCCGAGGGCTTCCTTGGGGAGCTTGAGCTGTCCGGCGAGGTTGCGGATGCCCTCTTCCGTCATGAAGAGGGCACCCAGTCCGGCCACGGCCATGCGGCGGACGAACTCCGGGACGAAGCCGGCGGGACCGGAGGCGCGGCCTTCGCGGCCGGGGCGGTCCTCGTCGATCAACGGGTCATCGGGGTATTCGTCGTTGCCGGC
Organism: Myxococcus stipitatus DSM 14675; assembly: GCF_000331735.1. GTDB lineage: Bacteria > Myxococcota > Myxococcia > Myxococcales > Myxococcaceae > Myxococcus > Myxococcus stipitatus. The sequence goes on along the minus strand of NC_020126.1, from coordinate 5,248,647 downwards.
CGGGGGCATGTGATGCGTCTCCTGGGTGGATCAGCGGGCCTGCACCACCGGCAGCGGCATGCTCTTGGCGCTCTGGGCGGACACACGACCCGCCACGTTCCGAGCGACGTCCTGGAAGGCCTTCGCCTCCAGGCTGTCCTTGGCGCCCACCACCACCGGCACGCCAGAGTCTCCCGATTCACGCACCTTCAAGTCCAGTGGAACCTCCCCGAGGAAGGGGATGCCGAACATCTCGGCGGCCTTGCGACCACCGCCGTGGTTGAAGATGGGGGTGACGTGCGAGCAGTTCGGACAGACGAACTGGGACATGTTCTCGACGATGCCCAGCACGGGGATGTGGACCTTGTCGAACATCTGCTTCGCGCGGACGACGTCGGCCAGGGCCACGTCCTGGGGCGTGGTGACGAGCACGGCGCCCGCGGCGCGGATGGACTGGGAGAGCGACAGGGCCACGTCGCCGGTGCCCGGGGGCAGGTCGAGGACGAGGTAGTCGAGCTCGCCCCAGTTCACGTCGCGCACCAGCTGCATGAGGGCGCCGTGGAGCATGGGGCCGCGCCAGATGAGGGCCTGGTCGGATTCAACGAGGAAGCCGATGGACATGACCTTGATGCCATGGGCGACGAGCGGGTCGAGCGACTTGCCGTCCGGACTCACGGGCTTCTTGTCGCCCAGGCCGGTCATGAGGGGGACGGAGGGGCCATAGAAGTCGGCGTCGAGCAGGCCGACCTTGGCGCCGTGCTGGCCGAGCGCGGTGGCGAGGTTGAGGGCGACGGTGCTCTTGCCCACCCCGCCCTTTCCGGCGCCGACGAGGATGATGTTCTTGACCTTGGGGAGCAGGCCACCGGCCGGGGCGGCGCCGCCGGCGGAGCGGACCTGGGCGCCCCACTCGATGTTGAAGGACTTCAGGCCGGGGACGGCCTTGAGGGCGGCCTCCGAGTCGGCCTGGATCTTCCCCTTCATGGGGCAGGCCGGGGTGGTGAGCTCGATCTTGAGTTTCACGGTGTCGCCGGTGACGCGGACGTCCTTCACCATTCCGGCCTTCACCAGATCCACGTGAAGCTCGGGATCCATCACCTTCGACATGGCCGCGAGGATATCGGCCTCGGAAACGCTCATCGGGACACCTGAAACCTTTGGAAAACGGGCGCTTGGGTGAGCCCCCAGCGGGGCGCGGAACATGCCAGCCCGGGGGGGACTGTCAACGTCGTTTAACGCGGTGTGGGCGCGGACGCACCTGGGTGATGAACTGGAGGGCTGGAGGGTGTCGGCGGGCTGAAGGTGTCCATCAGGGACACTGTGAGCGAGGGCGAGCGGGCTTACTCGAGGGCGGAGACGCGGTACTCGCCGTCCTCGAGGACGAGGAGGACGGCGCGCTCGTCACCGAGGGGGAAGACGGCCTCTCCGGCGCCTACTCGGACGTGGGTGTTGAGGGCGAGCCGGGCGCGGCGCAGGCGCTCCTTGGCGAGGGGCTCGTGCTCGAAGTCTTCCTTGAGGCGCTCGGGGGTGTAGCGAGCGCGCAAGGGGGCGGAGAGGAGGCTGTAGGCCGTCTTCCAGTCCTTGGCGTCGGAGGCGTCGAGGAAGCGGCGGAGGGCGGCGCGGGGGACATCGGCGGGGCGGGCTTCGACGACGCGCCAGTGCTCGCCGGAGCGGGCCAGGGTGAGGGAGGGAGCGCGGGCTTCGAGGGCGGCGGTGCCCGCGCGGACGGCGGCGGCGCGTTCCTTGCGGGCGGCCTCGTCGGAGTAGCGCTCGAGGAAGGCGGCCTCCCCTTCCGGGCCATCGGTGGTGAGGGCGTAGGCGTCCTGGAGGCGGCCTTCGTCGAGGGCGCGGGCGTAGGACTCCGCGACGGAGACGGGCTCACGGGAGGGCGTGGCGCAGGCCGGGGCCAGGAGGAGGCTCCCGATGAGGATGGGGCGCTTCATGCGGGGTGGCAACCTAGCACTCCACGTCCAGTTGGCCATGGCCGAAGGTCACCACCGACGGTCCAGTGCCTCATCCCAGAGGTGCAGGCCTGAACGACACGAGGGGATCTCGGTACGGGAGGATGTCAGGAGCCAGACTCATGCGCCTGGTCGCGCGATTCATCGAGAAATCCAGCGTTAGGCTCTGAATCCAAACACGGGAGCAGCCATGGCCAAGTTCACTGCTACTCACGAAATCAACTGCGATGTCGACACGTTCCTCAAGCTCCTCCTCGACAAGAAGTTCATGGAGCAGATGCACCAAGAAGGCCTGGGGTACGCGGAATACACAGTCACCGAACAGCAGGAGTCGGACAAACAGATCTCGCGATCCGTATTGGCCGATCCGCGCTATCAACTCCCAGGGCCTCTGACGAAGTTGTTTGGTTCGGGCTTCCGAATTACCGAGAAGGGCGAGCTCGACAAAGCCACCAAGACGTGGCGCTGGACGATCACGCCAAGCACGATGGCCGACAAGATCCGGCATGAGGGCACGTTGCGCTTGGAGCCAATCGGAGCGGACAAGGTGTGGCGGATCATCGAGGAGGACTACGAGGCCAAGATCTTCGGCGTTGGAGGGCTCCTCGAGTCGACCATGGAGAAGACCCGACGCGAGGAGCACGACAGGACCGCCGCGTACATCAATCACCATCTCTCGAAGCGAACCTGAGCGGGGCTCACGCCCCACTCCCCCTGCTGGCGTGCCTCACGAGAGGGGGCGCGAAAAGTGTTTGACGCGCTCGCGAGGCCTTTGTATACGCCGCCCCCACTTCGCGCGTCGCGGCGCGGAGCGGCGGCACCTGATGCGGGAATAGCTCAGCGGTAGAGCATCGCCTTGCCAAGGCGAGGGTCGAGGGTTCAAATCCCTTTTCCCGCTCCAACTTGAAGGCCCTCTGGGAAACCAGGGGGCCTTTTTGTTTTCCGGTCCCCCGTGTGCTGGCGAGCTCGAAAGAGCAGTTGCCCTCCCTGCCTTCCGCCCACGCGATGCAAGACCAGCTCGACGAGAAGCACTGGCGCAAGAGGCCGATAGCGGAGGCTCACGGGCTCAGCTTCGAGACGGGTCCTACCCTGGAGATGCCCCTATCTGTATTCGCTGACCACATGAACGGTGACGCACCCCATCCCAGCGTGCCGAATCTGCAACGCTGAATGCCTTTCGGCAGAAAGGGCACACAACGAACCCATCGAGTCGAATCGTTGCGACAGTCACAGCATGGTCCCAGGCTGAAGGCGGAGGCGTCGGAAATCGCCGATGGCCAACTCCGACATCGAAGATACGAAACTCTGACTGGAGAGAGCCAGGGCGATTGATCCGTAGGTGGAACTCTGACGTCGCGTCGCCCGGCACCAGTGGACTGTAAAGCTGAAGCATCGCCTGGACACTGCCCAGACGCCAAGTCTGGCGCCTTTCATCAGTGACACGATGCAGGCCAAACTTCGCCGCAACGGTTCGCACCAAAGGGAGAACGTCGTCCTCTGTCTCTTTATAGCTCTCCCCGAGAACAACATGAGTCAAGCACTCACCCTTCGTGAATGCATATCCAGTCACCCCTGAGAGACCAAGTCCCTCAACGACTTCGGGGATGACAATGGGTGCGCCGACCCCAGGTAGGTGTCGAAGATATGCGCCAGGATAGATCTTCTGAATGGATGCGGCAGCGTCTTCCCATCGGATCAATCCGACCCCTTCAGTCAAGTCAGCGGTTGCTTCGCGCCTGGAATCCATCGTTTGTTAGACTCTACACGAGACCTGCGAGCGCCTTGAGTTCTCCTCGCTTCGCGGCAATGAATTCCAGCAACAAGATGCGCAACGCGTGAACTCCATGGGGCCTTGCAGAGAGACAAACTCAAGCTGCCCCCCGCAATAACGGCACCTTCGTGCCTCGCTCATCGGGGTGTAGCCGTCAGGAGTCTCTTCACAGGGACGATTCATGGGCGGACCTCAATCCCGCGTTTCACGCCCCCACTGACGCAGCCACTCCCCCCACCGCGTCTCATCCGCGAGCGAAGCCAGCACCTCCCGCTCTTGCCCACCCAGGTTCCACGACATGGGACAGACGGCGTACGTCTGCGGATGCGCCGCCCCCATCAGGAGCCGCAGCAGCGACATCTTCCGCTCGGCAGCCCCATACGTCTTCAGCTCGAAGTCCCCAGGCGTCACGTTCGCCAGAGACAGCGCATGCCTGCACGCCTCCTCGAACCCGCCAATCCTGTCCACCAACCCCACGTCCTTCGCTCTCAGGCCCGAATACACCCGCCCCTCCGCCAGGGCGTGGATCTCCTCCTTCGTCCGCCCCCGCGCCTTCGCCACGTGCCCCAGGAAGGACTGGTACATCTCCTCCACGTCCGCCTCGAGCGCCGCCCGCTCCCCTTCCGAGAACGCCCTCGAGAACGACAACAACGCCGCGTTCGCGCCCCGCGTCAGCACCGTGCGGTGAATCCCTAGCAGCTTGAGCAACCCGCTCGTGTCGAACTTCCCCGCGAACACGCCGATCGACCCCACCACCGCGTGCGGCGCGCTCCACACCTCCTTCGCCCCCAACGCCACCATGTAGCCCGCGCTCGCGCACACCTGATCCATGTACGCCAGCACCGGCTTCTTCTTCGCCACCCGCTGCACCGCCTCGAGGATCTGCTCGGACGCAATCGCCGCGCCCCCAGGGCTGTTCACGTACAACAACACCGCCTTGGAACGCTTGTCCCGCCCCGCCGCTCGCAACCCCTTCACCACCGCGTCCGCCGTCGCCAGCCGCCCGCCCGCATTCCCCTTCCCCGGCACAATCATCCCAGACACCGGCACCAATGCCAGACGCGTCCGCCGCTTCAATCGCTTCCACTTCACCGGAGGAAACGGCACCGTCTCCAGATACATCTCCAACGGCTCCAGCTCCGTCTCATCCTCCTCCGCGGCTGGCGCCTTCGAGTCCGCCGCCGGAGGCGCCGCCACCAACCCCAGATGCACGGGCAGGTCCGCCTCGCTCACCAGCGCATCCACCAGCCCCGCCGCCTTCGCCCGCTGCGCACTGAACGGGCCCACATCAATCAACCCCTTCACCTCCTCGGCCGTCTTCTTCCGCCCCGCCGCCACCGCCTCCACCAACACCGAGTACCGCTCGTCCAGGAACGTCTCCACCGTCCGCCGCTGGATGTCCGAGACCTCCGGATGCGTGAACAACTCCGGCGCCGTCTTGTAGTCACCCCGCCGGACGAACTGCCCCCGAATCCCCACCCGCGACAGCCCCTCCCCCAGCGCGGTGGCCTCCGCCGCATAGCCCACCAGCTCCAGCCGCCCCATCGGCGCCAGCAACACCTCGTCCGCCGCGCACATCAACGCGTAGCTGTCCGAGTCCACCATCACCGCCCACGCCACCACCCGCTTCCCCGCCGCCCGGAACTCCGCCAGCAAGGCCACCAGCGCCTCCCGCTTCGCCGACGGCAACCCCAGCTCCTCCACCTCCAGAACGATGCCCTTCACCCGGGCATCCTTCGCCAGGAGCCTCAGGTCCTCCCCGAACCGCTCCAGGGACGTCACATCCGAGGGCTCCGGCTTGGACCCTCCCCCCAGCGAGAACCGGGGACGGCGCTGCTGGCGATACGATGGGTCCCCCGTCAGCCGGAAGCGCACGTACGCCGGGCGGTGGCGAGCGGCCAGCATCCGGAAGGGCGCTCCCAGGAGGGAGCTCAGCAACAGAAACAGGTTCGCGAGTGCAATGAAGGGCAGGCGCAGCATGGCGTCCCGTGGTCGATGTGGGCGTCCAGGCGCGTACTGGACGCGCACTCCCCGCGCAAGCCCTGTTCAGCACTCCCGTTGGGTCGTGATAGCCTCCCCCCTCATGCAAACCCCTTCCCTCGCCCGACTCCTCCTCGTCCTCGCGCTCGCGACGGGCGGAGCCGCGCTGGCCCAGCCGCGCAAACCGGTCCAGGACTTCAACGCCCCTCGTGAGCTCACCGCCGAAGAGCGCGAGGCCGCCAAGCAGCGCGCCATGGGCAACAACCTCAACTCCTACGGCAAGGACATCCAGGTGAAGGCCCAGCCCTTCCCGTGGAAGGCCGTGGGACTCGCCGGCATCGTGTTCCTCGCCGCCATCCCCTTCGGCATCCGCGCCTTCCGCAACACCTCGAAGGAGATGAGCAACTCGAACACCTTCGGCAACAACTCCAACCGCGGCGAAGACGAAGAGGCCTGAAGCCGCCTCACGCCGGCGCCACCTCCACCGCCCCTCCCGCGTCCACTCGAACCCGAACCGGAAGGAACTGCTCGAGCACGCGGGCGTGGGTGGTCAGGTGGTCCGTCACCCTCGCCGCCGAGAAGCGCGTCGTCCCAGGCGTCACCTTCCCCAGCCGGCCCGACGCCAACAGCGCCGCCGGCAGGAGGATCTGGTCCGACAGGAACTCATCCAGCGCGCCCCCCGTCTCCATGAAGCGCGTCAGGGCCTCGCCCGCCTCCCGCCCTACGTCCTCGGCGGGACGGCCCTTCTCCCCCAGCGCCGTGAAGCCCGCGATGGTGTGCTCGAACTGAGCCAGCACGAACGTCACCGTGCCCAGTGAGCGCGTCACCGGCAGCGGCCGGTTCTCCGCCTCCGCGAGAATGCCCCGCTCGCGCAGCATCGACACCGCTGCGCGGGACTGTCGCTCGGCGATGCTGAACGGCAAGCCTCCCACGAAGGATGAGACATGCACCTCGCGCAACATCCCGCGCGCGGGCAGGTCCACCAACAGCGGCGGCTCCCGAGGCGCTCCCACCTCCGCCACCATCTCCCCCGCGCCCTCCGGATAGAACCCGGCCTGCGGCATGGTGAGCTGCACGGGAAACCCGTACGCGTGCGCCACCGGCTGCCACACCGTGGCCACGTAGTGGAAGCTGGGGCTGTGCGGCAGGTGCGTGCCTCCCCGCAGCGTGAGCCTCCCGCCGCCCGCCAGCGCCAACGGATACACCAGGCACTGGAAGATGAGCGGCGTGCTCCCCGCCGTGCCCACCTCCAGCAGATAGTCGCCGGCGCGCACCGGGCCCGGGGTGAAGGAGAGCTCCGACGCGCCCACCGTGGCGCCGTCACTCCGCCCGCCGAGCGCCTCCGCGCCGCGCACACACGCCAGATGCTGCGGCCTCAAGCCCGGAGGCTCCCGCCGCGAGCGAAGACGCGTGATGTGGAACGGCCGCCCCGTGATGAGCGACAACGACAGCGCCGAGCGGAGGATCTGCCCTCCCCCCTCGCCCTCACTCCCATCGAGCCGCACCGGCCCGGTGTCGAGCCCCTCGGTGCCAGTCATACCCTTCCCGTCCCTCAGTGCCCGCGGAAGCTAACAGGAACGAGCGGCAATCTCTCGTGAAGTTGCTCCCGCACCGCGCACGAGCGGACGGTGCCTGACAGATGCACCGCCGCGCCCATGTGACGCACAACGGCCTCAGCCGCCCTGCGCATCCAACGCGGGCAGCACCCCCACCTCGATGAAGCTGGGGTGCGCCGAGGAGTGATACACGCGATGAAACGAACGCGTGAAGTCCGTCTCCTTGGCCTCGTAGATGTTCGGCACGTACGTCTGCGGATTGCGGTCGATGAACGGGAACCAGCTCGACTGCACCTGGATCATCACCCGGTGCCCTCGCTGGAACGTGTGGAGGACGTCGTTGATGGTGAAGCGCACCTTCGTCACCTCACCGGGCTTGAAGGCCTTGGGCTCGCTGTAGCTCTCGCGGAAGCGGCCTCGGAACGGCTCGCCGCGCACCAGCGTCTGCTGGCCGCCCCGGTTCTTCGCGCCCTTCTCGTCGTCGTCGTTCGCCTTCTGCCCCGGCAGCACCCCGGGGTTCACATCGATGAGCTTCACCACCCAGTCCGCGTCCGAGCCCGTCGTGGAGACCCACAGCTCCGCCTCCAGCGGGCCCGCGAGCGTGAGGTCCTGCGTCAGCGGCTCCGTCTGGAACACCAGCACGTCCGGGCGGCTTGCCGCGAAGCGCTGGTCCTCCGTCATGTAGTTCTTGCTCCAGCCCGTCGTCAGCTCCTGCGTGTACGGCACGGGCTTCGCCGGGTCGCTCACGTACTCCGCGAAGGACTCCGTCGTGCCCTTGCCGGTGGGCGTCTGCATCGACAAGCCGCCCTTCGGCTGGAAGTACAGCTTCGTCCCTCGCAGGCCCTTCGGAGGCCACGTGTCGAACTGGCGCCAGCGGTTGGCACCCGTCTCGAACACGAGGGCCTCGGGCACCTCGGGTGCTCCGCCGCCCTTGAGGTGGTGCTTGAAGAAGGCCTCGGCCAGCCCCTGATACGTCTCCGCGGTGCGGAAGCCGAACTGGGCGTCACCCAGCTCCGAGCCCTCGGTGCGAATCCAGCCACCGTGAGACCACGGCCCCATGATGAGCGTGTTCGCCGTTCCCGGGTTCTGCTTCTCGATGGCGGCATACGTCCGCAGCGGTCCGTACAGGTCCTCCGTGTCGTACCAGCCGCCCACCACCAGCATCGCCGCCTTGATGTTCTTCAGGTGCGGCAGGATGTTCCGCTCCTTCCAGAAGGCGTCGTAGTTGGGGTGCGCCACCACGTCCTTCCAGAACGCGACGTCGCCCTTGAAGTACTTCGTGTCGGCGTTGCCCAGCGGGCCCAGGTCCAGGAAGAACTGATACCCATCCGGCGTGCCGTAGTCGAAGCGGCTGAAGTCCTCGCTCGCGGTGGGCGCGGGGCGCGGCTTGCCGAAGCCCGAGAAGAAGCCGAAGGCGAGCGCCAGGTTGAAGGCCCCGTGCCGGTGCATGTCGTCCCAGAACCAGTCACCGATGGGCGCCTGCGGTGACACGGCCTTGAGCGCCGGATGCGAGTCGATGGCGCCCGCGGACGCATAGAAGCCGGGATACGAGATGCCCCACATGCCCACGCGGCCGTTGTTGTGGGCCACGCGCTTCACCAGCCAGTCGATGGTGTCATACGTGTCCGAGCTCTCGTCCGTCTCCTTCGCCCCTCGCTTCTTCGGGTTGTGCGGACGCACGTTGACGAACTCGCCCTCGGACATGTGCCGGCCGCGCACGTCCTGGAAGACGAAGATGTAGCCTTCCTTCTCGAAGTCGTCCGTCGGCCCCAGCCGCTTCGGGTAGCGGTCCGCGCCATAGGGGCCCACGCTGTAGGGCGTGCGGACCAGCAGGATGGGATAGCGCTTGACGGGGGATGCATCCACCGGGACATACACGGACGTGAAGAGCTTCACGCCGTCCCGCATGGGGACGCGGTACTCGAACTTGGTGTAGCGCGAGCGGATGCGGTCGACCCGCTCCGGCGGCGCCGCGGCGGCCACCTTCGGCGGAGCGGCGGGCGGTGTCTGCGCGAGCGAAGGACTGGCGAGGGAACACAGCAACAGTGCCGCGAGTCTGCGGGACACGGTGGACATGCACGCTCCAGGGATGGGACGCGACCTCGTGGGGGACACAACCTACCCCGAACGATGGGAATCCCCGTTTGTTCCCTGTCCCCCGACGAATCAGCTCCCGCCTTCGTCCGGAGCGCTGTCCAGCCCGTACTTGCGCAGCTTGTCGTGCAGCGTGGCGCGGCCAATCCCCAGCCGCCGAGACGCTCCGCTGCGGTTGCCCCCCTCGATACGCAGCGCGTCCAGGATGAGGCCCCGCTCGTACGCCTCCACCCGCTCCTTCAGGCCCGCGCCAGGGGCGGCCTCCGCTTCATCCGGCCTCGGCCCGTCGGGCGCCGCACCCGAGGACGTGGGGACGACCTCACCCGGCTCGGCGGATGGCAGGAGCGACAGGTCCAGCTCTCCGTCACTGGACAGCGCCACCAGGCTCTCCAGCGTGTTCTCCAGCTCGCGCACATTGCCGCGCCACGGCAGGGCGACCAGCCGCTCGATGAAGCCCTCGGGCACCTTGAGCGGGCCCGTGTGGAACCGGCCACTGAAGCGGTCCAGGAACATGCGCGCGAGCACCGGGATGTCCTCGGGGCGCTCCCGCAGCGCGGGGACTCGAAGGTGGACGACGTTGAGGCGGTAGTAGAGGTCCTCGCGGAACTGGCCTTCCGCGGCGCGCTTGCGCAGGTCGCGGTGCGTGGCGGCGAGGATTCGCACGTCCACCTTCACGGGCCGGTCCTCGCCCACCGGGCGCACTTCGCCCTCTTGCAGCACCCGCAGGAGCTTCGCCTGGAGCGGGGGCGCCAGCTCGCCCACCTCGTCGAGGAGCAGCGTGCCCCCGTCCGCCTCCCGGAAGAGGCCCTGCCGCACGCGGTGCGCGCCGGTGAAGGCACCCTTCGCGTGGCCGAACAGCTCCGCCTCGGCCAGCTCCTCGGTGAGCGCCGCGCAGTTGAAGCGCAGGTAGGGCTTCTGCGCTCGCGAAGACGCGCGCACCAGTGCCTCCGCCACGCGCTCCTTGCCCGTGCCGCTCTCTCCCGTGATGAGCACCGTCACGTCGCGAGAGCCCGCGCGCTGGACCAGCTGCGCCAGCCGCCCCATGGGCTCCGAGGTGAACACCAACGAGCGAGACAGGTTCAGCTCCCCTGTCAGCCGCTCGTTCTCGTGGCGCAGCCGCACCGACTCCAGGGCCCGCGTGACGACGGCGAGCAGCTCATCCACGTCGAACGGCTTGCGGAAGTAGTCATACGCCCCCGCCTTCACCGCCTCGACCGCGAAGCGCTCCGAGCCATGCGCGGTGATGACGATGACGCGCGGCGCGTGGGGCATCGTGCTCAGCCGCCGCACCAGCTCCATGCCATCCATCCGAGGCATGCGCAGGTCGGTGATGACCAACTCGAAGACCTGCGACGACAGCTTCTCCAGCGCCGCCACGCCATCCTCGGCCTGCACCACCTCCACGTCGTCGATGCTCCGCAGCATCTCCTTCAACGTGAAGCGCACGCCCGCGTCGTCATCCACCACCAACACCCGCGAGACACTCCGGGCCTCACCCCGCATGACTCACCTCTCGCCCTCGCACCGGCCCCAGGGTGTCCGCGGGGGGCTCGCGCGGCAGCACCAGCTCCGCCACGCAGCCTCCCGCGACTTCGTTGCGCAACGTGACGTCGCCCCCATGCTGGCGCGCCAGCGCGCGGGCCACCGTCAACCCCAGGCCCGAGCCGCGCTTCTTCGTCGTCACTCCCGCCTCGAAGACGCGGCTGGCCAGCTCCGGAGAGAGCCCCGCCCCGGAATCGCGGATGACCACTCGCACGTCCCCCGTGCTCGCGGACTCGAGACTCACCAGCACCTGCCCTCCTCGAGGACTGGCGTCGATGGCGTTGAGGAGCAGGTTCATCACCACCTGCCTCACCTTGCGCGTGTCGCAGACCGCGTGCAGCGGACCCTCGCTGTCGCGAAGGATGGTCACCCCGTGCTCGGCGGCGACCCCCTCGTGGAGCACCAGGGCCTGGTCACACAGCGCCGACAGGTCCACCTCGCTGAGCGACAGCGGCACGAGGGGCCGCGAGAAGTTGAGGAACTCCTCCAGGATGCCCTGCATGCGTGTGACTTCACCCGCGAGGACCTCCAGTCGCTCCTGGGGCTGCGCGCGCCCCGTCTCCCGCTGCATGAGCTGCGTCAGTCCCTTCACCGTGGCGAGGGGGTTCTTCAGCTCGTGGGCAATCTCCCCCGACAGCGCCTCCAGCGTCCGCGCGTAGGTCCTGTGCGTGGCGAGCAACTCGTCGCGCTGCTGGAAGGACTCCGCGAGCATGTCCTCGACGGTGCGCCGGAAGGCCGAGCCCATCGCGTTGGCCGCGAAGATGGACAGGAACGTACACACCGAGATGGCGATGAGCAGCTCACGCGGGGGCGCCCCCAGGAAGGACAGATGCAGCGGTGGAGTCCACCCGTTCAGGTGCACCACCGACAGCACGGCCACCATGCCGAGCTCCGCCGCCATCAACACCTTGCGCTGCGCTCCCGGCAACAGCGCCGCGGCGACGAACGCGAGCGGAGCGATGAGTGGCAGCAGCGGACTCGCCAGGCCCCCCGTGCCCCACGTCAGGCTCTGCTCCAACGCGAGGCCGCCCGCGAAGTTGATGAACAAGCCCCGGGTGGAGATGCCTTCGCGCTCGTACCGGCGCAGCTCGTAGAAGAAGAACGACAGGGAGACCACCATCTGCACCAGCAGCCAGACCCGGCGCCAGGGCGCGGTGTCCATCAGGGTGGTCCCCGCGATGGTCGCCATCAGGAAGGCCCCGAAGTAGGCGCGCATCCGCACCACGCGGCCGAAGATGTGGCCCACGTGCTTGAGGCGCATGGCCTCGAGACTGCGCCGGGTTCGCGGTTCCATGTGCGCCTCGTCAGTGCGCGGCGTTCAAGGCCGCGAGCCCGGCTGCGTGGCCGTCACCGGCATCCCCGTCGAGAGGATGGGATGCTGCTCCGCGGTCTCCCAGGACAGCGCGGGCCACCAGGGGGATTCGGCCTGCGCGGCGTCGGGCTCCAGACTCTGTCCTGGCTTCGGCAACAGGAGAGGGACCGAGGCCAAGGCGGCCGCCGCGCGCACACGCTCCGCCGGCTCCGTCCAACCGTGATACGCCAGCCCGAACAGGGCCCAGTGAATGGGAAGCATCGCCTTCCCGCGTAGCATCTGATGTGCCAACACGGCCTGCTCCGGGCCGATGTGCCAGTCCGGCCAGGTGCGGTGATACTGGCCCGTCTCGATCATCGTCACGTCGAAGGGCCCCAGGCGCGCGCCGATGTCCGCCATCGCGGGGAACAACCCCGTGTCTCCCGAGAAGAAGACGCGGTGCTTCGGGCCCACCAGCGCATAGCCGGCCCACAGCGTGGCGTCCTTGTCGAGCACCTGCCGCCCCGAGGCGTGGCGCGCGGGGGTGGCGACCACCTCCAGCCCTCCCACCTGCGTGCGCTCCCACCAGTCGAGCTCCACGATGCGCTCGACGGGGATGCCCCACGACTCCAGATGCGCGCCCACCCCGAGCGGCACGATGAAGACGGCCTTCGAGTCCTTCAGCGCGACGACGGTCCCCATGTCCAGGTGGTCATAGTGGTCATGGGAGATGACGACCGCGTCGATGGGGGGCAGGTCCGCCAACGCGATGGGCGGCGCGAACCAGCGCGTGGGGCCCACCCAGGTGTAGGGCGAGACACGCTCGCTCCACACCGGGTCCGTGAGGATGCGGTGGCCATCCAGCTCCACCAGCAGCGTGGAGTGCCCCAGCCACGTCAGGCGCAGCCCCGTCGGGGGAGGCGTCCGGAAGCGCGCGGGGTCGATGGGCGCCACCTGGAGGGGCTCGGTGGGATTCGTATGCGGGCTCGCCTGGAGCGCGCTCGTGAGCATCTCACCGTAGTGGTTCACCAGCGGCTGCGGATTGTCGAAGCGCCCGTCCTTCCACTGAGGAGAGCGCTCCATCCGCTCGCGCCGGGCGCCTGTCGCTCGCCGGCCGAACGCGGTGTAGCCATCCATGACGAGCACGAGGATGCCCAGCGCCAGCAGCGCCGCCAGCCCCATCGCGCCCCGGCGCAGCACGCGCCAAAAGCCTCGGGTCTTCATTGAACAATGGCTCCCAAGCGGGGCAGTCAATCACGCGGCCCCTCTTCCGGGAACACCGAGCCTCTCGACTCAGCGAAGCCCGGGCCTGCCTCCTTCGACGACGCGAAGCGCTGCCTTCCCCTGTCGCCGAGGCGCGGACTTCGGCTTCGCCGCGGAGGCACCTCGCGTCGTGCGGGAGACCTTGGCGGCGGACCGCCGGGGAGCCCGGTTGCTGGTGGACAGCGGCTTGCCTGCGAGCGTGCGCCGTATCGGGCGAGGGAATGGCAGGCAGAAGAACAGGTACATGTCGAGCAGCATGGGGCCTCTTCGCCTCGAGCGGATGCGCAGTGGATGGGTGTGCCTGCGCGGCAAGAGCAATGGCGGTGCCACCTTCCCCGGTGTCCGAGGAAGCGATGTGCAAGGTGCCATGACGCGCTGTCTCCAGGCGTGAAGAAGCATGAAGAAGGCGTGATGAAGGCCCCTGGGGCGCGCCATGCCCACCTTCTCCTGGGGGCCCGCCGCGCGCGGAGGTGTCGGGCTTCCGGCGGGGTGCCGGATATCCGGCGGGGGGAACGCACGGGCTTCCGGCGGGGACGTGGCGGCTTCGACGTGCAATTGCTGGCACACACCTTGCCAACGAGGCGGCCGTCACCGCGGAGAGGCCGCGGCATCGAGGGGAGGCTCCATGCGGCGTGCGGTCGTTGTCTTCGTGGTCCTGGTGGTGGTGCTCACCGCGTTGTTGGGGGTGCGCATCCTGAAGGATCGCCGCGCCGCGGAGGGGCCGGCGGGGGGCTCGGGCGTGGTGGAGGGGACGGCGGTGGACGTGCGTGCGCGCATCAACGCCCGCGTGCTGACCCGCAACGTGGAGGAAGGCGCCAAGGTGGAGAAGAACGCGGTGCTCCTCACCCTCGACTGCACGGAGCCGGAGGCCGGACTGGCGGAGGCCACCGCGCGGTTGGCCATGGCGCAGGCGCAGGCGGACGCGGCTCGTGCGTCGGCGGTGGCCGCGGGGCGCAGCAGCGAGGCGGTGGCAGCGCAGGCGGAGGGAAGCCAGTCGCAGATTGCCTCGCTCGCGGACCAGCACGGGCTCGCCGAGCGTCAGGCGGAGCGGCTCCAGCGCATGGGGGCCGCGACGACGGAGGCCGCGCTGGACCAGGCGCGTGCGCAGGCCCAGGCCCTGGCGCAGCAGCTCGCGGCGGCGCGACACGCGAGCACGGCGACGGCGAGGCAGGCCCGCGCCGCGACGGAGTCGGAGCGCGCGAGCCTCCAGCAAGCCGAGTCCGCGCTCCGCGCGATTCAAGTCGCGGAGGCCACGGTCCGTCGGGCCCAGGTGTCGGTGGCGGAGTGCGAGCTGCGCGCGCCGCTGAGCGGGACGGTGGAGACGCTGCCGCTGGAGGTCGGTGAGCTGGCCCTGCCCGGCGCGGTCGTCGCGCGGCTGGTGGACACGCATCGCCCCAAGGCGACCTTCTACCTGCCCAACGCGGAGCTGGCCTCGGCGAAGCCGGGGCAGTCCGCCACGGTGCGCGCGGACGCGTACCCCGACCGCACGTTCCAGGCGCAGGTGGTGACGGTGGCGCGCGAGGCGGCCTTCACCCCTCGCAACGTGCAGACGCGCTCGGACAGGGATCGCCTGGTCTATCCCGTCGAGGTGCACATCGACGCGCCGGAGGGCGTGCTGCTGCCGGGCATGCCGGTGGAGATCACCCTGGGCGCCGTGAACGCGGCGGTGGTGGCGGAGCAGAAGCCATGAGCGCGCGGCCGGAGATGGCCGTGTCGCTCGAGGAAGTCCGCCGCGCCTTCGGCAAGGCGCAGGCGCTGCGCGGTGTCTCCCTCTCCGTCCACGCGGGGGAGGTCTACGGACTGGTGGGGCCCGATGGCGCGGGGAAGACCACGGCCATCCGGTTGATGGCGGGCCTGCTGCTCCCGGACTCGGGCAAGGTCCGGCTGCTGGGCGAGGACCCGACGGACACGCGCTCACCCGTGCGCGAGTCCCTGGGCCTGGTGCCCCAGCGCAACACGCTCTACGGAGACCTGAGCGTCGGCGAGAACCTGCGCTTCTTCGCGCGGCTGTTCGGCCTGTCCCAGCGCGACTTCGAGGAGCGTCGGGCGCAGCTCCTGGACATCACCCGCCTGGGGCGCTTCACGGAGCGCCGCGCGGATGCGCTGTCGGGCGGCATGTACAAGAAGCTGGCGCTGGCGTGTGCCCTGCTCCACCGGCCTCGGGTGCTGCTGCTGGATGAACCCACCAACGGCGTGGACCCGGTCAGCCGCCGCGAGCTGTGGGAGCTGCTCTATGCCCTGGTCCACGAGGGCATGACGCTGCTGGTCTCCACGCCGTACATGGACGAGGCCGCGCGGTGCCATCGCGTGGGACTGCTCCACATGGGCGAGCTCATCGCGGAGGGAGATCCTCGCGAGCTGGCGCGCCGGCATGGCGTCGCGGCTTCCAACTTCGAGGCCGTGTTCCTGTCGCTCGTCGAGAAGCGCGACGGCGGGAGGGCCGCATGACTCCGGCCATCGAGGTGCAACACCTGACGAGGCGATTCGGCGCCTTCACCGCGGTGGACGACGTGAGCTTCGACGTCGGCGCGGGAGAGATCTTCGGCTACCTGGGCGCCAACGGCGCGGGCAAGTCCACCACCATCCGCATGCTGTGTGGCCTGCTGAAGCCCACGGGCGGCGGCGCGCGGGTCGCCGGCTTCGACGTGGGGCTCGAGCCCGAGCGCGTGAAGACGGGCATCGGCTACATGTCCCAGCGCTTCTCGCTGTACCTGGACCTGAGCGTGCGCGCGAACCTGGAGTTCTTCGCCTCGGCCTATGGCGCGTACGGCAAGGAGCTGGAGCGGCGCATCGGCGAGATGCTCGAGCGGATGCAGTTGCGCGAGGTCCAGGACGAGGTGACGGGCTCGCTCCCGGGAGGACTCCAGCAGCGCGTGGCCCTGGCGAGCGCGGTGCTGCATCAGCCTCGCATCGTCTTCCTCGACGAGCCCACCGCGGGCGTGGACCCGGTGCAGCGGCGCTCCTTCTGGGAGCTGATTCGCGACCTCGCGTCCCAGGGCACCACCGTCTTCGTCACCACGCACTACATGGACGAGGCGGAGAACTGCGCTCGCATCGGCATCATGGTGGACGGAAAGCTGGTGGCGCTGGACAGCCCGGAAGGACTGAAGCGGACCCACGCCCCGGGGCGCGTGCTGGAGGTGCGAGGCCCCCAGCTCTCCCCTGCCCTGGACTCGCTGCGCGGCATGGCGGGCGTGCTGGATGTGAGCCGCTTCGGCTCGGGCGCCACCGTTCGCGTGGACCCGGCGGTGCTTCCCTCCGACGTGCTGGCGGAGCGGCTGCGCGCGCGCGGCGTGGACCCGCTGGAGATGGAGGACTCGGCGCCGACGCTGGACGACGTCTTCCTGGCCCTCACGGCGAATGCCCAGCGGGGAGAGGACTGAATGGCCATGGACTCCTCGAGCGTGAAGCGCCGGGTGGGACGCATCCTCGCGATGGCGGGCAAGGAGGTCCTGCACATCCGCCGGGACATCCGCACCCTCTATCTGGCACTCGCCCTGCCCGTGGTGATGCTGGTGCTGTTCGGCTTCGGCATCAGCTTCGACGTGGACCATCTGGAGCTGGCGGTGGTGGACCAGGACCGCACGGACCTGTCTCGCGAGCTGGTGCGCCACGTCACCGCGTCCGGTGAGTTCGAGGTGCTGCGCGAAGGCACCTCGCCCGAAGAGGCGGTGAGCGAGCTGCGCCGAGGCCGCGCGACGGGCGTGCTGCTCATTCGCAAGGGCTTCTCCGAGGACGTGAAGCGCGGCGGCGCCCAGGTCCAGTTCCTGCTCGACGGCGCGGATGGCAACACGGCGACGCAGGCGCTCGCGAAGGCCCAGGCCCTGGTGGAGATGGCGGGGCGCAAGCTCGGGGGCACCGGGGTGATGGCCGCGCCTCCGCTGGAGGTCCGCGTGCGGACGCTGTTCAATCCCACGGCGCGCTCGGCCATGTTCCTGGTGCCGGGCCTGGCGGCGTATCTCCTGGCCATCGTCGCGGTGCTCATCACCGCGCTGACGGTGGCGCGCGAGTGGGAGCGAGGCTCCATGGAGCAGCTCTTCGCGACCCCCGTGGGGCGGATGGAGATTGTCGTGGGCAAGCTGCTGCCCTACCTGGGCATCGGCCTGCTCCAGGTGATGCTGGTGCTGGTGGTGGGGACCTGGGTGTTCGACGTGCCCATCCGAGGCAGCCTCGTGGCGCTGGGGTTGGGCTCGTTCCTGTTCCTCGTCGGCATGTTGGGCCAGGGGCTGCTCATCTCGGTGGTGACGCGCAACCAGATGGTGGCGACGCAGGTGGCGACGATGACGTCCGTGCTGCCGTCGATGCTCCTGTCGGGGTTCATCTTCCCCATCGAGAACCTGCCTCCTCCGCTCAAGGTCATCAGCACGCTGATACCGGCGCGCTACTTCGTGGCCACGCTGCGAGGGGTGCTCCTGCGCGGCAATGGCCTGTCCGTGCTGTGGCCGCAGTTGTTGGCCCTGACCTTGTTCGCGGCCCTCATGCTGGTGGTGGCGACGCGGCGTTTCCAGCGGCGACTGGACTGAAGGAGGGACGCGAACATGCATCCCCTGGTGGTGCAGTACCGCGCGGTGGTGGTGAAGGAAGTCCGACAGACGGCGCGAGACCGGCGCGTCATGGCGCTCTTGACGCTGGCCCCGCTCATCCAGCTCTTCATGCTGGGGTTCGCGGTGAACTTCGACGTGCGCCACGTCCCCACGGTGGTGGTGGACCGGGACAAGACGGCGGAGAGTCGCGCGTACGCGAGGGAGCAGCTCGCGGGCGACACCTTGAGCCTCACGGCCCTGCTTCCGGATGAGACGGCGGCGGCGGAGGCGCTCGAGCAGGGCAAGGCCTCCGTCGCGTTGATCTTCCCTCCCGACTTCCAGAAGGACCTGCTGCGCGGCGAAGGGGCGCAGGTCCAGGCGCTGGTGGATGGCTCGGACCCCACGCGTTCCTCCGTCGCGGCGACCGCGGTGGCGCAGTACAGCCTGCTCCGCGCGACGCGGATGCTGCGGGAGCAGGCCCAGGGCCAGGGGCTGACAGCGCCACGGACACCCGTGGAGCTGGTGCCTCGAGTCCTCTACAACCCGGAGCTGTCGACGTCCGTGTACGTGGTGCCGGGCATCGCGGCGATGCTGCTGCTCATCGTCACCACCATCATCATGGCGATGGGGCTGGCGCGCGAGCGGGAGACCGGCACGCTGGAGCAGCTCCAGGTGACGCCGCTGCGCCCCGGCATCTTGATGGCGGGCAAGGTGACGCCCTTCCTGTTGATTGGCCTGGTGGACGTGGGGCTCGCGCTGAGCGTGGGCGCCTGGGTCTTTGGCGTTCCGCTGCGAGGGAGCCTGCTGCTCGTCGCGGTGGCCACCCTCTTCTACCTCCTGTCCACCTTGAGCGTGGGGCTCCTCATCGCGACGGTGAGCCGCACGCAGCAACAGGCCTTCGTGGGTGGGTTCCTCTTCGTCCTGCCCGCGGTGCTCCTGTCGGGGGTGATGAGCCCCATCCGCGCGATGCCCGACTGGCTGGCGTGGCTGACGTACCTGAACCCCGTGCGCTACTACGCCGAGGTGCTGCGTGGCGTGCTGCTCAAGAACGCGGGCCTGTGGGATTTGTGGCGGCAGGTACTCCTGCTCGCCCTCTTCGGCGCGGTGATGATGGCCGTGGCTGCTCGGCGGTTCCACAAGACCTCGGCCTGATCTGGTGGGTGGGTGGCACCACTGTGACTGGCATGCGGCCCTGGCCTGCGTTACACGAGGCCACCCGCATGTCAGTCACCGCAGCAGGACCGGCCCTCTCCGTCTTCCGTCACCGCGACTTCCGCACCTACCAGATCGCTCGCCTCTGCGCGGTGCTGGCCATGCAGATCGAGTCGGTGGCCATCGGCTGGCAGGTCTACGACATGACGGGCAGCGCCCTGGCGCTTGGCTACACGGGGCTTGCCCAGGTCATCCCCTTCCTCCTGTTCTGTCTGCTCGGGGGACAGGCCGCCGACCGGTTTGATCGACGGGCCATCCTGGCCATCTGCCAGGGCGTGATGCTGCTGTGCAGCCTGGCGCTGCTCTCCTTCTCCCTGGGCCACATCACCGATGTGCGCTTCGTCTACGGCGTCCTGGTTGTCTTCGGCACGGCGCGCGCGTTCTATGCGCCCGCGGGCTCCGCGCTCACGCCGCGCCTGGTTCCCAGGGACGAGCTGACGCGCGCGGTGGCCGTGAACTCCACGACGTGGCAGGTGGCCACCATCGCGGGCCCCGCGGTGGGCGGCGTGCTCTATGGGTGGGCGGGTCCGACGGGGGCCTACCTCGGCTCGGCCGCGCTGTGTGCGCTGACGGTGGTGTGGATTCTCTCGCTGAAGGTGCGGACCGGGCGGGCTTCGTCGGAGCCGTTGTCCTTCTCCACCGTCGTCGCGGGCCTTGGCTTCGTCCGCCGACAGCGCATGCTGCTGGGCAGCATCACCCTGGACCTGTTCGCCGTGCTGTTGGGCGGCGCCGTGGCGCTGCTCCCCATCTACGCGAAGGATGTGCTGCACACGGGCCCGTGGGGGCTCGGGCTGCTGCGGTGTGCTCCGGCGGCGGGCGCGGCCCTCACGGCGGTGGCCTTCGCCCTGCGGCCATTGGGTGGGAACGCGGGCTGGAAGATGTTCGCGGCCGTGGCCATCTTCGGCGCGGCGACGCTGGTCTTCGGGGTGAGCCGCTCCCTGCCCTTGTCGCTGGTGGCCCTGGCCATCGCGGGCGCCGCGGACATGGTCAGCGTGGTGGTGCGTCACACCCTGGAGCTGATGGCCACCCCTGACGAGATGCGCGGCCGTGTCGGAGCGGTGAACATGATGTGCATCGGGGCTTCCAACGAGCTCGGCGAGTTCCGCGCGGGCTGGCTCGCGGAGCACGTGGGCGCCGTGCCGGCGGTGGTGGCGGGCGCGGTAGGGACGCTCGTGGTGGTCGTCCTCTGGTCCTGGGGCTTCCCCGAGCTGCGGAAGGTGGACCGCCTGGAGCTGACGAGCTCGGAGCCTCAGGCCAAGCCGCAGCCCCCGGACGCGCCCGCCACTCAGGCGGGCTGACGCCCTTCCCTGTCGCTCAGGCCGCGGCGCCTTCGTAGGTGACGCGCAGCCCCTTGTGCGTCACGGTGATGAGGGGGCGGCCCATCCATCCGCAGTGCTTGCAGACGCCGCTGGGGCCCGCCGCCGAGACACGCACGGGCAGGTCCGCGGCACAGGCGGGACAGCCTTCGGGGATCATGAAGTCGCGCGATTCGGGCTGTGGAGTCGCTTGGAACATGCCTTCGACGTAACGCAGCTGGAAGCCGCCGCAACCCGTGCACTGGCGACGTCGGTCCAGGTGGGCGGCCGATCTCCTGCTCGGTCCTCGGGCTGAAGCTCCCCGCAGAGTCAGACCGCCCCCCGAGGTCCCCCCACACGCCGCGTCGGGCGGCGAGGAGTCCCGAACCCCGAACCCAATCTTCTTCGTGTCGGTGGTGCGTGAGTCCGGAGGGTCCGGGCAGCGCAACGCAGGCGGGTCCACCCAGCACGGCATGAGGTGGTGGGCCCCCCAGAGACCCGTGCAGGAGAAGGTTCGTGATGAAGAACAGTCGGAAGAAGTTGGTGCGGCGGTTGGCGGAGGCCGCGCTGGATGTGGTTCGGTACACCCGGAAGGGTTCCGAGGTGGAGGGGGTGTTCGTGGGAGGCCTTGTCGCCGACCTCGAGGCCACGCTGGGCCTTGACCCGGAGATGGCGCTCGAGCTCGGGTACGAGCTCTCGAACACGGCCAGGAGGCAGTACGCCACTTGGGTTCGTGGCGGGGTGTAGGGAGTGGTTGAAGTGACTGCCTCCGGACTAGCGTGTCCTCGAGGGGCCTGGGCGCGACCCGACAGGTTCCTCGAAGCCGGAGGTGGTCATGGCGGATGGTCCTCCTCACGTGGGCACTCGTTGGACGTGGCCTCGCTCGCTCGTGCTCGCGTTGGGGCTGGGCATCCTCCTCTCGCTGCCGTCGTTGCGTGTGGGGTTGATGCTCGACGACCTGATGCACCGGATGGTCATCAACGGCTCGACACGGCAACTGGGCGACTGGGGGCCGCTGTCCCTCTATGAGTTCGTCGGCGGGCCGGGCTCGATGCCGGAGCGATTGCGCGAGTCCGGGCTCCTGCCCTGGTGGGCCTCGGACTCGCTGCTCGTCCGATTCTTCCGCCCCATCCCCAGCGCGCTCTTGAGCCTGGATGCGTGGCTCTTCCGCGATGCCGCGCTTCCCGCGCATCTGCACAGCCTCGCGTGGTTCGTGGCGCTGGTCGTGCTGGTGGGCTGGCTGCACCAACGACTGTTGCCCACCCCCGTGGCGACGCTGGCCACCGTGCTCTATGCGGTGGCGGGGGCCCACGTGCTCCCCGTGGCATGGCTCGCCGCGCGTCATCCACTCGTCTCCGCGCTCCTGGGGCTGCTCGCGCTGGCGGCACACCTGCGCGCTCGCGAGGACGCCTGGAAACCCGGACGCGTCCTCGCCCCCGTGGCACTCGCGGGCGCCCTGCTCTCCGGCGAGGCCGCCGTCGGGGCCGTGTTGCTCCTGGGCTCCTATGAAGTGTTCGGTCGCCGTGAGTCCTGGCAGCGGAGGTCGCGGCACCTCGCGCCCTACCTCGTGCTGTCGCTTGTCTATGTCGTCTTCTACGTGAGCCAGGGCTATGGCGCGCGCGGCAGCAACGGCTATCTGAATCCCATCGCCGCGCCGTGGTCGTTCCTCGGCGTCTTCATCCAGCGCGCGTTCATCCTCATGAGCGAGCTGGTGCTCGCCACGCCCTCGGACTTCACCTCCAGTGCCCCGGCCCTGCTCCCCGTCATCGCGACCGTAGGCGCCATCGCCACCTTCGGCGCATGGCGCATGACTCGACTCCTCCAGCCCTGGCTCTCCGAGCGCGAGCAAGACGCCCTGCGGTGGCTCATTCCCGGAGGCATCCTCGCCACGCTCCCCGGCGCCGTGGGCGTCGTCGGAGGACGTGTCCTCATGGTGCCGCTGGTCGCGGGCAGCGCGCTGATGTCCGTGCTCATCCTCCGAGGCTGGCAAGCAGCCCGCGAGCCCGCGCGGCTCCGAGTCCCCGCGCTCATCCTCCGGTCCGCGGTGGTCGTCCTCGTGCTGGGCCACTTCGGCCTGAGCCCGTTGTTCCGGGTGGGGATGGCGCTCGCGCTGGGGCATGTCGCGAATGAACAGTGGCGGGTCGCTCGGGAAGCGCCTCCTTGCGATGGGACGCTGGTCCTGGTCGTCTCCTCCGACCCGAGCGTGTCGCAGTACGTCCCCGCCGCCATGTCCCTCACCGGGCGGGCGCCTCGGGGCTTCCGGCTGCTCAGCGGCGCGCCGCACGACCACGTCCTCGAGCGAGTCTCCCCCGAGGCCATCGACCTCGTCGTCCAAGCCTCGCCGCGCAAGCAAGGATTCTGGGAGGTGGTGAATCGTGAGTCGGCGCCGCCCGCGGGCACGAAGCTGAAGCTCGGTGACCTCCAGGTCTCCGTGCTGGAGTCGAGTGAGTCCGGCTTCATGCGCGCACGCTTCGACTTCGGTCACGTCCTGGAGTCGGGCGATTTCTGCTTCGTGACCTGGAGCGACAACGGCCTCAAGCGCATCGAGCTTCCACCTCCCGGCCAACACCTCGCCCTGCCTCACAGCCGAGGTCCCGCAGGGCTTTGAACACTCCGCGCACGCGGCTGTGAATGAGGCGACGCCCCGGGGAATTGGCGTTTGCCCGGAGCGCGAGAACGGGGCCGGATGAGCGCTCATCCTCTCCTGCCCCACTTGCCCCATGACACCACTTCGCTTGCTCCGTCTGGCGCCGCTGCTCGCGTGCGCTCCCTTGCTCCTCACGTCCTGCAGTGACGACGACGAAGGCGGCGTCGACCCGGACGTCGCCGAGTTCAAGGTGATGACCCGCAATCTCTACCTGGGCGCCGACATCGACCGGCTGTTCGCGGCGCAGTCTCCCGCGGACGTCCCGGGCCTCGCGGCGGCGCTCTACGCGACGGTGCAGAAGACGAACTTCCCGGAGCGCGTGAAGTCGCTCGCGGATGAAATCCAGAGCGACCAGCCCGCGCTCATCGGGCTGCAAGAGGTCTCCCTGTTCCGGACGCAGAGCCCCAGCGACTTCCGGTCCAACCCCGTGCCCAACGCGCAGACGGTGACCTACGACTACCTGGACCTCCTGCTGAAGGAGCTCCAGGGCCGGGGCCTGAACTATCGCGCGGTGGCGACGGTGCAGAACGCGGACGTCGAGCTCCCCGCCGCGCTCACCGGCAACCCCTCCGACCTGACCGACGTCCGCCTCACGGACCGGGACGTCATCCTGGCGCGCGGGGACGTGCAGGTCTCCAACGTGGTGACGGGCAACTATGCCTTCGCCCAGGAGGTGAGCCTGGGAGGCGTCTCGGTGCGCATCACGCGAGGCTTCACCAAGCTGGACGCCGAGGTGGACGACGCGGACGTCACCTTCGTCAACACGCACCTGGAGACGCTCTCGCCGGGCAACCAGAACCAGGCGACGGAGCTGGCCGCGCTCGTGGCTTCGTATGACCGGCCGCTCATCCTCGTGGGCGACCTGAACACCGGACCGGGGGCGGCGACGACGGGCTACGACATCCTGGTCAACGCGACGACGGGATTGACGGACGCCTGGGCCACGGTGGGCACGGGGTCGGGCTTCACCTGCTGCTTCAGCGAGGCGCTCACCGACGCCAACACGAGCGCCCTCGATGAGCGCATCGACCTGGTGCTGTACGCCGGGAAGGGCACGAGCCCTCAATCCGCGGCCGTCATCGGCGCGAACGCCACGGACCGCACGCCCTCGGGCCTCTGGCCCACGGACCACGCGGGCCTGGTGGTGGACTTCCGCGTCGAGCACTGAGGTGTCACGGGGGGCTGGAGGTCTCCCGAGCCAGGGAGTATTCAGCCCCCGACATGTCACTGCGCCTCGTCAAGCGGCTCTCGCGCGACTGGTTCCTCCTGGGAATGGTCTGCGCCGTGGGGCTCGCGCTCCTCTTCCCCGACTTCGGCAAGGCCGGCGGGGCGATGCATGCCGACGTCGTCACCCACGTCGGCATCTTCGCCGTGTTCTTCCTCCACGGCGTGGGGATGCCCCTGGCCCAGCTCAAGGCCGGGGCCCTCCAGTGGCGGCTGCACGTCCTGGTGCAGTCCTTCACCTTCCTCGTCTTCCCCGCGCTCTGGTTCGCCTTCAACCTCGTCGCGGGCGCGTGGGTGCCCGCGGACGTGTCGCTGGGCTTCCTGTTCCTGTGCGCCGTGCCGTCCACCATCTCGTCGTCCGTGGCGATGACGGGCGCGGCCCGAGGCAACGTGGCGGGCGCCATCTTCGACGCGAGCCTGTCGAGCCTGCTGGGCATCTTCTTCACGCCCCTCCTCGTCGGGCTGCTGGCGCACACCACGGGGCAGTCGCTGCCCCTGGGAGAGGCCATCCTCAAGCTGTCCCTGCTGCTGCTCCTGCCGCTGGTGCTGGGACAGCTGGCGCGGCCCTTCGTGGGGGCGGCCTTCGCGCGCTACCGGAAGTACACCAACGGCGTGGACCGGGTGTTCATCCTGGTGCTCGTCTACGCCTCGTTCTGCGACTCGTTCTCCTCGGGCCTCTTCAGTCGCCATGGAGGCGCCACGCTGGCGATGGTCATCGGCGGCGCGGCGCTGCTGCTCGCCACGGTGCTGACGCTCAGCACGCTCGCGGCGCGGCGCTGGAGGTTCTCCACGGAGGATGAGATCGCCGCGGTGTTCTGCGGCTCGAAGAAGACGCTGGCCTCGGGAGTGCCCATGGCGCGGCTGCTGTTCGGGGCGCATCCGGCGCTGGGGCTCATCGTCCTGCCGCTCATGTTCTACCACCAGCTCCAGCTCGTGGTGTGCTCGGTGCTCGCGGAGCGGTACGCGAGTCGTCCCTCGGGGTCCTGAGCCTCTCGGTGGTTGCCTGCCCCGAGCGCGTTCCACGAGAATGGAGGGACCATGGCGTGGCGGTTCGGGGATTCAGGCTGATGGCACAGACACGACGTGACCAGAGCGTGGCGGCGGTGCGGCACTTCAACCGCTTCTACACCCAGAAGATTGGCGTGCTGACCGATGGCCTGCTCCAGAGCGAGTTCTCGCTGACGGAGGCCCGGCTCTTCTACGAGCTGCATCACCGCGAGGCCCCCACCGCGGCCGAGCTGAGCCGGGAGCTCGCACTGGACCCGGGCTATCTCAGCCGGCTGCTGCGCAGCTTCAGCAACCAGGGCCTCATCGAGCGAGTGCCCTCCGCGCTGGATGGCCGTCAGCACCTGCTGCGCCTGTCGGCCAAGGGAGAGCAGGCGTATGCGCGGCTGAACAACCGCTCCGAGGACTCCATCCGCACCCTGCTGTCCACGCTGCGCGGAGATGAGCGCGAGCGCATCGTGGAGGCGATGCGGGTCATCGAGGAGCTGCTCGGCGAGAAGAAGCCGCGAGCGTCCGTGGAGTCCGTCGTCCTGCGGGCGCATCGGCCGGGGGACATCGGCTGGGTCATCCAGCGGCACGGCGAAATCTACAGCCAGGAGTACGGCTGGGACGAGCGGTTCGAGGCGCTGGTCGCGAGCATCGCGTCCAAATTCATCCTGGAGCATCAGCCGGAGCGGGAGCACTGCTGGATTGCGGAGCTGAACGGCCGGAGCGTCGGCTCGGTGTTCCTGGTGAGCGAGTCGAAGACGGTGGCGAAGCTGCGGCTCCTGCTCGTGGAGCCGTCCGCGCGAGGGCTTGGCGTCGGCACCCGGCTGGTGGATGCGTGCATCCGCTTCGCGCGCGATGCGGGCTACCGGAAGGTGCGCCTGTGGACCGACAGCCAGCTCCTCGCCGCGCGACACCTGTATGAGCAAGCGGGCTTCGAGCGCATCGGCTCGGAGCCCCACAGTGACTTCGGCGAGGGGCTGGTGTCGGAGACCTGGGAGCTGAAGTTCTAGACGGTGGCGGAAGGCGCCCCACTCCAGCGCGCCCCCGCCCCGCCGAGACTCAGTCCGCCACTAGAGCGGAACCGTGCAGCCCACGTTGGTCGCGTCGTTGCAGGTGCTGGACGGACCGAAGCAGGCCGCGTTGCTGCCCACGGGGACGACGGAGTAGCAGACGCGGTGGCCGGCGACGACGTCGGCGTCCACGAAGCTGGTCGTCGTCACGGTGGCGATGCGCGCCTTGCCGTAGGTGCAGGCGTTGACGCCATCGGACCGCATCACCCAGTACTGCGTCGCGCCGGCGACAGCGCCCCAGGACAGCGAGACCTGGCCGGTCGCGGGCGTCACCGTCACGGTGGGCCTCGTCGTCGGCGCGCCAGAGCAGCCGCTGTTGACGGGCGCCGGCGTGGCGCAGGCGATGCCGTGGCGGTTGAACGCGTTGTAGATGGCCGTCATGTGCGGCGTGCCATCGTTGATGTTGCCGTTGTCGTCATCCGCCGCCAGCCACTGCTTGTAGCCGTTGGTGGCCGCACAACCATCCGACGTGCCCGCGGTGCAGTTACAGGCGTGCCAAGAGCCGATGTTGCCGCTGCCGAGGTAGAACACCCGGTTGCCGATGTTCTGCGCCGTGTTCCAGTCGAGGTTGAACGGCGCGGACTGGAGGTCGCGAGCGATGAAGTCCCACGCGGCCTGACGCACGGGAGACGCCGCGCAGTGGACCTGACGGCCGCACGGCCCGGTGCCGCTGGAGCAACGGGTGCAGACGAAGTTCTGCGGCGTGGCCGGCGTCGCGGGGTTGTGGGCCGCGTAGTCGGCGTCACGGACGCCCGAGCAGTTGGTCGCGCACCACGCGCCACCCGTCTGGGCCTCGTTCACGTTGTAGCCCGTGCCATCCGCCGTCATGCCGCAGTTGTTGTTGATGGTCTGGAAGAAGCCGTAGCCGATGCAGGACGCCGGCGAGCGAAGCCCGTTGCCCGGCGTCGCCGCGGGGTTGAACGGCAGGCGGTACATGGACGCGATGTCGGCATAGGCCTCGCTGGAGTTGCTCAGCGTGCCCGCCGTGTCGTTGTCATCCATGCCGTGGCCCCACTCGTGGTCGAACACGGCGGCAATCTCGCCCGTGTTCCGGCAGCCACCGCCCGCGCGGTAGAAGTTGACCGTGGAGCCGTTCCAGAAGGCGTTGCAGGTGTTGTTGATGTTGACGTTGGCCGTCATCGCCCCGCGCAGCCACGCGTTGTTGGGCAGCCAGCTGCGCGCCAGCTCGTGGATGCGGTTGAGCTCGTAGAACGCGCTGCGAGCCGCGGAGCTCCGCGTGCCGCCCGCGGGGGGGCACGGGCTGTTGACGCCCGAGCCCGTGTTGATGTTGCCGTTGGAGTCGCTCGACGTCGCCGGATTGCCGCACGTGTCGTTGATGCGGATGTACTGGCCCTGGAGCGTGGTGGTCACCGTGCCCGAGGTCCAGTTGTACACGCCGTAGCCATCCGTGAAGCCGCCGGAGGAGACGTTCGCCCAGGGCATCGGGTACGCCGCCTGGCTGGAGCCACAGTACGAGCCCGGCGCGCACGACGCGGGGACGCCCGTGTTGGTGAACACGTAGACATCGCCGCGCACCCGGCGGTCGAGGTAGTGGTTGTCGTCCTCCAGCGCGAGCACCTCGCCGGAGTCCGCATCCACCGTCACCTTCCAGCGCTCATCCTCGCCCTGGAGCATGAAGCCGTACGTCCACACCAGCTCGTGGCCCAGGCCCTTGCCGAAGCCCGCGCCCGGAATGGAGACCGGGGCGACTTCCAGCGTGGGCTCCTGCCAGATTTCGGCGGGGCTCTCCATCAGGCCGAAGCGCTCGTGCGCGAGCATCGTCGCCCGCTCCGCGTCGACCAGGGGCATGGGCGACACGCCCACGTTGCTCCACGACTCCGTGCCGATGAGGATGAGGTTGCCGTGGCTGATGGTGGCCGCGATGCGGCCATGGCGCACCGGAATGCCCTGCAGCTCCTGCGCGATGGAGATCTGCCAGAGGTCCTGGGAGATCTGGTCCACGCGGGCATGGCCCAGCTGGCGCATGTCAACGCCCAGGGCGTCGCGGTTGGTCTCGATGAAGCGGTAGACGAGGTCCGCGACCACGGCCCCATCCACCTTCTCCACGGAACGGCCCAGGTGCTTGCCTACGCTGCCCAGCGTCAGCTTGTTCCCAACTCCATCGCCCGGGATGAGCGGCACGGGCCCCTGGATGTTGCTGGCCGTGCCCGTCACGACGTCGATGTAGATTTCGAAGTTCTTCCCGTTGCGGGCGAAGAAGTCCTCCCAGACCTTCGCCTGCTGCGGGCTCAGCTGCGGCAGGGCCTGGGACAGGGGGGTGTGTCCACTGGCGTAGGACAGCTCAGGCTTGAAGAAAGCCTGGTCCGC
Source organism: Myxococcus stipitatus DSM 14675 (assembly GCF_000331735.1). Classification (GTDB taxonomy): domain Bacteria; phylum Myxococcota; class Myxococcia; order Myxococcales; family Myxococcaceae; genus Myxococcus; species Myxococcus stipitatus. The sequence goes on along the minus strand of NC_020126.1, from coordinate 5,219,921 downwards.
CAGGACTCCTTTGGGGGAGTGGTCGGTGGGGTCGAATGCCCACGCCGACGACGTCGCCATCACTGCCATACATACGGCGGATTTCACGACGCTGCGCATGCGGTGCTCCTTCGGATGAAGGGACCAACGGTTCGAGGAGCCCGCAGGCCGGAATGGCACTGGGAATCCTCGGGTTGCGCATATTTCAGATTTACTCAGAGTGCGTCCCCGCAGAACACCCTGAGTGTTCCCCGGCGGACAATGACTAGACGCGGTACGTGGCCGCGACGGACTCCATGTGTCCGGCCACATCGCGCAAGGACGCGGTAATCCGCTGGGCGCTCTGCAATCCCTGCATGGATTCTTCCATCATCCGGGACAAATCCGTCACGGCTGTGAAGATTTGCGCGACGCCCGCATTCTGCTGGGTGACGGCGGCGGCGATCTGCTGAGCGGCGGAGGCGTTGTCCTGGATGATGCGGGTCAGCTCCCGGAGGCTGTCCCCGCTGGCGCGGACCTGGGTCAGGCCCGTCTCCGCGCTGCCCTGGCTCTGCTCGGCCAGGGAGACGGAGGCCTGGATGGACTGGCGGATGTCCTCCAGGATTTCGCGCACCCGGCCCGTGGAGTGGATGGACTGGTCGGCGAGGCTGCGAATCTCGCGGGCCACGACGCCAAAGCCCTTGCCGTGCTCGCCGGAGCGGACGGACTCGATGGCGGCGTTGAGGGCCAGCATGTTGGACTGGTCGGCCAGGTCCTTCACCGTCTGGGTGATTCCGCCAATCTGGCTCGTGCGCTCGTTGAGGGCGGCGATGCTCTGGGCCACGCGGCCCACTTGCTCGTGCAGCTGCTCGAAGCCCGCGAGGCTGGCTTCGACGGTGGCCTCGCCGGAGCGCCCCACCTCGCGCGCCCGAGCAGTGACGCCCAGCACCGCCTGGGAGCGCTCCGCGGCCATCAGGGAGGTCTGTTTGATCTCCTGCGCCGTCACCTGCGTCTCCTGGAGGGCCGCGGCCTGCTTCATCAGCGTGCGCTCCTGCTGCGCCGCCGCGGCCGTCAGCTCCGCCACCGTCTTGCCCAGCACCAGGGTGCCCTGCTGGAGTCCCCGCGTGGAGTCCCGCAGGTGCTCCATCATCTGGGCGAACGCGGCGGCCAGCGCCCCCACTTCATCGCGGCGCGTGGTGACCTCCACGTCCTGCGTGAGGTCCCCTTCGCGCACGACGCGGCTCACCACCTCGTTCAGCCGGGTGATGGGACGGGTGGCTCCGCGCGCCAACCACCAGCCCCCGATGCCCGCCACGGCGAGGGACAGGAGCGTCAGCCCCACGGCGAGGCGCTCGGCGCGGTTCAGCGGCGCGTAGACCTCCTTCGGGTCCACCGTCGCCACGAAGCGCCAGCCGTCACCCACGTCGCGCAGCGCCACCTCATCGAGGGCCGACTCACGGACGACGCCCTCGGCGCGCGCCCGGCCTCCGGTCATCGAGTCGAAGAGCACGAGCCCCTCCGGGTCCACCACCTCGAGGGCGAAGCTCTGCTGCCCCCGTGCGCGCGAGCGCTCCAGCGCGGGGGCCACCACCTGCCCCACCTGTCCCCAGTCATACGCACCCAGCACCACGCCCATCCGCGCGCCGCTGATGGGGCTGAAGATGGGAGCGGCGAGCGGCAGCACCGCCTTGCCGAAGAACGGGTCCACCTGCGTGAAGCGAGAGACATCGTGCGTGCCATTGCGAGCGGCGCGGAACCACGCCGAGTCGAGGACCTCGCGCTCGCGTCCCGCGTAGGCCTGGAGCAGCCGCGCCTCGCTGGCGGACACCGCGCGCCCGTCGTCGGCGAAGAGCACCACACCCGCGAACGTGGGGTGGCGCTTCTTGAAGGTGGCCAGCACCGAGTCGCTCTCCTCGAAGGTCTCGAAGAGCAGCGCGCCCCGGAGGATGGAGTGCTCGGACCAGCTGCGCACCGTGGCCTCGCGCTCCACGAGCGTGGCCTCGACGAGGTCGCGAAGCCCCTGGGCCTCCACCCGCAGCGTCGCGTGGAGCTGCGCCTGCAAGGTGTCGGCGATGAAGAAGCGGCCCAGGATGTTGAGCGGCAGCAGCGCACACAGCGTGAGCAGCGCCACCGCCAGGGTCAACCGGGTGCGCAGGGAGGTTCTGTCGAGGATTCGCATGGAGGTGCGGCGGGACTTCAGAGGTCGAGCAAGGAGAGGCCCACGGTGATGGCGCCGATGACCTGGCGGCCCTCACGGACCGGGAGGGAGACCTGGATGACGTACGCTTGCGAGGACTCGTCGAAGAAGGGCTTCTCCTTCAGCACGCGCCCCTCGTTGAAGGGCACCCGGAACTTGTCCTCGTCCCCCTGCCAGTAGTCGGACGTGCGCCGGGTGGCGCCCACCAGCGCGCCCCGCCGGTCCATGGCGAAGATTTCGGCGACCTTCCGCCCCAGCGTGGCGCGGTGGCGGGCCAGCACGCGCGCCCCCGCGGACTCGAGCACCCGCTGCTTGGCCGGAGTGAGCGCCGGCGTCGCGATCCACGCATCATCCTCCGCGTGGATGGACGCGAGCGATGCGCCTCTCGCGTTCTGCGCCTTCACCGCGCGCACCAGCTCCGGGTCCACCGCCAGCCGCTGAAGCATGGGCAGCAGGGCATCCACCTTCTCGAGCTGCGCGACGCCGTCCGGGGGCATCCCCGCGAGCACCGTCAGCACCACGCCGATACACCACATCCAGACCTCAACGCGTCCGCACGCAGTGTTCGGTGGAGACAACCGTCCCCTTCGCGCCGGCGGATGTCGCCGACGATAACCGAATGAGACATCTCACGTGCGACAGGAACAGGGGCGTCCACCCCACCCCGCTCGCCTGCCAGGCGCGCTCGGCGCGCTCTTCGTGAAACCCCGAAAAGTCGCGCAAGCCATGGAGCACGCGCGGAACCACGCGAGTGCTTGGACGCACAAGCACGGGGTGATGCGTCAACGCACGGCTTGAGCGAAGTGCCGGGCCAGACGCTGAAGCAGCTCGACGTTCTCCCGCTCCGCGGACTCCAGCTTGGGGAGCTGGGCCTTCAGCTCGTCGAGGTCCTTGCCCCGCTGGCGCAAGTCCTCCGCGCCCAGGTCCAGCCAGCGGCCCATCTCGCGCGCCGTCAGCTCCAGGTGGAACTGGAAGCCGTAGGACGTCCCCAGGCGGAAGGCCTGTTGTGAGTAGCGGTCCGTCGACGCGAGCAGCGTGGCCCCGGGCACGGGCTTGTACGTGTCCCCATGCCAGTGCGCGACGACGGTGCGGGGTCGAGCCCCCGCGATGACCTCGTCCTTGACCCCGTCGGCCGTCCACCGCACCGGGGCGACGCCGACCTCGAAGCCGTTCTTCCCCGCGAAGACCTCCGCGCCCGCGGCGCTGGCGAGCATCTGCGCGCCCAGGCAGATGCCCAGACACGCCCGCTCGTAGGCCAGCCGCTCGGTGAGGATGGCCAGCTCCTCGCGGAGGAACGGGTGCTGGTCCGCCTCGTAGACGCCCATGGGGCCGCCCATCACCACCAACAGCTCCGCGTCGACATCCTCGCGGCGCGCGGCGCGGAACCGGTGGACCAGGGTGAAGCCCACCTCGGTCAACGCCGGGCCCAGCAGCCCCACGCCCTCGTGCTCCTCGTGCTGGTAGACCACCGCGCGCATCGGTTCGCCCTCCCTGCCGTCATCCGCGCGCGGAAGCCTAGCTGGAATCGCCGGGCTAGCGCTTGCCGTCCTTGAGGACGCGCAGCAGCCCCTCCTGCGCGACGGAGGCCACGAGCCGCCCGTCGCGGGTGTAGATGGAGCCTCGCGCCAGGCCCCGGGCGTTGCCGCCCCACGGGCTGTCCATCACGTAGAGCAGCCAGTCATTCACCTTCAGGTCCCCATGGAACCAGAGGGCGTGGTCCAGGCTCGCGCCAATGACATTCGGCTGGAAGAAGCTGGCCGCGTGGGGCAGCAGCGCGGTGCTGATGAGGTTGAAGTCGGACGCGTACGCCAGGACGTACTTGTGGACCTGCGGGTCCTCCGGGACGTCGCCGTCGGCGCGGAACCAGACCGCCTTCCGAGGCTCCGTGGCCTGGGGGTTGAACGGGTCCGTGTACTCGACGGGCCGGATTTCGATGGGCTTGGGGCAGAGGATCTTCTCCCGCAGCCGCGCGGGGATGCGCTCCGCCTGACGGGACCACAGCTCCAGGTCCGTGGGCAGGCCCTCCGGCGCGGGGACGTCGGGCATCGGGGCCTGGTGCTCGTAGCCGGCCTCGTCGCCGTGGAAGCTGGCCATCATCGTGAAGATGGGCTGCCCCTTCTGGATGGCCACGACGCGCCGGGTGCTGATGCTGCCGCCGTCCCGCACCCGGTCCACCGTGTAGACGACCGGGAGCCCCGCATCCCCGGGCCGCAGGAAGTAGCCGTGCAGCGAGTGGACATGCCGGGCCGAATCCGCCGTCCGGCTGGCCGCCGACAGCGCCTGCCCCAGCACCTGCCCGCCGAAGAGCTGGCGGAAGCCCAGGTCCTGGCTCTTGCCGCGAAAGAGGTTCTCCTCGATGGACTCCAGCGTGAGCAGCTCCAGCAGCTCGTCCAGGACTCGACTCATGGCCCCCTCCTAGCCGACCCCGTCCCCCCTGTCTCGCCCGGCGTGGACGCAACGTGTCGTAGCGCGCACCCAGCCCTCCACGTCACGGTGCCCATGGCCCGCCGAAGACAGACACCGCGGGGCTCGCCGCCACCCCGCATGTCCGGTAACGCGCATACAGGTGTAGCGCTCCTTCGGATGTGACATGCGATTGACGCCGGGCGTCATTCGGAGGGGGTGGCTTGAAGCGGCTCACCCGAGTGGGCGACGCTTGTTTGCACTTGAGACATCCACGCTCGGCTCCACGCAGCCACCGCCGTACCCAACCTTCGACGGGGGGAGAATGCAGTCCAACGTTTTCACCGCGGTCCTGATTCCACTGTCATTGGCCATCATCATGCTCGGCCTGGGCTTGTCGCTGACGCTCGAGGACTTCAAGCGCGTCATCCTCTACCCGCGGGCGGTGATCATCGGGCTCGTGTGCCAGATGTTGGTCCTCCCCGCGGGCTGCGCGCTGGTGGCACACGCCTTCGGGCTGGCGCCGGAGCTGGCGGTGGGGCTGATGCTGCTGGCGGCGTCCCCGGGAGGTGCCACGGCGAACCTCTTCAGCCACCTGGCGCGCGGCGATGTGGCGCTCAACATCACGCTCACGGCGGTGAACAGCGCGCTGACCCTCGTCACCCTGCCCTTCATCGTCAACATGTCCTTGCAGCACTTCATGGGTGAGGACCGCGCGGTGCCCATGCAGTTCACGAAGGTGATCCAGGTCATGATCATCGTGCTGGGGCCGGTGAGCATCGGCATGCTCATCCGCTCGCGCCGCCCGAACCTGGCCACGCGGCTGGACAAGCCCATCCGGCTCCTGTCCGCGGTGTTCCTGGCGCTGATGATTGTCGGCGCCGTGTACCAGGACCGGAACAACATCGGCGCGTACTTCAAGCAGGTGGGGCTGGCCGCGCTGACGTTCAACCTGATGAGCATGGCCGTCGGCTTCGTCACGCCGCTGCTGTTCCGACTGCCGCGCAAGCAGGCGGTGGCCATCGGGATGGAGATCGGCATCCACAATGGAATCCTCGCGATGACCATCGCCATGAGCCCGCTGCTGCTGGGCAACGCGACCATGGCCATCCCCCCGGCCATCTACAGCATCATCATGTACTTCACGGCGGCGGCGTTCGGCTTCGCCGTCACCCGCGCCGGCCCGGCCCCCGTCCTTCACGAGGAAGTGTCGCGATGATGCATCAGCCTCCTTCGAAGGCCCTGCGTGCGCTGTGTCTGGCCCTGGGACTGGCCGCGTCCCCCGCGCTCGCTCAGCAGCAGGAGTCCACGGCCGCCCTGCCGGAGGTTCCGACTTCGGGGCCCACGCCTCCTCCCGAAGTCACCCCGGCCAACGAGCCCTCGCCGGCGGCGCCGCTGCGCCCCATCCCCAACGTGCGGCTGTACCTGACGAGCCTCAACCTCTTCCGCGTCAATCCCCTGGGGTTGGAGACCCAGAACCGGCTGGTGCTCCAGAAGCGCCTGTTCGACAGCCCGTCGGTGGTGCTGCGCGACACGTTCGTCAACGCGGCCGCGAGCCTGAAGGTCAGCCCCGCGTCGCTCAAGGTGGGGCCCACGGTGGAGATCCAGCCGGTGGCGCTGTTCAACCTGCGCGCCAGCTACGAGTACACCCAGTTCATGGGGACCATGGGCTTCCTCCAGTCGTATCCGGACCCGCTCCGGGACTTCTCGGACGACGCGCTCGACGCGGGCGAGGACCGGGCCTACAGCACCAGCGGCCACCACTTCATGCTGGAGCCCACGCTCCAGGCCAAGGTGGGCCCCATCGCGGTGCGGACCAAGTTCAGCTTCGAGTATTGGAATCTCTCGCTGCGCGACGGCGAGACGACGTTCTATGACCCGTTCCTCGACACGCTGCTCGCGGGCAAGGGCTGGGTCTACACGAACGACTCGGACGTCATCTACCTGGCGGACCGGTGGGCCACGGGCGTGCGCTTCAGCGGCGTCTGGCCGCAGTACGACGCGGACCAGGGCGTGAGCGGCTCGCTCAAGGCCAACAACAGCCACATGCGCGTGGGGCCGTTCGCCTCCTACGCCTTCAACCAGGATGAGGGGACGCTGTTCAACCGCCCCACGGTGGTGGCGTCGGTGGCGTGGTACCTGAAGCACCCCAGCCGCCAGGACGCGCTGCCCTTCATGTTCGTGGGCTTCGCCTTCAACTCGGACCTGATGCGCCAGCGCTGAGCGCCTCCCCGCTCCCGCGCGAGTCGTTGCGCGGGAGCGGAAGGCGTCCGGACTTCAGTGGTCGTGGTGACCGTCCGGCCCGTGCGCGTGGCCGTGCTCCAGCTCTTCCTTCGACGCGGCGCGGACGTCCGTCACCTTGCCGGCGAAGTGCAGCGTCTTGCCGGCGAGCGGGTGGTTGTAGTCCACCGTGACTTCCTTCTCGTTCACGCTCTTGACGAGGAACTCCACCTCGTCGCCGTCCGGGTCCTCGGCGGTGAGGATGCCCCCGGCCTCGAGCTTCAGGTCCGGCGGGAACATGTCCCGGGGAACCACCTCGATGCCCTCGTCGTCGTACGGGCCGTAGCCCTCCTCGGGCGGGACGACGACGGAGAAGGCATCACCCTTCACCTTGCCCTCGAGCGCCTTCTCCAGACCGGGGACCAGCTGCTCGTGGCCCTGCAGGTAGACAAGCGGATCTCCGGCATCGCTCTCGTCGATGACCTCTCCGTCGCCCAGGTGCAGCTTGAAGTCGATGGAGACGACACTGTCCTTCGTGATTTTCATGGCGCCCCTCATAGCCCAGGCCGTGGATTCGCGCCCCCATCATGTGCTCGTTCCGAACACGGGAGCGCGGGGAACCGGGGGCGCGCGCCCGAAATCAGACGCAAGGGCTCAGGCGCCCGAACGAGGAGGGCGGGCCTCCAGGTCCAGCGAGTGGGCCCGAGCGCTCCGCTCCAGCCGCCCCTCGATGCGAAGGAGCCGTCGCTGGTGGTCCTCCGGGGCCTCCGCCGCGGCGGAGAGCCGGGCGTGGCGCAGCGCGGCCGGCAGGTCCTTGAGGGAATGTTCGTAGAGCTTGGCCAGCTCCAGGTGCAGCGTCGCCGCCTGGACACCTCGGGCGGCCGTCAGCGCCTGGTGCAGGTGCTCGGCGGCGGCCTGGGGCTCTCCGGCCATGCGGGCCAGCCGTGACGCCAGGGCATGGGCCTCCATCCCCACGGCGCCGGAGCCTCGGGTCGCCGCGTGGGCGAAGGCCCGCGCCCGAGCGTGGTCCCCGGCCCGGAAGGCCACCCCCGCGAAGCCCAGGAGGTCCCTGGGGTCCTCGCCCGAGGGCACGTCGGTGCCGTCTCCGGCCCGGAAGCGGCGGACCAGCTCTCCGAGGAGCGCGGCCAGGAGGAGCAGGTCGTTCGCGTTGTGCTCCAGCACGGGCGTCAGCGCGGAGCCGTCCCCGCCTCGGAGGTAGCGGAAGTACAAGTCTGGAATCAGGGAGCCGTCGACGTCGTCGACGCGGCGGTGGCCGAGGACGTGCTCCTCCATGTGCACCAGTCGCGTGCCCGCCCCTCGGTGCTTGAAGACGCGGCGGGCGCAGTGGAGCAGGTCCAGGTGCGGCAGCTCGGCGGGGGTCTTGACGCGGTTGAGCACGAAGCGCGTGCGCAGCAGGGGCCAGTCGAAGCTCTTGCCGTTGAAGGTGACGAGGCACGAGGACGCCGCCATGCGCTCGGCGAGCACGCGGAGCATGGGGGCTTCTTCGCCCAGCTTGCGCAGGAAGAGTTGGTGGACGCGCAGGGAGCGGCCCTCGAACCAGGCCAGGCCCACGAGGAAGGGCACGGTGCCCGTTCCGCCCGCGAGCCCCGTCGTCTCCGTGTCGAGGAACAGCATCCGCTGGTAGTCCACCCCGGCCAGGTCTTCATGGAGGGCGAGCCGAGCGACGAGTGCGCCCTCGACGTCGAGTGCTCCTGCCACGGGGGCGGTGCCGTGGTGGTGGTCTGGCGCCAGGACCCGTTCGGAGACGTGGACCGTCCCGTGGGGGGTGTCCTGGGGGGCGACTGGAAGCGGACCTGGGCGAGCCCGCTCGGGCGTGGCGGCACGGCGTGCGGAGGTCTGTCCTTGTCGCTCGGACCACTCCGCGAGCATCCGACGGAGGGACTCGACGCGTGGGTCCGAAGGGCGCGGCGGCTCCGTCGAGGGCTGTCGCGACTCGGTGACGGAGGGAGAGCCCGAGGGCGGCGCGGACTCATTCGGGCGCGGTCCGGAGACAGCAAGAAGGCCCGAGAGTGGCGCGGCGTTCTCCGCCTCCGCTCGCTGCTCGGTGACGGAGAGAGGGCACGAAGGAGACGCGACGCTGCCCGATTCCACGCGCGGACCTGCGACGACGGGAAGGCCCGAGGCCAGATCGGTGTCGACGCCTTGCGCGCGAGGATGGGTGACGGCGGGAAGGCCCGAGGCCAGCTCGGTGTCGACGCCTTCCGCACGAGGCTCGGGCGCGACGGGCGGCGTGGGGGCACCTCGGGGCGCGGGCTTGCCTCCCGGGCCCACGCCCGTCAGCCGCGCCAGCTTTCGCTTGAGGTCCACGCGCCGAGCCTCCGCCTACTGCACACCCGCGACGCCCAGCGCGGACAGCACTTCCAGCCCCAGGCGCTTGCGCGGATGCGGGTCCACGGGCGCCTGTCCCGGCATGACACCCGACGCAGGTCCGATGCACGCGGGGCAGCCCTCCTCACACGCGCACGACTCCAGCAACCTCCGAGCGCGAACGAGCAACTCATCCCGCTGGTCGAAGAGCCGAGCCGCCAGCCCCACGCCGCCGGGCACGTTGTCGTAGAGGAAGATGGTGGGGTCGAACCCCACGCCGCCATCCTTGCGAGGCGGCCCCTCCGCGTCGTCGCGACTGCCCAACGTCTTGCCGATGTCGCGCGGGTCGATCATCAACCCCACACATGCCACCGTCCGCAGCGCGGTGGCCACACCTCGCAGCGCATCGATGACCGCGGGACGAGGCGCGTTCATCGAGCGCACCACCGACTCCGGCACCGTGAGCCACAGCGCCGTGGTGTGCATCTGCATCTCCGGCAGCGCCACCTCGCCGTACCCGACGTTCTCGTGCGTGTGGTACTTGATCTTCTTGTAGCCCACGACCTTCTCGATGACGCTCACCTCGCCCATGCCGGCCTGGAGCGACGGGCCGATGGCCGCCCCCTGGTCCTCCTGGATGACGTTCACGCGCACGTACGTCATCGCGTCCGTGAAGTAGTCCGGCGCCACCTTGCGCACGAAGGCCTTGTGGTTCTCGTAGTCGAAGTGCTCGACCTGATACTGCTCGGCCTCGTGCTGATAGATGGCCTGCTCGTGCAACATCGTGTGCGCGGAGCGGAAGTCCATCTCCGCGAGCGTCCGGTCCGTGCCTCGCTCGATGATGACGACGTTGTCCCAGCCCACGCTGCGCAGCGACACGTGGTTCGCCGGGTACGCATCCGAGGACCAGTGGAACACGCGCCGGCCCCCCTCTCCCGCCGTGGGATGCACCACCTCGTGCTGGGCGAGGAACCCCAGCGCCTCCGCGGTCGACTCGGCCGGCACGTCACCGAAGGGCTCCCCCTCCTCGAACGGCAGCTCGAAGGAAGCGCACTTGAGGTGCTGGACGAGAATCTCCACGTTGTCCGGGTCGATGCGCGCGTGCTCCACCGGAGCGCCGATGAGGAAGCGAGGGTCCGCCGCGAGGTACTGGTCCAGCGGCGCACTCGACGTCACGAGCAGCGCGAGGCTCCCCGCGCCCCGGCGTCCCGCGCGTCCGAACCGCTGCATGAGCGCCGCGACCGAGCCCGGATATCCCGCGCACACCACCGCGTCCAACGAGCCGATGTCGATGCCGAGCTCCAGCGCGTTGGTGGCGACGACACACCGCACCTCGCCCGCGCGCAACGCGGCCTCCGTCGCGCGGCGCGTGCCCGGGAGGTAGCCGCCGCGATAGCCTTGGATGAGCGACGGGTCGAGCTTCTCCTCGACGAAGCGATCTCTCAGGTACTTGAGCATCACCTCGATGTTGTTGCGCGACTGGCCGAACAACAGCGTGGACACGCCCGCGCGCACCAGGTCCGCCGTCAGTCGCACGGACGTCTTCAGGTAGCTGGCGCGAATGCCCAGCTCCGCGTTGACCACGGGCGGATTGAACACCATCACCCGGCGTTCTCCAGAAGGCGCGCCACTCTCGGAGACGAGCTCGACGTCGCAGCCCAACATGCGCCGGGCATGCGCCTGCGGATTGCCGATGGTCGCGGACGCCGCGATGAACACCGGGTCCGAGCCATGGAAGCGCGCCACGCGGCGCAGCCGGCGGAGGACATTCGCGAGGTGTGAGCCGAAGACGCCTCGATACGTGTGCAGCTCGTCGATGACGACGAAGCGCAGGTTCGAGAACAAGCGGGCCCAGTTCGCGTGGTGCGGGAGGATGCCCGTGTGCAGCATGTCCGGGTTGGTGAGCAGCACGCCCCCGCGCTCACGAGCGGCCCGCCGCGCATCCGCCGGCGTATCTCCGTCGAAGGTGATGGCGCCGTGAGTCAGCCCGGCCTCGCGCATGAACGCGCGCAGGGATTCCTCCTGGTCTCTCGACAGGGCCTTGGTGGGGAACAGGTACAGGGCCCGGGCCTGGGGCTCCCGCGCGAAGCGGTCCAGCAGCGGGAGGTTGTAGCAGAGGCTCTTGCCGGAGGCGGTCGGGGTGGCGATGACCAGGTTCTTCCCCCCGCGCGCCAGCCGGTACGCCTCCGCCTGGTGGGAGAAGAGCTGCTCGACGCCTCGGAGGCGCAGGGCCTCGCGCACCTGGGGGGCCACCTCGTCGGGGATGGGGGCGAAGGAGCCCACGCGGGCGGGGGACGCCTCGTCGAGGGAGAAACACGACGCCAAGGCCCGGTCCGTGCGCCACTGCTGAAGCACGGAGTCCAGTCCCCGAGGGGCATTCCAGGGCGTACGACGTGGGCCGCCAAAGGCCCCCTCTTCCTTCTCGGACTTCATGGGGCGGGCACTGTACAGGTGTGTACCCGGACGGACAACGCGAACGGGGCCGGGCGCGCGGAATGCGGCTCGGCTAGGGTGCGCGCCCGTGGCCCTCGCCATCTTCCTGTTCACCTACGTCTTCATCGCCGGTGCCCGTCTCCCCTATCTCAAGCTCGACCGCCCCGGGGGTGCGCTCCTGGGCGCCGTGCTCATGGTGGTCCTCGGCGTCGTCACCCCCGCCGAGGTCTTCAACCACAGCGAGAACCCGGCCCGGCACGCCATCGACGCCGACACCATCGTCCTGCTGCTGGGGATGATGCTGCTGGCGGCGTACCTCTCCCAGGCCGCCTTCTTCCGCACCGCGGGCGCGTGGGCCGTCCGTCACGCCCACACGCCGCGGCGCCTGCTGCTGGCGGTGACGTTCATCTCCGCGGTGCTGTCCGCCTTCCTCGTCAACGACACCGTGTGCCTGATGCTCGCGCCGCTGGTGCTCGCCACCGTGGAGGACGCCCGCCTGCCGCCCGCGCCCTACCTGCTCGCGGTCTGCATGGGGAGCAACAGCGGCTCGGTGGCGACCTTCACGGGCAACCCGCAGAACATGCTCATCCAGGGAGCGTCCGGCCTCTCGTATGCCAGCTTCGCGGCGTACATGGCGCTGCCCGCGCTGCTCTCCACGGCCATCGTCGCGGGCTCGCTCCTGTTCATCTTCCGCAAGGAACTGTCCTCGGCGCGGTTCGACCCTCACCCTCCTCCGCCGCCCATCGACCGGGGGCTGCTGGCGATGACGCTCGTGGTGATGGCGGGCGTGGTGGCGGCCTTCTTCGCGGGCCTGCCGATGAGCTGGAGCGCGCTCGCGGGCGCGGCGCTCGTCATGGCGCTGTCTCGCAGGGAGCCTCGCGAGGCGCTGGAGCGCGTGGACTGGGTGCTGCTCCTGTTCTTCTCCAGCCTCTTCGTCGTGGTGTATGGCGTGAACAAGCACGGGTGGGCGGAGGACATCCGCCAGGTGTTCGCGCCGCTGATGGTGGGCTCGAGGTTGCAGGAAAGCCTGGGCTTCGCGGGCCTGACGCTCGTGGCGTCCAACCTCTTCAGCAACGTGCCCTTCGTGATGCTCGCGCGCTCGTGGGTGCCCTCGCTCCAGGATGTGGAGCTGGGCTGGCACGTGCTCGCGCTGGGATCCACGCTCGCCGGCAACCTCACGCTGGTGGGCAGCGTCGCCAACCTCATCGTCTTCGAGGCGGCCCGAGGCAAGGTGGACATGACCTTCATGCGCTACCTGCGCGTCGGGCTCCCCGTCACGCTCATCAGCTTCGTCGCGGGGCTCGCCGTGCTCTACGCGGAGCACGCCCTCTTCTGAGCCCCGCCGCCGGGCCCGGCGCCTATTCCGGGTCCGGGTCGGGCAGCTCGCCCGGAGCCAGCTCCGGGTCGGGCGGCTTCGGCGGCTCCACCACCCCGGGAGCCACGGTGTCCGGCTGCGCGGAGACCGCGGTCGCCTCGGGTGAAGGACTCGGGCGCCGCTCACGAGGCGTCAGGTCCTTCACGAAGTCCGCCGCCACCTTGTCGAGCATGGACGTCATCGCCTGGCGGAAGAGGTCCGGGCTCTTGCCGACCTTGAACGGGTCCAGGTGCGCGGCGTCGGACTCGGACTGGTCCACCTCGAACGGGTGGCGCCACACTTCCGAGCGGCCATCCAGCGTGAACATCCGCCCATAGCCTCGGAGGTACGCCCCCGCGTGGCCCTTGTGGCTGCGCATCCCGTATTCCTGCACGACGAACTCGACGATGGTGTCCGCGCCCAGCGGCATCACCAGGTCGTAGTCCGGTGCATTCGCCGGGACCTCCTCCACGAGGAAGCTCTCCAGCACCGTGGCCACCCGCGCCGGGTCCACCGTGTGCGTCCACGGCGCCTCGCGAGGCAGCTGCGTCAGCGTGTTCACCCGCAGCCGCTCCGAGATTTCGAAGCGCGTCACCGCTTGGAGCAGCTTCACCGTGAGTCGGCGATCTGCTTCCACGGGTTCCAGCTTCTTCAGCTTGTCACCGTAGGTGGAGTCGTCGCGAAACACGAAGCTCCGAGGTCCCGCGCCGTCCTCGATGCGAGAGATGAAGGCGGGGCGGCGCACGCGGTCCAGGTCCGCGCCGGCCAGCCGTTGCGACGCACAGCCGGCGCACAGCACCAGAGTGAGAAACGGGAGGAGACTTCGCGTCATGGACGGAGGTTTACCCCATTGCGGGGCCGCCCGCCCCTTCCCGCCCTCTGTCCGTCACCTCGGCGGCCAGCCTGCCCGGTCGCTGTTATGCTGCGCGTCGTGAATCCTTCATCTGTGTCACCTCCCCCGTCAGCTCCGGGCCGCAAGCGCCGGCTCGGGGAAATCCTCATGGACGCCGGCCTCCTGACGGAGACGCAACTGCGCTCGGCGCTGGCCGAGCAGCGCAAGTGGGGCGGACGGCTGGGCCTCACGCTGGTGCAGATGCGGTTCGTGGACGAGAGCTCCATGGTCCACGCGTTGTCGAGGCAGCTCGCCATCCCCACCGTGGAGCTGGATGACCTGGCGCCCTCGTCCTCCGCGCTCCAGGCGCTGCGCGTGGACATCGCCGAGCGCTACACCGTGTTCCCCACCACCGTGGACAGCGCCACCAAGCTGCTCACGGTCGCGACGGCGGACCCCACCAACGTGGAGTCCCTCCAGGAGCTGGCCTTCCACACGGGTCAGCGCATCCAGGTCGTCGTCGCCGCGGCGTCCTCCATCGAGCGCGCCATCCGCCGCCACTACCACGGCGAAATCACCTCCGCGACGGCGACACCGCTGGCCTTCGGCATGGAGGAGGAGACCTTCGAGCTCGCGCCTCCGTCGGGTGCCTTGGAGCTCATGCCCACGGCGCGTCCCGCCGCCGCCAGCACGGCCCCCGCGCCTGTCCGGGAGAGCGAGCTGCTCCAGCGCGTGGAGGGCCTCACGCAGCAGGTGACGGACCTGGAGCGCATGGTCGCGCAGCAGGCGCGCTCGCTGCGCGCCATGCTGGAGCTCCTGGAGAAGCGCGGGCTGGTGACCCGCGACGACTATCTCGCGAAGGTGCGCTGAGCGAGCGCGCCTGGGGCCTCAGACGAGGATGAGGTCCTCGTCGAGGTCCATCGAGTCCGGGTCCAAGGCGGAGCTCGCGCCCAGGACCGCCTCGGTGCGGCGCAGGCGCTCATCCGTCAGCTCCGACACCAGCACGAGAATCTGCGGGTGGCTGGAGATGAGCGCGTCGAAGTCCTCGCGCGGAAGCCGCAGCAGCGTGGTGTGCCGCGACGCCATCACCGTGGCGGTCGCGGGCGTCTTCTGGAGCAGGGAGATTTCACCGAACAGGTCTCCCTCCTTCAGCCGCGTGAGGAGGTGCCCGTCCTTGTGCACCTCCACCTCTCCGGAGAGCAGGACGTAGAGGCCGTCCGTCGGATCTCCGTCGCGGATGATGACGTCCTCTCGCTCGACGTCCCGTGCGCGGAAGCGCTCCACCAGCGTCCGTCGGTCCTTCCGGTTGAAGGGCCGGAAGAGCGCGGACGTATTCATCACGTTGGTGAGCAGGCGCTGACGGACGAACTTCTTCAACGCCGCCGCGACCTGGGGGTGGCTCCGGGAGAGCGACGCGAGCACCGGGGCGGAGATCTCGAGCAGCTGCGTGTCGTCGGCGCCGGCTTCGACGGAGGCGGTTCGGGGCGCACCGGACAGGAGCGCCATCTCACCGAAGAAGGCGCCTCCCTCCAGCACCGCCAGCTCGACGCGCTGCGCGTTGTCCGAGCGGAAGACGCGGACCTTCCCTTCGCAGATGACGTAGAAGGCGTCGCCGCGGCTGCCCTGCTCGATGATGCGCTCGCCGACCTGGAAGCGACGCAGCGGGCAGCGCTCGAAGAGCTCGATGAACGCGTCGCGCGGCAGGTCCGAGAACAGCGGGATGGTCGGGAGCGTGTCCAGCGAGGGCACGTCCGTGACGACTTCCTCGGTGAGGCTGAAGACCTCTTCCTCGAGTCCGCCGTCGGACTCCTGGGCGCGCTGGACCCGCCCCGATTGGGCCGCCAGCTCCACCGCGTGCAGCAAGGAGTCCGCTTCCAGCTCCAGCTCCGTGAAGGAGGATGGAATGGGCGGCACCGCGCGGAGCGAGGCACCCAATGCGCGAGACACCTCGCGGAAGGGCACCGCCGTCGCACCCGAGGCGGGAGTGACTTCCGTGCGGCGCGGGCGCAGTCCAGGAGGCGCCGAGGGCGGGTCGATGACCGTGGGCGTGCGAAGCGAGACCTCGGACTCCATCGCCGCGGTATCCGCGATGGGCGAGGCCAGGGCCTTCCACTTGCCACTCGCGGCTCGCGGTGGCGGCGGGGCGGGAATGGAGGCTCGGACCTCCTCCGTCGCGCTCGGCGGCGAGACCCGAGGCGAGAGCCCCGGCGGCAGCGAAGGAGCTCGGGCGGGAGGCTCGCCCAGGGGGATGTCGATGCCCTCCGCGACGTGGGCGCCTGGGGCCTCGGCGTCCGCGTTCGTGAGCCCCACGCTCACGGAGTGGACCACCAGCTCTTCCGAGCCACCCGCGGCTTCCGGGCTCGAGGGCGTCTCGATGGAGAGTGACAGCTCGGCGGGAAGCTCGGCGGAGAGGTCGACCGCTCCCGTTCCGGCTTCGAGGGCTTCGGGCGGACGGCCCTCCCCTGCCTCGGGTTGCGCGGACGCGGGACGTTCGGGAGGCGGCGGCGCGGCGAGCGCGCTGGTCATCGGGCCGCGTGCCCGCGCTCCCACGGGCGTTCCTCGCCGCGCGTAGAGGTTGGCCAGCATCTGCTGGACGCCTTGATGGCTCGGGTCCAGCTCCAGGATGAGCTTGCTCGCGGCGATGGCGCGCGGGAGGAAGCCCTCCTTCGCGAAGCCCTCGGCGGCGGACTGGTAGGCCAGGATGGCGCGCTCGCGCTCTCCAGCCTTGGCCCACGCGTCACCCGTGCGCAGGCGCGACTGATGGTCCTTCGGGTCGAGCTTGCAGAAGTCCTCGTACAGCTCCGCGGCCTTGCTGAAGCGGCCCTTGGAGAAGGCTTCGGCGGCGCTGTCCTTGAGCTTGCGCGCCTCCATTACCGGGCACCCTCCGAAGCCGTGCCCCCCTTCGCGAGCGCCGCGCCCGCCGCGTCGCGCACGGTGCGGTAGTAGTCGCTCCGGAGCGCGTCGAGCGACTCGGTCTGCGTCGTCGCCCCCATGCGCTTGAGCGCCGTGGCCGCCGCCGCGCGAATCTCCGGCAGGTCGTGGAAGAGGTCTCGCGACACCACGTCGGCGGCCTGCGCGTCTCCCAAGGTCCCGAGCGCCAACAACACATCGCGCCGAGCGACAGTGTTCGTCTCGTCCAGCGCCTTGATGAGCGTGGGCACCGCGTCCTTCGCCTGGATGCGCGCCAGCAACACCGCCGCGAGCGCCGCCTCCGGCCCTCCATCCTTCACCACCGCCTGAAGCACAGGGGAGGCCGACGCGGGCACCGCCGTGCTCCGGGTCAGCGCATCCAGCACGAGGAGCTTCTCGCTCCCCATCTTCGGGAGCAGCTCCACCAGCGCGGCCACCCCCACCTCTCCTCCGTCCACGAGCGAGATCGCCAGCGCCTTCTGGAGGTCGCGCTCGGGCTCGAGCAGTCCTTCTCGCGCCACCGCCACCCCCTCCGCGCCCAGGCGGGCCAGCCCCTGGAGCGCGGCCGTGCGCAGGGGGAGGCTCGAGTCCTGGCTGTAGCCCTTGAGCAGCTCCAGCGCCCCGGGCGCGCGCAACATCGCCAGTGCGCGCAGCACGGTGGCCAGCGGGACGAGGCGCGCGGGCTCCACGTCGTCGAACAGCTCCGTGGGCGCGCGCGGCTTGACCACGGGACGGCCAGAGTCACGGGCGCGCTGCGCGTTGAGGGCCTTGACCCGGTCGAACAAGGTCGCATGGCGCGCGGCCCGCTCGTCCTTGGGCGCCCCGGTGGGCAGGGACGACGCCGAGCCGGAGGGGTCGAACTCCGCGCCATACGCCTCGGGGAGCTTCTGGACGACCCAGTCCGTGCGCAGCGCCTCGAGCCCCTTGGACTCCTGCTCGAGGAGCTTCTGCAGCAGCGGGATGACGGATGCGTCACCCACGGATGCCACGGCGTCCACCGCGAGCAGCCGCAGGGCGGCATCGTTCTGCTGAAGCCACGGCGTCACCTTGGGCAGCAGCGCCTGCGCGGAGGGCCCCAGGCCCATGACGGCCTGCAGACCGTTGGCGGCGGTGGTGACGCGGGAGAGCCGCTCGCCAATGGGGTCCGCCGGGCAGCCGCCTCGCGAGCGCATGGCCTGGGCCGCCACGAGCGCATCCGCCGGGGCGCCATCGAGCGCGACGGCACAGAGCGCGGCGTCGGTCTCCGGGGTGCGGGGGAAGGACACGATGGCGTCGAGGGCCTGAGGGCTCACCGCGCTCTTCTCCAGCGCGACGGCCTGGAGGCGCGGCGCGACGGCGGGGTCCTGCAGCTTCATCAGCGCGGTGATGGCGGACTCGCGCAGCTCCGGGAAGCTCTCGTCGAGCAGGAGCGCGATGGCGCCCACCGCGCGCTTGTCACCGGCGTCCCCCAGCCCCCGCACAGCCGCGGCGGCGAGGACGACCTGGCTGTCTCGGACGAGTGGCAGCAGGCGATTGACGGCTTCGGGGCGTCCGCTCTTGCCCAGCTCCTCGGCGGCGCCGACGCGCTCGGGGAGCTCGCCCTCGGAGAGGGTCAGGAGGTTGCGGTCCCACTGGGACTTGGCCTCGGCGGCGACGACCTCCGCCATGGCGCCGGGCACGTTGGCGTTCTTCAGCGCCTGGACGATGACCTGACGGGTGGTGCGGCCACGACGCCCGTACTGCAGCATGAGGTAGGCCTTGGCCTTGTCGTTCTTGACCTTGGAGAGCGCCATGGCGGCGCGGCCCTGGACTTCCTCATCGGAGTCCTCGAGCAGCTCGCCCAGGAGGTCCACCACGCGAGGGTCCTGGCTCTCGCCGAGGGCGACCGCGGCCTCGGCGCGGACGATGGCGGCCAGGTCCTTGGCCGCGCGCGTGAAGAGGATCAGGTCGTCCGCATTGTTCTGCCCGGCGAGCTTCTTCACCGCCAGGGCGCGGACCTCCGGACGAGGACTCTGAAGGTCTGCGAGGAGCTGGTCCCGGCTGCCATTGCAACCGACGACCAGGGCCAGCATGAGGATGAAAGGGCGCGCGCCGGTTCGCATCGGTCTCCGCGGAGGGAAACGGTGGAAAAGTCGCGGGGGGTTATATCAACACCCCCCTCGTCTCCCAATCCGCAGAGCAGTGCTTCAGCGAGGACGGCGAGGACCCTTGGAGGGGCCGCCCGTCCGGCCGCGCGGAGACTGGTTGCTCCAGCGAGGCTTTCCACCGTCCTGCTTCTTCTTGCCCCAGTCCTTGAAGCCCTCGGACTTGCGGGCATCGTCGCCGCCAGCGCCACGGGCGCCCGCGCGGACGACGCGCTCGCGAGGAGCGCCCCGGTCATCGTAAGGCTTCCAGGCGCGTGCCTCGTCGCCTGCTCCCCGAGGACCCTTGCCGCCGGGCTTGGAGCCGAAGCCCCCCCGTCCACGAGGCCCCCCGCCTTCGGAGTCGCGACCACCCGGACGACCCGCGCCCGCGCCACGACCGAAGCGAGGACGCCCCTCACCCGCGGAGTCACCCCGGCCAGCACCACCGAAGCGGCCCGAGCCCGACGAGCTCCATGCCACGCCGAGGAGCGCCACGGCCGGACTCGTCGGACGAGCCCCAGGACTTGCGAGCGGGACGGTCTTCGCCACCACCGCTCCACTCCCGACGCGCCGGACGGTCTCCGCCGCCAGCACCGAAGGGCTTGCGCGCGGGACGATCTCCGCCACCAGCACCGAAGGGCTTCCGGGCCGGACGGTCTCCATCGCCAGCGCCCCAGGCCTTCCGGGCCGGACGGTCTTCACCGCCAGCACCGAAGGGCTTGCGCGCGGGACGGTCTCCACCACCCGCACCGAAGGGCTTCCGGGCCGGACGGTCTCCATCGCCAGCGCCCCACGACTTGCGAGCCGGACGGTCTTCACCGCCGGCACCGAAGGGCTTGCGCGCGGGACGGTCTCCACCACCCGCACCGAAGGGCTTCCGGGCCGGACGGTCTCCATCGCCAGCGCCCCACGACTTGCGAGCCGGACGGTCTCCGCCACGGGCATCATCGCCGCCCGCGCCGAAGGACTTCCGCATGGGGCGATCACCGCCAGCGCCGAAGGGCTTCCGAGCCGGACGGTCCCCGCCGCGGGCATCATCGCCGCCAGCGCCGAAGGACTTCCGCATGGGGCGATCACCGCCAGCGCCGAAGGGCTTCCGAGCCGGACGGTCCCCGCCGCGGGCATCATCGCCGCCCGCGCCGAAGGACTTCCGCATGGGGCGATCACCGCCCGCGCCGAAGGACTTCCGCATGGGGCGATCACCACCCGCGCCGAAGGGCTTCCGGGCCGGACGGTCCCCGCCGCGGGCATCATCGCCGCCAGCACCGAAGGACTTCCGCATGGGGCGATCACCGCCCGCGCCGAAGGGCTTGCGCGCGGGACGATCTCCGCCACGGGCGTCGTCACCCCCAGCACCCCACGCCTTCCGAGCAGGGCGGTCTCCGCCGCCAGCGCCGAAGGACTTCCGCGCGGGACGACCCTCGCCATCCGCGCCACGGGCGAACCGCGAACGCTCCCCCGCTCCCGCACGCGCGGGACGGCCAGCGCCCTCGCTCCGCTCACGACGTGCCGGGCGGTCACCCTCATCGCGACCCGCCCCCGCCGTCTTCGGACGACCGAAGCGCGCGAGCTTGGAGCCCCCATCCACCACTGGCTTCCACTTCCCACCATCCGTACGAGGCGCACTCTTGCGCGCCGCCGCACGAGGCGCCGGAACATCATCATCCATCGAAAGCTCGTCCTCGTCCGTCTCGTCCATCCCTGGTGCCGCGCGCCCATGGCGCCGCGGAGGCAACCGCAGCGTCGCGGCCGGCGGCTGCGTCGTCCCATCGGCCACCTGGTTCAGCAGGTCGACCTCGGTCTTCTTCAGCGGGCGCAGCTCTCCCGGCCGCAACCCCTCCACCCCCACCCCGGCGTAGGCCGGACGGAACAGGCGCACCACGGGGTGCCCCACCGCCGCGCACAGCCGCTTGATGAGGTGCGGACGTCCCTCCGCGACCACGATCTTCAACCACGTGTTCTTCTCGGCGGACTCGAACACCCCCACGGACACCGGCGTCGCCATGCCGTCTTCCAGCCGCACGCCACCGCGCAGCTTGTCCAGCGTGGCCACGTCCGGCTCGCCCTTCACCTTCGCCAGATACGTGCGAGGAACCTGGAAGCTCGGGTGCGTCAGCTTGTGCGCGAGCGCCCCATCATCCGTGAAGAGCAGCGCTCCTTCGGCGTCGTAGTCCAGCCGGCCCACCGGGAAGAGGCGCTTGCCCGTCTCCTCGAGGTAGTTGGCCACCGTGGGCCGTCCCTGCGGGTCCGACAGCGTCGTCACGACGCCCACGGGCTTGTAGAGCAGGAAGTAGGAAGTCTCATCGGGCGGCGTGACGAGCTGGCCGTCCACCGACACCAGGTCCGTGCCCGGCTCCACTCGGCTTCCCAGCTCCGTCACCGTCGTGTTGTTCACCGCCACGCGGCCCGCGGTGATCAGCTCTTCTGCATGCCGGCGCGAAGCGACTCCCGCGCGGGCCAGGTACTTCTGTAGTCTTTCGGCCGCCATTACTTCCCCTTCTTCCATTGCTGCCCGTTACTCGGGCTTCGGCCCCTCGGCGCCCGTCTCGGGCTTCGGGGGCGTGTCCAGGACGCTGGAGCTGGCCTTCTGTGTCCGGTCAGCCGCCTCCATGGCTTCTTCCAGGTCCTCTAGCGCGGCCTCACTCGCAGCCGCGCTCTTTTCCATCCGCTTCGTGAACCCTGGATCCGACAGGGCCTCCACGGTTCCCGCCGCAACCGGCGCGGGTCGTACTTCTTTCTCCACGATTTCGCGATGCTCCTGCGTCAACTCGTGGAACTCCCGCAGCGTGGGCAGCGCTGACAGGTCCTTCAAGGCAAAGAATTCCAGGAATTCACGCGTGGTGCCGTAGAGGATGGGGCGACCCACCTCCTCGCGCTTGCCGAGAATCTTCACCAACTTGCGGTCAATCAACGCCTTGAGGACGGCGCCGCAATCCACGCCGCGGATATCTTCCAGCTCCGGCCGGGTCACCGGCTGCCGGTAGGCGATGATGGCCAGGGTCTCCACCGCGGCGCGGGTGAGCCGCTGAGGCTTCACGCGCAAGTACCGCCGCACGTACTCACCCGAGTGAGGGTCCGTGCGGAACTGCCACCCCCCGGCCACCTCGTACAGGACGATGCCGCTGATGCCGTCCCGGTGGCTGCCGGTGATTTGATTGAGGGCCTCGGCGATGAGCTCCCGCTCGATGCCGGTCGCCTGGTACAGCTCGTCCACCGACAGGGGCCGCTCGGCGACGAAGAGCACGCTCTCCAGCACGGTCCGGACGCGGTCCTGGGACAGCTTGCGGCTCTTCGAGACGAGCTTCTCGAAGGACGTCTCCAGGTCGGGCGTGTTGTCCGAGTCCTCCTCGATGGCGGCGGCCTCGAACTCGTCCAGCTCGTCTGCGGGACCGGGGCCGGTGACCGCGGCGAGCTCCTCCTCGGAGAAGGGACTCGGGCCTCCGGACGCGCCTTCGGTGTCGACGTCGCTCTCCGGCTTTCGCGGGCCCTTCCTACCGGTAGTCACTCTCGTCAACCTCCTTGGGAGCCAACTGCTCCAGGGCGTCCCCGTTGGGCAACAGCAACAGGGGGCCGAGCGGCTCGTCCTGTACCACACGAATGAGGCGCCGTTTCACCATCTCCAGGATGGCCAGGAAGGTGACGACGATCTCCTGGCGGGTCGGCGTCTCCTCCTCGGAGAACAGGCTCTCGAAGAGCACCTGACCGGTGGGGCGCAAACGGTCCGCGATGCGGAGGATGGCCTCGGACAGGGTCACCTTCTCGCGCACCACCTCGTGCTGGTGCTTGGGCTGCAGGCGCTCCAGGACGCGGTCCAGGGCCTCCACGAGCTTGAGGACGCTGAACTCCTGGAGTCCCACCTCCTCCTCGGGGATGGGCACCGCCTCCACCGGCACGCTGCGGGCGAAGACATCCCGGCCGAGGATGTCCTGCTTGGCCATGTGCTCGGCGGCGTCCTTGTACTTCTGGTACTCGAGCAGCCGGCGGACCAGCTCCGCGCGAGGGTCATCCGGCTCCTCCACCGCCGCCAGGGCTTCGCCGCCCTCGGGCACCGCCACCGCGTCCTGGCGGGGCAGCAGCATGCGGCTCTTGAGGTGGGCCAACGTGGACGCCATCACCAGGAACTCCCCGGCGATGTCCAGGTTGATCTCCCGCATCCGCTCCAGGTGCTCCAGGTACTTCTCGGTGATGAGCGCCAGGGGGATGTCGAAGATGTCGACCCGGTGCTCCTTGATGAGATGGAGCAACAGGTCGAGCGGACCCTCGAAGTTGGGCAGCGCGATGCGGAAGGCGTCCCCAGGAGTCCTGGGGAGCTCGCCTTCGCGGAGGCCCTCGTCGGCCGAGGTGGGGCGGCCGTCACTCAACGGCGGAACCTGGCTGCCCTTCTGGCTTTCGGTGGCGGCTCGTCATCATGCAAGGGCCCGGATGCGCCAGCCTCAAGCACCAGCCGGGGGACACACCTCCTTAACAGTGGGTTCCAGGTGGGTCAAACAAACGGCGGTAAACACCCGTTCAGGCCCTTTCCCTCACGGAATTCCGACGGCGCGGCGAATCTTGTCCATCAAACGAGTCGCCTCGGCGCGGGCCCGGTCGGCGCCGTCCTTGAGGATGCGCTCCAGCTCCGCCGGGTCGTTCACCAGCTCGGCGTGGCGCTGGCGGGCCGGACCGAAGGTCGCGTGGTAGGCCTCCAGGAGCTTCTTCTTGTAGTCGCCGTACCCCTTCCCGCCCGCCCTCCAGCTGGCGTCCACGTCCTTGAACTCCGACTCGGGCAGCAGGAGCTTGAGCAGGTCGTAGAGGGGGACCTCGCTGGCGATGGACGTGTCTTCGGGCTTGCCCGTGGGCACGGGCTTGGGCGCATCGACGGGGGTCGAGTCCGTCTTGATGGACATGATGCGCTTCTTGATCTCCTTCTCGTCCGCGAACAGCTCGATGGTGTTCCCGTACGACTTGGACATCTTCTTGCCGTCGACGCCGGGCACCGTCTGGGTGGACTCCTGGATGCGCGCGGAGGGGAGCTTGAGGAGGCCGGGCGCGTGGCCCCGCTCCTTGCCCTCCGGGTCCGCGGGGTCATAGCCCGGCACGTATTCGGTGTTGAACTTCACGGCCCAGTCGCGGGCGAACTCGACGTGCTGAATCTGGTCCTTGCCCACGGGGACGGCGTCCGCGCTGTAGAGCAGGATGTCCGCGGCCATCAGCACCGGGTAGGCGAAGAGGCCGAAGTCCGGGCTGATGCCCTTGGCGACCTTCTCCTTGTAGCTGTGGGCCCGCTCCAGGTTCGAGTGGGGCACCACGGTGCCCAGGATCCAGTAGAGCTCGAGCACCTCGCGCACGTCGCTCTGGCGGAAGAGCACGGCCTTCTTGGGGTCCACCCCCAGCGCCAGGTACGCCACCGCGGCCTCGCGCGTGAGCTCCAGCGCGAGCTTGGGGTCGCGAACGGTGGTGAGCGCGTGGAGGTTGGCGATGAAGTAGTAGGCCTCGCTCTCGTCCTGCAGTTGGACGAACTGGCGAATGGCGCCGTAGTAGTTGCCGATGTGCAGCTTTCCAGAAGACTGCACGCCTGAGAGGGTCCGCATGTCGGGTTCCGAATCGGGAAGTCGGGAATCAGCCGCCGGATTCCACCGATTCGAATCCGGTTTCCATGAGACGACGCAGGTGGTTCGCACACCCGACCCGCTGCTGCAACCCTCCGTTCATCCCCCAACGCCTCCGCCGCGGCCTCGGAACTCGCCGCTCGCGTGCCTGAAAAATTGCGACCCACAAGGAATTCCCAAGGGATTCCAGGCACTTGCGATTGAGTGGCGGCGGGTGGAGCGGTACCCTGGTCGCCGTATCCGCGAGCAACCTCACCCGGGAGGATGAACGGGCATGGAGTCTTTCAAGGGAAGTCTCGCCAGCTATCGCCTGCAATTGGTGACGCCCCCGCTCTTCTCGACGCCCGGTGTGGAGGGCACGTTGAGGGTGGAGCGAGGTGCCACCCAGCGCTGCTTCCTGGTGAAGGACGGCTTCCTGGTGAGCGAGAGCTCGAATGACCCGCGCGAGCACCTGGCGCAGGTGTTGGTGAACCTGCGCATCCTCGACGCCCCCCGAGCCGCCGCGGCCTTCGAGGCGGCCGAGGGCGCGAACATGCCCTACGGCACGTTCCTGGTTCAGCGCTGCTTCGTGGAGCTGCCACGGCTCATCGAGGCCATGGAGCACAAGGCCCGTGAGGCGCTCTTCGACTGCTACGGCTGGGAGTCCGGCGAGGTGGAGTTCACCCCCAAGCTGCCGCCGGCGTCGCGAGCGGTGGGCCTGAAGCTGTCGCTGTCGACACTCCACCGCGACGCGGTGACGCGACTGCGCGAGTGGTCTGTGTTCCGCGAGGTCTTCCCGCATCTGGACGCCACGTTCCGAGTGTTCCGCGAGTTCGCCGTGGAGACGTACTCCGAGGAGGAGGACAAGCTCCTGGAGCTGGCCGCGAGCGGCGCCACGCTCGGTGAGATGCTGGCCACCGCCAAGGAGGCCCCCCTGTTCGCCGCGCGGTGGATCCTCCACCTGTACCGTCGAGGCGCGCTGGCGCCCCGAGTGCCCAAGGGCCCCAGGCTCGGTGAAGCCGCGGAGCTGGCCGACCTCTTGAACCTGGTGAAGGGCTTCCTCGAGAAGGGCAAGTATGACCACGCGGTCGCCCTGGCGGCGCAGGTGCTGGAGCGAGGCCCCGTGCCGGAGGCCCACGCCCTGTATCGAGAGGCCGAGGTGCGCCTGACGCTGGCGCTCAGTGACGAGCTCTTCGCCCTGGACGGAAGGCTCGTCTTCGAGCCCATCCCCCGCCCCACCCCGCCACAGCTCACGGCGGATGACCTCTACCTGTACTCGAAGCTGCGAGGCAGCCGGAGCATCCGCCAGGCGCTGCGCACCGCCGCCATGGGAGAGCTGGCCGCGTCGCGCTCGGTCCACCGACTGATGGCCTCGGGACTGATTCGGGTCGCCCCGCTGCCCGACGCGGAGTCCCCCGCCGAGTCGCGACGCACCAGCACGGACCCCTTCGGACTCCCCGCCCTCAAGCTCGGGATGTGATGGCCGCCCCCGCTCACGGCGGGGGCACGGGATTCACGCGCGGCCCCGACGCCCCTCGACGCGGAAGCCACAGCAAGCCCAGCTCCAGGGGCACCTCGGCGAAGGGCTCCGCGCGAACCACCGCCGAGCCCTCATACAGCCCGACCTGCGCCCATCCCCGAGGGCCACTCCGGTAGACCTCGAGCGAATACCGCAGCGGGTCGATGAGCCACGCATGTGACACACCCCTGCGGTGGTACACGGGCAGCTTGCGGACGCGATCCGTGCTGCGTGACACAGGGGAAAGCACCTCGCAGATCCAATCCGGAGTGGGTCTACCTGGTGCATCGGGAGTCTAGGACCCGGTCTGACATGGCCCTCGCGCCCCCCTGCCCTAGGAACCCGCCCGCTGCTTCTTGGCCTTGGGGACGAACACATCGCTGCGCGGATGGAACTCGTCGTAGACGGAGCGCAGTCGAGCGCTGTTGACGTGGGTATAGATCTGCGTCGTGGACAGGTCCGCGTGCCCCAGCATCTGCTGCACGGCCCGCAGGTCCGCGCCGCGCTCCACCAGGTGCGTGGCGAAGGAGTGCCGCAGCTTGTGCGGTGACAAGGGCTTGAGGATGCCTGCCTTCAGCGCGTAGCGCTTGAGCAGCTTCCAGAAGCCCTGCCGGGTGAAGCCACTCCCCCGGGGCGTCACGAACAGCGCACGGGACTCACGCCGGCCCAGCATCGCCGGGCGCGACGTCGCCAGATACTCCTTCACCTTCTCCACCGCCTGACGCCCCAGCGGGACGATGCGCTCCTTGGCGCCCTTGCCCTTCGCCACCAGGTAGCCCGCGCTCAGCTGCACGTCGTTGACCCCCAGGCCACACAGCTCGCTGACGCGCAGCCCCGTGGCGTAGAGCACCTCCACCATCGCCTTGTCGCGAAGCCCCGCGGAGGTGCGCTCGTCCGGCGCGGCCAGCAGCTGCTCCACCTCCTCCAGCGTCAGGAAGGACGGAAGCTTGCGCGCCGAGCGCGGCGTATCCACGTCCTCCGTCGGGTCCTTGTCCGCCAGCCGCTCGGCCACCAGGAAGCGGTGGAAGCCTCGGAGCGCGGCCAGATGCCGGGCCTGACTCCGCTTGCCCAGCCCCGCCTTCGACAGCGACGACAGGTGCGCCGTCACATCCTCCTGACGGGCCCGAATCACGTCCTCGACGCCCCGCGAGCGCAGGTCCTCGAAGTAGGCCGTCAAGTCCGCCGCATAGGCATCCACCGTCTTGCCGGACAACCCGCGCTCCGCGCGGATGAAGGCGATGAATGCGTCGAGCAACCCTTCCATGCCGTCAGGCTACCGGAGCCCCACGCCGAGGCAATCAGGAGTGCGGTCCGCGCGCGCCTTCCGCCGAGGAGCGCTCCAGCGCCTGCACCACCCAGGGCCAGCCCACCACGATGTTGCCCGGAGAGCGCAGGCAGGCATCCGCCACCGCGAGGACCTCCGCGGGACGCGAGCGCACCGCCAGCGCCAGGTGCCGGCTCAGGAACGGGTGCGGCAGATAGCTCAGGTTGTGGTGACGCACGGGCACCCAGTGCAGCGTCGGCAGTCCCGTCCACCGCTCCACCGCATACGCCGCCGCGGAGGCCAGGACCTCCAGTGCATACAGCGGCAGCCGGAACGCACTCACCAGGAAGGCCACCAGCGCGGACGCCGCCACGGCTCCCGCGAAGGACGTGTTCACCAGCCGGCTCCACACCAGCATGGGCACCACGCTGGTGACGATGGCCGCCATCTGGAGGCGCCACACGGAGGGACCTCGCCCGATGGCGATGCTCGCGATGCTGCCCACCGACAACCCCGACACCATTCCCAGACAGACGCCCACGACGACTCCAGCACCCGCCCCTTCCACCGGCCCGAAAGCCCCCGCCGCCGTGGCGTGCAGGCCCACCAGGATGGACAGGCTCGCCAGCGACCCCAGGAGCACACCCGCCGCCAGCCCGGACACCTGCGCGAGCGTCAACCCCACGGCCGAACAACACAGCGCGGAGACCGCCCAGCCGCCTCGCAGGGGGATGCCGGCACAGTACAGCCCCAACCCCACGAGCGCCGTCGCCAGGGGAGAGCCCACCACCAGCAACAACAACATGCGCCGGACGTAGAGCCCCGCCGCGCGGCCGCCCTCCGCCTGCTCCTTCCAGAGCTGGCCGATGCGCCCTCCGGGCACGAGGATGCCCGCCGCGCGGAGCCTGTAGTGCAGGTCCACGGGTCGGAACAACAGCAGCAACAGCAACTTCATCGGCGATGGGACGTACTGCGGGATGTCCGTCCGCGCCGGCCCCGCGGCTCCTGATTGCACTGCGGCCCCCCCTCGTGAGCGAGTTTCAGTCCTCCAGCCTACCCTTGCCCTGGCGGAGGATTTCAAGCGTATCGCCGATGAGTGAAACCACCGTGGACGGCTCGTTCAACGTCACGCCGCCATCCAGGATGAGGTCCAACCCATGGCCCAATGCGTCCTTGATGTCCCGGGCATCCGTGAGCGGCTCTCCTTCGAGATTGCTCACCGAGGTCGTCACCAGGGGACGCCCCAGCGCACGCGCCAGCTCCCGTGCCAGTGGGGCATCGGGTACCCGGATACCTACCTGCTTCTGTCGGGTCATCATCAAGTCCGGCACCAGGCGCGTCGCTTCTAGAATGAAAGTAAACGCGCCAGGGGTCAGACCCTTCATCGTCCGGTACGCGAAATTGCTCACGTGGGCATAGCGCGCCACGTCAGACAGGTCCGGACAGAGGAAGGACAGGGGCTTCTTCTTGTCGCGGCCCTTGAGCTGGTAGAGCCGCTCGATGGCCTTCTTCGAGCCCAGGTCACAGCCCATGCCGTAATACGTATCCGTCGGATAGGCGACGAGTCCGCCGCGCTCGAGCACCTCCACGGCGCGCTGGATGTGGCGCGGAGAGGGGTGCTCCATGTCCACCTCGAGGATGGGTGCGGCCATGACGTGTCGTGCCTCCTGAGTGCTTCGAACAGCCTACGCCGTTCCTGGCGACTCGTCCGTCCTGACTTCTCCGCTGGCCGTCAGGGCCCGTCGAGTGAGCACGGGCCCCACCAACTCATGCGCCGTGATCATCGCCACGATGAGCACCTCCACCTGCGGGCCGAACGTCGGGAACGTCCTGGACACCAGCGCCGCCAGTCCGAAAGTCACCCCCGCCTGGGAGATGAGCCCCATCCACAGGTATTCCTTCAGGCGGGGGTCATGCGTGGGCGCGAAGCGTCGACAAGCGAACCAGATGGCCACGCCGCGCAGCACCACCAGGAGGAGCGCCGCGGGCCCCACCGTCATCAGCGCGTCCAGCTTCAGCCCCGCGCCCGCCGCCGCGAAGAAGAGCGCGAACACGGGCAGGCCCGCGCGCTGGATCGCGTGGTGGATGCGCTCGCCCTCGCGCTCGTCCAGGTTGACGATGAGCGCGCCGGCCGCCAGCGACACCAGCAGCGGAGACAGGTGCAGCCGCGTGCCTCCTTCGGCCGCCGCGAAGGACAGGCCGACGAGGAACAGCGGCAGCTCGCGCTTCACGCCACGCATGTAGACGAGCATCGCCACCGCCAGCACGCCGCCCACCACCACCGATCCGAACAGCTCCCACCCCACCCCGCTCAGCAGGCCCGCGATGTCGAAGCCGCCACCGAAGCTCGCGCGCGTCATGCCCGCCGCCAGCGCGAACGCCACCATGACGAGCAGGTCGCCGATGATGACCAGCGCCATGAGGAACTCGGTGAAGCTCCCTCGCGCGCTCGTCTCCTGGACGATGGCGATGGTCACCGTGGGCGAGAACGACACCACCACCGTGGACATCAGCGCGCTGACCGCCAGCGCCTGGGGCACCGTCAGCGGCGTCAGGAAGGGCAGCACCGGCTTGAGGGCGAACGTCGCGGCGAAGCACACCGCGAACGTCACCGCGCAGACCGCCGCGCACAGCAACGCCACGCGAGCCCCCACGCGCCGGATGAGCCCCAGCCGCAGCTCCGTGCCCGCGACCAGCGCGATGAGGCTCACCGCCAGCCCCTTCACCAGGTCCAGCCCCTTCACGCCGTCGCCCGGAATGAAGCCCAGCGCGTACGGCCCCACCGCCACGCCCACCAGCAGGTAGCCCGTGAGCCGGGGCAGCCCGAACCCCTTGGCCACCTTGCCCGCGAAGAGGCCGCACAGGAGCAGCGCCCCGGCCGCCAACGTCACCGACGTGCCCGAGTCCGCGCGCAGCACCTGGGCGCGGCTGATGATGGCCAGCAGGACCATCAACAGCACCAATCGCGTCACCGCGCCCTTCACGTCGCCACCTCCACGTCATCCACCGCCGTGGGCGCCGCCTTCGGCTTCACGGGCGTGAGGACCTGGCGGAAGGCCTGGCCCGCGAGCAGCTCGTTCACCACCGCGCCCACCACGACGACGTCCAGCACGCGGCGAGCAAGCCCCCCGGACACCAGGAACTGGTACTCGGCCACCAGACACAGCGCGAGACCGCCCTGCGCGATGAGCGCGTAGCCCACGCGCGGCGGCAGCTCCAGCACCCCGGAGGCCAGCCGCTGCGCGATGCGACCGCCGAGCACCTTCCCCAGGAACCTCAACCCCACGAAGCCCGGCACCAGCGCCCACGCCGCCCAGTCGCGCGTGTAGACGCCGCAGCCCACCAGGAACACGAGCACCAGGAACACGGGCCGCTCCACCCGCCCCAACGCACGAGCCACCCGCTCCACCGTCCGCCCCCCCACCAGCGCCAGCGTGGCGCCACACGCCACCCCCGCCAGGAGCGCGGACACCCGCAGATAGGCCGCAGCGCCCCCCACCAGCGCCACCATGCCCAGCGTCACCGTCGCCAGCTCCGCCGGGTCGTTCATCGCATGCGTGAGGAACGCCAGCAGCGCCCCACACAAGATGCCCAGCAGCACCGCCAGGCACACCAGGCCCAGGCCCTCGGCCGCGCTGGGGGCCGCGCCCAACACCAGCGCCAGCGCCAGCACCACCAGGCCCACGGCGTCGTCCAGCATCGTCAGCAGCGCGACGCCCAGGCCCCGCGCCCGGTCCATCCGCCCCGCCCGGTACGCCAGCACCGCGAAGTGCCCCGAGGACAGGCTCGCCGCCGCTCCCAGGAGCGACGCGGCCCCCACCGCCGCATGCAGCGAGGGATGGGACGTCAACAGGAGCGGCGCCGCCAGCGGCAGCGCCACGAACAGGAACGCCGTCCCCGCATGCGCCAGCGCCGCCGCGTACACCGGCCGAGGCAACAGCCGCAGCAGCCGGGGCTCCAGGTTCAACCCCAGGATGACGCCCGCGGTGCCCAACCCCAGCGCCATCACCGGCCGCAGGTGGTCCACGTCGTCCACGGACAAGGCCCCTACCACCGACGGGCCCAACACCACCCCGAAGAGGAGGAACAGGAAGCCGCTCGCCGCCAGTCGCGCCAGCGAGGGGAAGCGGCTGGGGTCCAACGCCGGACTCGACGCGAGCAGAGACAGCGCCGCGATGGCCAGGAAAACGAGCAGCGCTTGCACGCGACTTGCTTACACCGCCAGCGTCTCGGCGTCACGAACGGCGGTGCGTGGGGGCGGCGATCACCGGCAGGGCGACCAGGCGACCCATGGGTGGGTCGTCCGCGTCCATCTCCAGTTGGACCCGCTGAATCATCCGCTCCATCTCCTCGGGGGAGACGGCGGGCAGGATGCTCACCAACAACACGCGGTCCTCGTCCGCACCCAGGGCCAGACTGCGCAGCCCCGCGAACACAGGCACCTCCGCGGACAGCGCCGCGGCCGCGCTCCGAGCTCGGACCACCAGCGGCTCCGGGATGCCAAACTCCCGGAGCCGACGGATGGCTCGCTCGGTCCCTTCCATCTGCTCGAGGAACGTGATGACCAGGTACACGCGGCCGTCTTACCGGGTCCGCGCTCCTGGCGCCACGCTACTCGTTCTGCTGGCCGGGGCCCGCCGTCTCGCCGGAAGGAGCCGCCGGTGTCGCCGGTGCCGCCGGGGTCGCCGACGAGCCCTCCTGGGGAGCACCCTCCGCCGCCGCCATGGCCGCCCGGGCCGCGCGCTTGCCTTCCTCGATGAGCTTCTTCACCTTCTGCCCACCCTTGCGGCCAATCTCCTCGTAGAAGTTCGGCCCTCGGGTGGCCTTGACGCGGTCGCCACCCTTCTTGCCGATCTCCTCGTAGAACTTCGCTCCGCGCTCGGCTTTGACCGTCTCGCCGCCCTTGCGGCCAATCTCCTCGTAGAACGAGCGGCCACGCTCCGCTTTCACCGTGGCTCCGCCCTTCCGGCCAATGGTCTCGTAGAACTCCCGACCCCGCTCGTTCCGGACTGTCTCCCCACCCTTACGACCCGCCTCGGCCACCGTCATGCTGCCCTTGTTGTCTTTGTCCGACATTGCGCCCTCTCCTCTCTTGGCTGCCTGCCCCCATCCCTCGCCACGATGCCCCTTGCCTGAAACCTTGGGACGGAAGCGCCCCGATGCAAGCAAGCTCCGTACACCGCCAGCCGTTCTCGCCTGACCCACCACACCAAAACCCCAATGGTTCTGGAGGGTTGGTCAAGCTCGCCCTGCTTACGTTCCGGGCGGAGGCATGCCCGGCAGGACGCTCTCTTGTTGAAAACAATTCCCGCCGCATTGCCGATTCCCGAACCGGCCCTCACCTTCATGCCCGCGGCGCGTGCGGCTCGCGTCGGGGGAGGCGTCGCGTGGCGCAGGGTGCGAAGACATGGCTCCGAGTCCTGGCCCCGATGGGGGTGTCCGTGGGAGGACTCCTGATGCTTCGCCTCCTCGGACCCGACTTCATCGATCAGCGGCGTCTGGCGGATGTGCTTGCTCCCCTGGGTAAAGCCGCGCCCTTGGCCTACATCTCGTTCCTCGCCGTTCGTCCTCTCACGCTGCTGCCCGGGCAATTGCTGACCGCCGTGGGTGGGATGCTGTTTGGAACGCTCGCAGCGACCCTCTATTCACTAACGGGCAGCTTCCTGTCCGCCACGTTGCTCTTCGTGCTGGCTCGCAAGTTGGGGACCCAACCCATGAAGCGCCTGGCTGGAGGCAGATATCCAGCCCTGGTGAGTGCGGCCAGGCGCCACGATTTCCTGTTTGCGTTCATGGCGTGTGTGAATCCGCTGTGTCCCACCGACGTGATGCTGGTGGCCTCCGCGGCCAGCGGCGCACGCTTCTGGCCGTCGGTCGCGGGCCTCATGTTGGGCACCATTCCAGGCACCTTCCTCACCGCGCAGTTCGGCAGCGGGCTGGCCCAGGGGCGCACGGTGATGACGGCGGTGTCGGCCGCGGGTCTCGTCGTGTCGTTGATGCTGGGCGTGTTCATCGGCCGTCGTTTCTACAAGGCACTCAGTGAGCCCTCGGAGCTCGCCTTGCCCACGTCGGATGCTCCAGGCGCCGAAACGGTTCCCGGCCTCGAAAGGGCCCGCCCGCTGACACCCTTCGCTCAGCGGGACTTCGACTTCAGCAGTCGCGCGGAGACATAGGCCCCCACCGCGGACGTGAGCGTGCCCAAGCCCAGCCAGTTGATCACCGGAAGCTGGAACACCGCCACGCCCGCCCCGAACGCGGCCAACGCCAGGTACAAGTACGACGCCCCCTTCGCTCCGCCGCGCAGACGACCGAACGTCGTGGTGAACAGGAAGTTGAAGACACCAGCGGCGAACTGGATGCCCACCACCGGATAGGCCCATTCCTCCAGGAAGCTCCGGAAGACCTCCAGCCCGGAGGGCTCCTCGATCCCGATCGGCCCACCGAACGGATACATCGCGAGCTGGCGGGTCTGGAGCGCCCCCACGTCGGCGAGGGTCGTGCAGGCGATCTGGGTGATGAACGCGACGAAGGACACCACCATGATGGCCATCCACGGGATGCCCGAGGACTCGGCGGCGCCTTCCCACTCGCGCAGCGCGTCCAGTCGCTCGGGGGAGATCTCGAGCGCGATGGGATACCCCAGGTCGAGCGCGGCCTGCGTGGCGGCGACGTCCGCCGGGTGCGAGGACGTGCCCAGTCCCTCCAACGCGCCGTTCTCCAGATACCCACGCAGCAAGGTCACCGCGGACTCACGCTCGGCCTGCTTCGGGAGCTGCGCGAGCAACGCATTGAGGTCCTTGCCCAGGGCCTCACGCTCCTCCGGGAGCGCCGCCCTCGCACGCAACACGAGCGCGTGGATTCGCTCGGTCAGGGGAGTCTCCGCGACTCCCTCCGGGTGGAAGACGGCTGTTCGCTGACGCTCCACCGAAGACCTCCCAGCCCCGTCTCACGGGGGCACGTGGGGCGTCATCGTAGCGCCGATTCACGCATAGAGGACGGGTTCCAGGTGCGCGGCGATGCGCGGCGGCATGCGTTCCCCAGGCCCCACACCGGTAGGACGCATCACGGCGCGAGCGCGGTCCTCACCATGGCGCAGCCGCATGCGAATCATCTCCGGCGAGAAGTCGAGCGTGTGCCCGATGGGCGCCGTGGGCTCGATGACGGTGATGCGGCAATAGACATAGGGCTTGCCGTCCGGCCCCCGGAGCGTCGTGCCGTGGGTCTGCGCCTGCCTCACCAGGTCGTTGATGCGGACGAAGAGGTCCACGTCGTTCATCAGCAGCTCGTTGAGCGTGATGTCGGGGAGGCAGCGGCGGATGACATCCAGGATGTTGGTGGGGAACTTCACCGGCTCCAGCTTGGAGGACGAGCACGCGATGACGACGATCTCCGTGGGCGAGTACTCGAGTGCATCGCCCAGCGGCGCGACGTTGCGCAGCCCCCCGTCGACCATCGCGTGCGGCCCCACGGGCTCGAAGATGACGGGCATCACGGTGCTGTGCCACACGGCCGGGATGAAGTCGTTCGAGTCGCTCGAGACCAGCTCGTACTGGCCCGACGTGAGCGAGACGCGCCCCACGTGCGCGGGAATCGCGAACGGACGACTGCCGAAGTTCCGCTCGATGAGGGCCTTCAACGGGGAGTTCTCGAAGAGGCCCAGCTTGTTGAGCAATCCCAAGCGCAGCGCGACCACCAGCCACGGAAGCTTGCGGTACACGTCCTCCTCCCGCAGGTTCGTCCACAGGTCGGCCAGCCGGTCGTACTCGCGCTGCGCGATGGCGGTGGCGTTCAACGCCCCCACCGACACACCAAAGACGCGCTCCCAACGAAAGCCGTGGACCTCTCTGAGCACACGCTCCGCGCCCACCTGGAAGGCGCCCTTCGCGCCACCACCAGAGAGCACTAGCGTTGCAGGACGGTCCTTCATGACATACCTCGCATTGAGTGGGTGTGAGCCGCGCGGGGAACGGACAGATCGCGGCTCAACACTTGGAGATAGGCACCCGCGCGCCGCGACAGAATCACCCCCGGGCGCCGTCACCCTGTCCTGAGGTGGGCCCACGCTCCCACCCCAGGCTCCCTTCGTGCTCCTCCCCGCACGGCCCCCTGGATCATCAGGACAGGTCGGCCCCTACCCAGACCCCATCCAGGCCCTGACCTCGGCGGGATCACGCGAACCG
Source organism: Myxococcus stipitatus DSM 14675 (assembly GCF_000331735.1). GTDB lineage: Bacteria > Myxococcota > Myxococcia > Myxococcales > Myxococcaceae > Myxococcus > Myxococcus stipitatus. The sequence continues at coordinate 5,184,657 of NC_020126.1, read as the reverse complement.
GCGCTCGCGAGGCCGGCCCCAGGCTCCGAGGGAGACACTCAGGGTAGAAGCCCCTCCCTTTTCCCTCCGAGGAGCGATACATCTAGGGCCCACATGGCCGAGACATCTTCGCTGAACATTCCGACTGTCGACCTTGCCGACCTCGCCTCGGGCGATGCGAGCCGCCTCGAGCGCGCCGCGACGGCGCTGCGTGAGGCGTTTGGTGTCTTCGGCCTCGTCTACATCAAGAACCACGGTGTCGACACCCAGGCGCTCCACCGCTACTACGACGCCTTCGCGGCCTTCATCGCCCGCTCTCCGGAAGCGAAGAAGCCCTATGGCCGCGCGGAGCTCTGGTACCAGCGCGGCTGGACGCCTCCGAACACCGAGGTCGCCGTGGCCGGCAATGGCCAGCCGGACTTCAAGGAGTGCTACTTCGTCGCGCCCTACCCCAACGACGAGGTCGCGGCCATGGAGTTCCCGGAGCTGTATCCGGAGAACGTGTGGCCCCCCGATGCGCCGCCGTACTTCCAGGACGGCATCATGACCCTGGGTCGCTCGCTCCACGACGCGGGCCTCAAGCTGCTGCGCGGCTCCGCCGTCGCGCTGGGGCTGCCCGAGGACACCTTCACCCAGCTCTGCGAGCGCGCCCCGCACATCACCCGCGCGCTCCAGTACCTGCCCCTCACGCCGGCGCAGGTGAACACAGACATCGTCTGGGGCGAGGAGCACACGGACTTCAACCTGCTCACGCTCCTGCCCGGGGGACGGTTCCTCGACCCCGAGGGGAAGCCGGCGCCCAGCCCGGATGACAAGAGCGGGCTGTACCTGCGCACCCGCGCGACACCGGATGACCCCAACGGCATCAAGGTGCGCGGCACCGCCCCCGCGGGCTGCATCGTGGCGCAGGTGGGCCAGCAGCTCGAAATCCTCACGGGCGGCACGTTCCTCGCCACGCCCCACGTCATCACCGCTCCGGGTGTCTCGGGCTGGCAGCGCCAGTCCGCCGCGCACTTCATCCACGTGCACACCAGCGCGGTCCTCTTCCCGCTGGAGAAGTTCCGCACGCCGTCGGCCATCCGGAGCTACGCCCCGCCCGTCCTCGCGGGGACCTACGACATCAAGACGCTGGTCGACATCGGCCTCGCGCCGCCGAGTGCCCTCGACAAGCTGGGCTACCGTCACTACGACCGCCTCAACCGTCAGCGCGCGGGCGAATAGACAAGCAAGACATGACTACCCCCAGGCAATGACAGACGTCCAGACTTGTCTGTCATTGTTCGGGTGTGGTTCGCGGAGACATCTTCGCGGCCACACCCGTGTGCGCGGGCTCAGTGCGCCCTTGCGAAAACCACTGATGACACGTTCATGTAGGCATGAGGGGCCGTGAGCGTCTTGCTCGTCGCGAGTCCCCCTTCGAAAAATGCCTGAGGACTTGTTCAGGTAGGCATTCCCCTTTCAAGGTAGGACACGGCGTCCGTCGCGAGGGGGCAAGAAATGGCTGAACTCGCGAGCATGTAGGCACGGCCCTTCGAGACAAACCGGCGCACCGTGCCGAGCCGCACGCCGCCAGGGTCTCGAAAATGGCTGATGATGTGTTCAGTCCCCTGAACAGCCAACAGCCCCACCTCAGAACGACTGGCGCAGCAGGGCCTCCACCGCTGATTTCCGTCCCGGACTCAGGCGCAGACGCGTCCCATCCCGCAGGACGACAACCCAGCCCTTGTCCACATCGGGCTCCAGCTCGCGGATGCGGTTCACGTTGACCAGCGTGGAGCGATGGACCCGCACGAAGCACTTGGGGTCGAGCAACTGCTCCACCCGATTCAACGTCTCCCGAAGCATGGGACTCTTGCCGCCGGCGTGAAGCACGACGTAGTTGCCCTCGGCCTCGCACCAGTCCAGGTCCGCGACGGGGATCAGCAGCACCTTGCCATCCGTCTTCACCGCGATGCGCTCCAGGTACCCGCCTGAAAGAGCGATGGGCGGAGGCTCCGCGGCAAGGGGCCGGTAGTCCGAGAGCAACGCGGACAGCCGCTCCAGCATCCCCCGGTCCTTCCCCGTGGCGCGCTGCTTTCGCGCCCGGCCCAGCGCCTCCTGGAACCGCGCGTCGCTGAACGGCTTGAGCAGATAGTCGAGCGCGTTCACCTCGAAGGCTCGAACCGCGTACCGGTCAAACGCCGTCACGAAGACGACGGGCGGCATCCGCTCCGGCCCCACTTCGCGCAGCACGCCGAAACCATCCAGCTCCGGCATCTGGACATCCAGGAAGACCAGGTCCGGCGGCTCGCGAAGGATGAGCGCCACCGCCTCCTGACCTCCCTCGCACTCTCGGATGGCCGAGACATCCGGCTCGCGCGCCAGCAGGTGCCGCACGTTGTCCCGAGCCAACGGCTCGTCATCCACCACCAGCACTCGCATGCCGCCCTCCGCCGCCTTCACGTCACTCACGAACCGCTCCGCTCGAAGACCACGAAGGGCAACCGGACCCGGGCAATCACCCCACCCTCCGCGGCGTCCTCCAGCGTCAGGCCAAACGCCTCCCCGTGGAGCTGATGAATCCGGTCCCGGGTGTTCGCCACCCCAATCCCCATTCCGCCCACCGTGCCCTCTCCCAGCCCCGGGCCGTCGTCCTGGACCTCCAGGACCAACACCGCGCCTTGCCGCGACGCATGAACCCGGACGTGCCCCTTGGAGACACGGCGCGAGGTGCCGTGCTTGATGGCGTTCTCCACCAAGGGCTGGAGCACGAGCGAGGGGACACGCGCCGACAAGGTCTCGGGCTCGGGCACCAAGGACCACGCGAGCCGAGCCCCGAACCGCAGCTGCTCGATCTCCAGATAGCGCCGCACCAGGCCCAGCTCCTCCGAGAGCGGCACCTCGTGGCTCCCGCGCCCTTCCAGACTGGCCCGCAGCAGCTCGCCAAGCCTCACGAGCGCATCCACCGCCTCGGGGTTCCTCGACTGCCGCACCAGACCGACCACGGCGTTCAGCGTGTTGAAGAGGAAGTGCGGGTCCAGCTGGGCGCGGAGGGCCTGCAGCCGGGATTCCGCCAGCTGCGCCTTCCAGCGGCTCTCCGCGAGCTCTCGCTCATGCACCCGGCGAACCGCGCTCAGCACCATCCACGCCGCCAGAAACAACAGGTACTCGAAGGACCCCAGCGCGCCCCGCTCCAAGAGGACGGTCCGCAGCCCTTCGCTGAAGACGCGTCCGCGCGCGGGCCAGTCCTCCAGCACCGACAGCATCGCGGAGAGCAGGACCGCATGAAGCAGCACGAAGAGCCCACCGACGGCGATGAGCACACCTGTACGTCGGGCCCACCCAGGTGTTCCCCGCCCCACCCGGAGAAAGAGCGCCAGGATGAGCGGAGCCAGCAGTGCCCACGCGCTGGAGGGCACCAAGGCCAGGGCCAGCTTGCCACCGAACGCGGAGGGCTCGCGCGCATAGGCGCCCACGGCATGCGGCAGCGCGACGAGCAACCCCACCGCCAGGCCCCCCAGGGAAACACGCCACCAGGACAGGGCCCGACCCGCGAGTCCCCACGAGCCCCGCGTCTCACCCTGTCTCACGACATCCCTCTCGGCCAAGGTGATGAAGCGTACTGGATGCCCACGCCTGTACAATGCCCTCCTCCGCACCGCGGCCGCCGGGAGCGCCGTGGCGCGGAGCCCTCCACGGGATACCCCCCACTCCACCGAGCCGCTCGTCCTCCGTGAACAGGACCACTCCGGGCCAAGCGCCACCTGAACCCGATGAACCCGCGGCGCACACGTCGACGCGAGTCGTCGCCGGAACGCTGTACGCCGAGGAGGCCGAGCCCCCCCGCTCGCGCCGCCCCCTCATCGCCAGCATCGCGACCGCCCTGCTCGTGGCCCTCGGGCTCGCCATTCCGGGAGTCGCCGCGCTCCTGCTCCGCCCCACCGCCCCCCTCGAGAAGGTCGCGGAAGCCCCTGACGCGGTGTCCCCCGCGCCCCTCGCCCTCGCGCCGAGCGGCCCCGTCCGGATCTGCGTGCTCGAGTTCCGGGACCTGAGCGGGACATCGGAGCTCGCGCCGTTGAAACAAGCCCTGGTGGAGAGCGTCGTCACCGACATCGGCCAGATGCCGGGCTTGCGACTCATCGAACGAGGACAACTCGACCTCCCTCTCGAGGAACAGGACTTCACGCAGGGCTCGCGAGTCGACCCGGAGACACGCGCCCGGCTCGGGCGCATCGTCGGCGCGGAGGTGGTGGTGCTCGGGAGCTTCCAACAGGCGGGCTCTGTCTTGCGTGCCTCGGCGAGGTTCGTCCACGTCGAGACCGGAGAGGTGCTCGACACCGCGCGAGTGGAGGGGCGCGCGAGCAGGCCTTTCGACGTCCAGGATGCGCTCGCCAGGGAGGTTCGCGCCCTGCTGCCCCGCCTGCTCCAGAGGTTGAGACCATGAAGGGCGCGCTCGCGGTGTTGCTGCTCCTCCTGCCCCTCCACCTCGCGCTCGGGGCCGCGCCGTCGAGCCCACCGCCGGGCCCCGTGGCGGTGATGCCCTTTCGCAACCTCAACGAGGACGCCGCGCTGAACTGGCTCGCCCGAGGCCTGGCGGAGACGCTGGTCTCGGACCTTCGCGCCAACGGGAGCCTGGTGCTGGTGGAGCGAGAACAACTCGACGCGGCTGTCTCGGAGCTGAAGCTCCAGACGGACACCCTCACCACCGAATCGTCGGCGGTGCGCGTGGGACGGCTCGTCGGTGCGCGCACCATCGTCATCGGCAGCATCCAGCGCGCCCGGGACACGCTGCGCATCAATGCGCGCTTCATCGACGTGGAGACGGGAACCGTGTTGGACACAGCCAAGGTCACCGGGCCGGCGGAGCGCGTCTTCTCCTTGCAAGACGAGCTCGCCGCGCGGCTGCTCGGTGCGCCCGTGAAGCCCCGGTCGAAGCGGCCCGCGGCCCACCAGGCCATGCGGGCCCTGGAGACCTACGGCCGGGCCCTGGAGACGAAGTCTGATGACGAGCGCACCGCGCTGCTGCGGGCCACCCTGGCGACCGCCCCCTCTTTCGAGTACGCCCGCGACGAGCTGAAGCGCCAGGAGGTGCGCCTCGCGGAGCTCGCCCGTCGGGCCGCCCCCCAGCGCGAGGCGATGGATGCCAGCCTCCGCGCCACGATGCAGGACCCCTCTCTTCCGTTGGAGCAGCGCTCCCTCGCGGCGCTGAACCTGCTGAAGCTCGACCACACCCGGGCTCGTTGGCGCACCCTTCGCCAGGACGCGGAGCGGATCCTCCTGTTGGGTCTTCCCGACTATCACGGCCAGCTCCCCGCGGAGAGCGCCGCGTTCGCGCGCATCGTGGCGATGGAGGGATTGCACGACTGGGATGCCATGCTCGAGGCAGGTGACGCGTTCCTGAGAACCTATCCTCACGGGACCATGGCCACTGCCGTCGACGGCCTCATGCGCAGTACCGCCCTGGCTCGGGCCGAGTATGAACGCGCCCTCCGGGAGGCCCATGAAGAGGTGTCCCAGCTGGAGCGGAAGGCCACGAACATGATGGCCGACCTCGAGCGCCGCGGACTGCCCACCAGCGACGTGCGCCGCGAGCTCGACATCGACCGGTGCAAGGCCTTTGGCCGGCGGGCGCTGCGAGAGCACGTGCTGCGTCCCTGTCGCGCCTACTACGAGACCTGGAGCCTGGGGGTGGAGCCCCTCCAGCAACACGCCTCCCGGGAAGCCCGGGAGGCGGAGATCAACGCCCTGGTCTCCCTGCGTCGCTTCACCGAGGCGCGTGAGCGGCTCGCCGCCTTCCGGGCCGCGGACCCCGAGGGGGAGCGCGCGAGCTACACCCGGACCCGGGTGATCAGCATCCGGCGCGACGAAGAGGAGTGAAGGCGCGGGGCTACGGCGCCAGCTTCAAGACGAACAAGTCCATATCGCCCTGCATCACTTGCGCATCGAAGTGACCTTCGACGTAGCCGCTCAGGAAGATGTCGCCGTGCTCGTTCACGATGACGCCCGTTGAGTACACGGCCCTGGGCTCCTCGTAGTACAGCCCCGGGCCCTGCTGCTTGATGAACTGGAGGTTGCCGTCGAAGTCCACCTTCGCCAGGAAGGTGTGCGCCACGCTCGCCAGCGTGTTCGTCACCGAAGTCACGTCCCCCCAGGCGCTCCCCGTCACATAGATGCCATCGAAGTCCGCGAAGCCATTCCGAGCCCACGCCCCCGCGCCGGAGTCGTGCTCCCACACCCACTGCTTGACGCCCGCGGGGTTGAACTTCACGAGGTAGGGTTTGCGCCCCTGGGTGACGTTGGGAAGACCGTCGAGCCCCCCTGCTCCGAAGCCCGTCACGTACACATTCCCGGCCCCATCCAGCATGGAGCCTTCCGCCCAGACGTCGGTGTTGGCCACGCCCAGCATCCGCGTCCACTGCTTCACACCACTCCCGTTGTACTTGATGATGAACGCGTCCTGATTCCCCGTCCGTGTGACTCCATCCAGGTCCGAGTTCGTATAGCCGGAGACGTAGACATTGCCCGAGTCATCGGCGACGGCCCGCGTCGGCTTGACCATCCCCTGGGCCGCGCCGAACTGACGGGTCCACAGGCGGCTGCCCGTGGCGTCATACTTGGCGACGAACCCGTCGATGATTCCCACCAGGGTGTTCCCATCCAGGTTGCCCGTCGTCGTGCCCACCATGAAGGCGTTGTTCGCGGCATCCAACGACACTCCATGGGCTTCCGTGTGCGCCCCCGCGACGCCGAGCTGCCGCGTCCACCCCCACACGCCGGTGTAGCGGTAGCGCGTGAGGAACGCATCCCGCTTCCCAGTCTTCGGGGTGCCCTGGATGGAGCCATTCGTGGAGCCCGCGACGTAGATCTCCTCGAAGCTCCGGTTGCGAGCGACGGCATTGCCCACGGTCATCGCGCCGGGCGCGCCAATCTGCCGGTGGAACACCCGGTTGCCATCCGGGTAGTGCATCGTGAGGAAGCTGTCGGTGGTGCCCAGCAGGGGCTGCCCTCCCAGCCCCACGGTGGTGACACCTGTCGTGTACGCGCGGCCGCCTGGATCTCCCGCCATGTCATTGACGTAGGAGATGCCATCCGAAGCGCCCATCAGCCGCGTCCACGCCGACGGGGTGGCGTCGTACGACAGGCAGTCGATCAGCTCCAACCTGTCGATGGACACCGTCACGATGCCCGGGCGGGCGTCATTGTCATCCGAAACCGTCAGCCGGTACGTCAGGTACGGGGCCGGAGAGGCGATGGTGAACTCGCGCCGCTCATTGCCCGCCCAGTTGACCTGGTTGTTCCGCGTGTCCAGCACCACCCACGTGGTGCCGCTCCACCCCTCGAGCTTCCAGCTCTTCGGGGCACGCGAGGTGAGAGAGCCGTTCGAGAAGTAGATGGCGTACGCGCGCGCCGCCCGCTTCTTGCCGCCGCCGAACTCGTACTCCAACCAGGCCGGCGTCTGGTTGTAGGCGGAGAGCCAGAAGGAGGCGCTGTCGTCGAACGCCTTCCACGGCACATAGGTCGGGTCGTTGTAGAGGACGCCCGAAGCCGTGACGCTGCCGGAGGGGCTTGTGTTCCCCGTCATCACCGGCACCACGTTGATGCAGGTGGAGGAGAGCACCCCCTGCGTCACCTGCCCTGCTTCCGAACCCGCCTCGACGGCCGGCCCCTCTCCCTGGCACCCGAGGAGCGCCAGCGCCCCCGCCAGCAAACCGCCTCGCATCCTTTTCAGTCCGCGCATCGTGTCTGCTCCCTTGCACGCGAGCGCAAAGTGCTCGCGCCCCACCGATAGCGCTCCCCCTTCCTCCGCCCGGGAGGTATGTGACGAAGCCGCCCGGACCGGGGACGAAACCGCCCTGGCGCGGGATGAGACCTGAATCACGGTTCATGTTTTCGGGCACTTGCGAGCAGGCGGATTCTCCACGCGCTGCGTCGAACGCTTTCGGTCTTGCTCCGAGGGGACCAAACCCATTGAATCCCGTGCATGCGATTCCTGCGTGAGCTGCGCTCGGTCCTCAACCTGACGGTGCTGGTGGCCGGGCTGGGCTACTTCGTCGACCTCTTCGACATCACGTTGTTCGGCGTGGTCCGCGCCACCTCGCTCCGGGACATCGGCATCACGCAGCCGGAGGAGGTGCTGTCGAAGGGCATCCTCATCTACAACTGCCAGATGGTGGGGATGATGGTGGGCGGGCTGCTGTGGGGCGTGCTCGCGGACAAGCGCGGGCGCCTCTCGGTGATGTTCGGCTCCATCCTGCTCTACTCGTTCGCCAACCTGGCCAACGCCTTCGCGTGGGACGTGACGAGCTACGCGGTGTTCCGCTTCCTGGGCGGCGTGGGCCTGGCGGGTGAGTTGGGCGCGGCCATCACCCTGGTCGCGGAGTCCCTGCCCAAGGAGAAGCGCGGCCTGGGCACCACCGTGGTGGCGACGCTCGGCATGCTGGGCATCGTCGCGGCGGCCTTCGTGGGCCAGCACCTGCACTGGAAGACGGCGTACCTCACCGGCGGCTTCATGGGCCTGGCCCTGCTGTTCGCCCGCTTCAAGGTCTCCGAGTCGGAGCTCTTCACCAAGAAGACGGACCCGTCCCGCGCCAACCCGCTGCTGCTGCTGCAGGGCGGACGCTTCCTCAAGTACGTCTGCTGCATCCTGATCGGCGTGCCCATCTACTTCACCACGGGCATCCTCTTCACCTTCGCGCCGGAGCTGACGGCGGGCCTCAACGTCCAGGGCACCGTGACGGCCGGCAACGCCATCCTCTACGGCTCCATCGGCCTGACGCTGGGAGACCTCCTGGCGGGCCTGTTCAGCCAGTGGCTCAAGAGCCGCAAGCGCGCGGTGGCGCTGAACCTGGTGGGCGGCTTCGTGCTGATGCTCGTCTACGGGCTGACGCCGGGGCTCACCAGCACCACCGTCTACCTCCTCACCTTCCTCATCGGAATCATGGTGGGGTACTGGGCGGTGCTCGTGACGATGGCGGCCGAGCAGTTCGGCACCAACATCCGCGGCACGGTGGCGACGACGGTGCCCAACTTCGTCCGGGGCTCCGCCGTCTTCGCCGCCACCGGCTTCGCCTACCTCAAGGGCCACATCTCCGTGCCCGCGGCGGCCATCACCGTGGGCTCCATCTGCTTCGGCCTCGCGCTGCTCGCGCTGACGCGGCTGGAGGAGACCTTCCACCGCGACCTCGACTACGAGGAGTCCGCGCCCGACGCCGTCCCCGTGGGCTCCTCGCAGCCGTCCTGAGGCCTCTCAGCCCTGGCGGGCGCGCATCCGGACGGGCATGCCGTGCTTCGGCACGAACGTCAGGCGCGTCTGCCACTCCACGGGCGTCTTGCCCAGGTACTCCACGTCGAGCTGCTGGAGCACCGCGGCCAGCGTCTGCACCGTGTCCACCAGGGACATGTGCTGGCCCACGCAGATGCGGCTCCCCGCGCCGAAGGGCACATAGGCGCCCTTGTGCATGCCCGTGAGCCGCTCCGGCAGGAAGCGGTCCGGGTCGAACGTCTCCGCGTCCTTCCAGTGGTCCGGGTGACGGTGGATGGCGTAGGGGCACAGGAGCAGCTGCGTCCCCTTGGGCAGCATCACCCCGCCGACCTCCACCTCGCTCGCCGTCTCGCGGAGGATGGTCCAGGCCGGAGGACACAGCCGGTTGATCTCCTGCACCACCCGGTTCGTGTACGGCATCTTCGCCACGTCCTCGTAGCGCGGCGGCGCGCCCCCCGTCACCCCCTGGACCTCGTCCCGGATGGCCTGGGTGACCTCGGGATGCTGGGTGCAGGCGTGGATGGCCCACGTGAGTGACGTGGCGATCATCTCGAAGCTCGCACCGAAGAGGTTGACGATTTCGTCACGCACCTCCTTGTCGTTCATCGACTCGCCGGAGTCCCGCGCCTTCGCCTCCACGAGCATGGACAGCAGCGTGATGTCACCGTCCTCCGTGCCCCGCCCCCGCCGCTTCCCGATCCGCTCGTAGATCCACCCGTTGATGAGCTTGACGGACGTGTACACACGCTCGTGCCGAGGGTCCATCCGAGGCATGAGGTTGTAGAGGAGCACCGACAGCGGGGAGACGCGCCGGCCGAAGACGTCGATGGCGTCCATGATGCGGTCGAAGTAGGCGATCTCCGGCTGCTCCTCGAAGCAGGTGCGCCACATCACGCCGAACATCAGGCGCGCGCCCTCGGTGTACATGTCGAAGGACTCGCCCCGAGCGCCCATCTCCTTCCAGCGCTCCACCGACTTCGCCAGCTCCTCGCTGAAGATGCCGGACCACAGCCGCACCTTCTCCTTGTGGAACAGCGGCTGGACCATGTGCCGCTGCCGCTTCCAGTGGTCTCCCCGGCTCACCGTGAGCCCGTTGCCGTTGAAGGGGTTGTCGATGAGCGGCTTGGGGAAGGTCTGGGGCTCGTCGATGAGCACCCGCTTCACGTCCACCGGGTTGCGCAGGAAGGCGATGGGGGTCTTGTAGACCCGTATCAAGGACACATCGCCGTAACGGGCGTGGAGCTTGTTGGCCAAGGCCAGCGGCTCGCTCAACATCGGAAAGAAGCTTCCCAGCACGGGCAGTCCCCGGGGGCCGGCGAGGCGGCGCCCGGAGGATGAGGAAACTGAGGTGTCCATGACCCCGATTTGCTCGTTTCGCCCTCGCGCCGTCAAGATTGCCTCGCACTGACCTGAATCCGACGTCCGGCCCCGCTCCCGTTGCGCTCGAAGGCTCCAGCGCCCTATCCCCGTCCCAAGCCATGGCTCAGACCTCCCTACGCCCCATTCAGAAAGTGCTGTGCGCCAACCGCGGTGAGATTGCCATCCGCGTGTTTCGCGCTTGCAACGAGCTGGGTATCCGCACCGTCGCCATCTACAGCGACGAGGACCGCACCCACGAGCACCGCCACAAGGCGGATGAAGCCTACCGCGTGGGTCACGGCAAACGCCCCGTGGAGGCCTATCTCGGCATCGAGGAGATTCTCGACGTGGCGGTGCGCGCGGGAGTGGACGCCATCCACCCGGGCTACGGCTTCCTCTCGGAGAACGCCCTCTTCGCCGAGGCCTGCGAGCGCCGAGGCATCCGCTTCATCGGCCCCAGCTCCGCGGTGGTGCGGACCATGGGCGACAAGGTCGCCGCCAAGCAGCTCGCGAAGCAGGTCGGCGTGCCCACGGTGCCGGGCACCACGCTGGAAGGCGACGACACGCGGGTGCTCGCCCAGGCCCGGGAGTTCTTCGCCGAGCACGGCGGCCCCGTGCTCGTGAAGGCGGCCCACGGCGGCGGCGGGCGCGGCATGCGCGTGGTGCGCGAGGAGAAGGACCTGGAGGCGGCGCTGGCCTCGGCGCGCTCGGAGGCCCAGAGCGCGTTCGGTTCTTCGGCGGTGTTCCTGGAGAAGTTCCTGGAGAAGGTGCGCCACATCGAGGTCCAGCTCCTGGGCGACCTGCACGGCAACCTGGTCCACCTCCACGAGCGCGACTGCTCCGTGCAGCGCCGCCACCAGAAGGTCATCGAGATTGCCCCCGCGCCCAACCTCTCCCCGGCGCTCAAGCACGCCATCTGCGACGCGGCCGTGAGGCTGGCGCGGGAGGCGGGCTACAGCAGCGCCGGCACCGCGGAGTTCCTGGTCTCCGACGACCACTTCTACTTCATCGAGTGCAACGCGCGCCTCCAGGTGGAGCACACCGTCACCGAGCAGGTCACCGGCGTGGACCTGGTGCAGAGCCAGATCCGCATCGCGGAGGGCTACGCGCTGAACGCCCCGGAGGTGGGCATTCCCTCGCAGGAGTCCCTCCAGCCTCGCGGGTACGCGGTGCAGCTGCGCGTCACCACGGAGGACCCGTCCAACAACTTCATGCCGGACGCGGGCATCATCACCGCGTGGCGCGCGGCCACGGGCTTCGGCATCCGGTTGGATGGCTCGAACGGCTACACCAACGCGCACATCTCCCCGTACTACGACTCCATGCTGGTGAAGGTCATCGCCTACGCGCCCACGTTCCAGGGCGCGGTGATGAAGGGCCAGCGCGCGCTGCGTGAGTTCCGCATCCGAGGCGTGAAGACCAACCTCCCCTTCCTGGAGAACGTGCTGCGGCACCCTGCGTTCCAGAAGGGCGAGACGTACACGCGCTTCATCGACGAGACGCCGGAGCTGTTCCACCTGGCGCCTCGGCGGGACCGCGCCAGCAAGCTGCTCACCTACCTGGCCGAGGTCATCGTCAACGGCCACCCCACCATCAAGAAGCACCAGCGGCTCAAGCCGAACCAGTTCCTGGAGCCCCGCCTCCCGGTGGCGCCTCCGGGCACTCCGCCCCGAGGCACCGCGCAGATCCTCGCGGAGAAGGGCCCCCGGGGCCTGGCCGAGTGGGTGCTGGCGCAGAAGCGCGTGCTGCTGACGGACACGACGATGCGGGACGCGCACCAGTCGCTGCTCGCCACGCGCATGCGCACGCGGGACGTGCTGCGGGTGGCTCCGGCGACGGCGCATCTCGCGTCGGACCTGTTCAGCCTGGAGAGCTGGGGCGGCGCGACGTTCGACACCGCGTACCGCTTCCTCAACGAGGACCCGTGGGCCCGGCTGCGCGCGCTCAAGGCCGCGGCGCCCAACCTGCTGCTCCAGATGCTCCTGCGCGGCGCCAACGCCGTGGGCTACACGAGCTACCCGAACAACGTCGTGGAGGCGTTCATCGACGAGGCGGCGGAGGCGGGCGTGGATGTCTTCCGCATCTTCGACAGCCTCAACGACCTGGGCAGCATGGAGGTCTCCATCAACCGCGTCCTCAAGACGGGCAAGGTGGCGGAGGTGGCCATCTGCTACACGGGCGACGTCGCGAACCCCAAGCGCAAGAAGTACACGCTGGACTACTACGCGGACCTGGCGAAGCGCATCGAGGACTCGGGCGCGCACTTCCTCTGCATCAAGGACATGGCGGGCCTCCTGCGCCCCCGCGCCGCGGCCACGCTGATGGACCGGCTGCGCGAGGTGACGCGGCTGCCCATCCACCTGCACATGCATGACACCGCGGGCAACGGCATCGCCAGCTACCTGGAGGCCATCGAGCACGGGGTGCACATCGTCGACGTGGCGCTGGGCAGCATGGCGGGCCTCACCAGCCAGCCCAGCCTCAACGCCCTGGTGAGCGCGCTGCGTGGGCACCCGCGCGAGACGGGGCTCGCCAACGCGCGGCTCCAGCCGCTCGCCAACTACTGGGAGGACGTGCGCGAGTACTACGCCCCCTTCGAGAGCGGCCTCAAGAGCACGACGAGCGAGGTCTACTACCACGAGATTCCCGGAGGCCAGTACTCCAACCTCCGGCCTCAAGTCGCCGAGATGGGGCTGCTCAACCGGTGGAACGACGTGAAGGATGCCTTCGCGCTCGTCAACGTGCTGGTGGGCGACATCCCGAAGGTGACGCCTTCGTCGAAGATGGTGGGCGACTTCGCCATCTTCCTCTTGAAGAACGACCTGATGGTGCGCGCGGCCACGCTCGCGGAGGCCGCGACGCTCACGCACGCGAAGCTCATCGCGGAGGCGCCGCGCCTGGACTTCCCCTCCAGCGTGGTGGGCTACTTCCGAGGAGAGCTGGGCCAGCCGCCGAACGGCTTCCCGGAGGACCTGCGCACGGCGGTGCTCAAGGGCCTGCCGCGTGTCGAGGGCCGTCCCTCCGCGAGCATGCCCGCGCTCGACCTGGAGGCCCTGCGCGCCGAGTTGACGAAGAAGACGGGCCAGCCCATCTCCCGCGTGGACGCCATCTCCAGCGCGCTCTACCCGCGCGTCATGGCGGGCTACCTGGATGACGCGGCCCGGTTCGAGGACGTCTCCATCCTCGACACGCCGAACTACTTCTACGGCATGGAGGTGGGTCAGGAGATCTGGGTCGACCTGGAGCCGGGGAAGACGCTGGTCATCAGCCTGTCCGCCGTCGGCGAGCCGGATGAAGATGGCCTGCGCACCGTCTACTTCGCGCTGAACGGACACAACCGCACGGTGCAGGTCCGCGACCGCAGCCGCGCGGCCCGAGTGGAGGCGCGGCGCCAGGCGGACCGCTCCAATCCCAACCATGTCGCCGCGAGCATGCCGGGCACCGTCATCGCCCTCCATGTCAAGGCCGGGGCGACCGTCGTTGCGGGCGCGCCGCTCGTCACGCTGGAGGCGATGAAGATGGAGACGGTGGTGCGCGCGCCTCGCGCGGGCACCATCGCGGAGGTGGCCACCACGCTGAAGGCCTCCGTCCAGGGAGGGGACCTGCTCGCCGTGCTGCAATAGCGCGCAAAAGATGCGGAGGGCCGGACGTTGAGTGTGGGCGCGGCCTTTGACATGGTCGCGCCCCATGAAGCGAGCCCTCCTCTCAGTCCTGGCGCTGACGTCCTGCGCCACCCCCACGCTCCCGCCCGCAGACACGGGAGCGACCTCCACGTCTCCGCAGGTCCCCGCGCTCCCGGAGGAAGTCCGGCTGGCGGACCTGCGGCAGATGACGTTCGGCGGCGAGAACGCCGAGGCCTACTGGTCCTTCGACGGCAAGCAGCTCTCCCTCCAGGCCCGCCACGAGGGCATGGGGTGCGACCGCATCTACCGGATGACGGTGGACCCCGTGAGCGGCGCCGCCGCCAAGGTGGACCCGGTCTCCTCGGGCAAGGGCGCCACGACGTGCGCGCACTTCCTGCCGGGTGACCAGGAGGTCATCTACGCGTCCACGCACCTGGGCGGCCCCGAGTGCCCGCCCAAGCCCGACCACTCCATGGGCTACGTCTGGGCGCTCTACGACAGCTACGACATCTTCAAGTCCAACGCGGATGGCACGGGTGTGCAGCGGCTGACCGACGCGCCGGGCTACGACGCGGAAGGCACCGTGTGTGCGAAGGACGGCTCCATCCTCTTCACGTCCGTTCGGGATGGGGACCTGGAGCTGTACCGGATGGACCGCGACGGGAAGAACGTGAAGCGGCTCACGCACTCGCCCGGGTATGACGGCGGCGCGTTCTTCAACGCGGACTGCTCGCAGATTGTCTGGCGTGCGTCGCGGCCTCAGCCGGGCAAGGCGCTCGACGACTATCAGGGGTTGCTCAAGCGCGGGCTCGTGCGGCCCACGAAGCTGGAGCTGTATGTGGCCAACGCGGATGGCTCCGAGGCCCGGCAGATCACCTGGCTGAATGGCGCCGCGTTCGCGCCGTTCTTCCACCCCAACGGTCGGCGCATCCTCTTCTCGTCGAACCACGGTGACCCCAAGGGCCGCGAGTTCGACATCTGGGCGGTGGACGTCGATGGCTCGAACCTGGAGCGCATCACCCACGCGCCGGGCTTCGACGGCTTCCCGATGTTCTCGCCGGACGGCAAGTGGCTGGCGTTCTCGAGCAACCGCGCCACGGCGCAGGGCAAGAACGACACGAACCTGTTCATCGCGCGCTGGGTGGAGGACGCGAAGCCGGGCGTCGCCGAGGGCGCTCCGGAGCGCATCCGGGAGGACGTCACGTTCCTCGCGGACCCGGGTCGCGAGGGCCGGGGCATCGGCACGGAGGGCCTGGAGGCCTCGGGCGCGTTCGTGGAGGCGCGGTTCATGGAGCTGGGGCTGAAGCCCGCGGGAGACGCGGGGGCCTATCGCCAGGCGTTCCCGGTGACGACGGCGGTGCGGCCCGCGGCGGGGACGCAGGTGCGTCTGGGGAAGACGGTGCTCGCGGGTGACGCCTTCACGGTGCTGGGGTTCTCCAGCCAGGGACAGGCCCAGGGGCAGCTGGTCTTCGCGAACTATGGCATCTCGGAGCCGTCACTCGAGGTGGACGACTACGCGAAGCTGAAGGTGAAGGGGAAGGTCGTGGTGGTGCGCCGCTTCGTTCCGGACAGCGCGGAGTTCGGAGACACGGACAAGCAGCGGCGCTTCGGAGACCTCCGGTACAAGGCGTGGCAGGCCGCGCAGCGCGGCGCGAAGGCGCTCATCGTGGTGGACTGGCCGCAGGCGCCGACGCCCGCGCCCAAGGAGTGGCAGATGCCGCCCGAGGCCACCCTGCCCTCGCTGTCGCCCGAAGGTCCTGGCGACGCGGGCATCCCGGTGGTGGTGGTGAAGCGCGCGGCGATGGAGCCCCTGATGCCGACGCTCGTCGCGGGCAAGCGCGTCGAGGCGCAGGTCGTGGTGAAGCTCGAGACCGAGCAGCGGCCGGCGTTCAACGTCGCGGCGGTGCTGGAGGCCGGAGAGGGCAAGCTGCCGGGGACGGTGGTGGTGGGCGCGCACTATGACCACCTGGGGTTCGGTGGACGGTCCTCGCTGACGCCGGACCGGCACGAGCCGCACGTGGGGGCGGATGACAATGCCTCCGGTGTGGCGGCGCTGCTGGAGATCGCGCGGGCGCTGAAGGAGCGCCAGGGGGAGCTGAAGCGGGATGTGCTCTTCGTGGCCTTCTCGGGTGAGGAGACGGGCCTGCTGGGCTCCACGCACTTCACGCGTCAGCGGGGCGATGCGGCGATGAAGCAGGTCACCGCGATGCTGAACCTGGACATGGTGGGACGGCTGCGCGCGAGCGGGCTCTCCGTGCTGGGCGCGGAGTCCGCTGGCGAGTGGGGGCCGCTGCTGGCCCGCGCCTGTGGCGAGGCGCGCGTCACGTGCAACCCGAGTGGAGATGGCTATGGCCCCAGCGACCACTCGCCGTTCTACGCGGCGGGCGTGCCGGTGCTGCACTTCTTCACGGGGACGCACTCGGACTACCACAAGCCTTCGGACACGGTGGCGCGGCTCAACGCGGTGGGGACGGCGCAGGTGGCGCGCGTCGTGTCGGCGGTGACCTTGGGATTGGATGGGGCGACGACGCTGACGTACCGCAACGTCCCCTCCCCCGCGCCGCGCGGCGACATGCGCAGCTTCAACGCGTCGCTGGGCACGGTGCCGGACTACGCGGGCCTCCCGGCGGGGCAGAAGGGCATGCTCCTGGCGGGCGTGCGCGCGGGGGGCGCGGCGGACAAGGCGGGAATGCTGCGAGGCGATATCCTCGTGCGGCTGGGCAAGCACGCCATCGGCGGCGTCGAGGACCTGATGTTCGTCCTCAACGCCTCCAAGCCCGGTGAGACGGTGCAGGCGACGGTGCTGCGAGACGGCAAGGAAGTGCCGCTCGAGGTGACGTTCCAGGAGAGCAAGCGCCCTCGCTGAAATGGAATGGGTCGCCGGGTAGTCTCCGAGCTCTCATCCCTTGCAAGGAGACTGACAGGAATGAAAGCGACCCTCTTCCTCATTGCCTTCACGGCCTTCACCGCGGCGGCGCCCCAGCCCAAGCTCCAGCCCAAGCCGGCCGCCGCCACGCCCAAGCGCTGCGGCGGCGCCTCCAACAAGCAGTGCCCCCAGAGCGCAATCTGTGTGGGTGAAAAAGAAATCAAGGGCGGCGTCGGTGTCTGTCTTGCGAACCCCAAGCCCTGCGGCAACTTCTTCGGAGACGTCTGTCCGAACAAGACCGACGTTTGCATCAGCGACCCCAGAATCCAGTGCCCTCCGGGTGCGATGGACTGTGGTGGCGGGGTGTGCCTCCCAGGAGTGTGGGCCAAGCAGTTTGGATTGAAAACAAACTGAGCGAGAGGCCCCTGTCCGGGCATGCGCGGGGGCCCGCTGGGTGTGCGGGCTCCCGGAAATACCAGACATAAAGCGATTCCCGTGGTGGGTTCGTTACTGCCAGTCGTTGGCCCCCACCCCCAAGGAAACGCCCCATGAATCCACAGTCGTGGAAGAAACTTCGCCCCCTCCTGCTGGTCGCGCTGTGGGCAGGCAGCGCGGTCGCGAACACCCCGCCCGTCGTCTCCGCGGGTCAGGTCCAGAATCTGGTGCTGCCCACCTCGCGGACGACGCTGAGCGGCACGGCGAGCGACTCCGACGGAACGATTGTCTCGAGTCAGTGGATACAGACGCTGGGCCCCAACACCGCCACGCTCACGAATGCCTCCTCACTGACGACAACGCTCTCCGGCCTCGTGCAGGGCGCGTACATCTTCCAACTCACCGTGACGGACGACGGCGGAGCCCGTCGATCAGCCAGGACCTACGTGAGGGTGCATGCGGCCCCGCCGGGACGAGGCACCGTGACGGAGGTCCACAAGACCTCCCCCTCGCCGGGGAACTACGGCTACGTGGTCTACCTTCCCGCCGGCTACTCGGTGGGCACGAACTGGCCGGTGGTGTTCTTCCTCCATGGCACGGAACACAAAGGGGACGGAGGGCCGGAGGAACTCGAGCGCGTCCGGCGGGAGGGCCCGTTCCGCTACATCGACCAGGAAGGGAAGGACTACCCCTTCGTGCTCATCGCGCCGCAGACATCCCTCCACGGCGAATGGAACCAGTTCGAGGCCCAGCACTACCTGGGCCCCTTCGTCAGCCAACTCCAGGCGACGTACAAGGTCGACCCCCACCGGACCTACATCGCGGGTCTGGGCCTGGGGGGTGGTGGCGCCATCAACTTCGCTGCAGTCTTCCCCAACAGGCTCGCGGCCATCCTCGCTGCGGGCCCGAGGTCGTGGGCCGGAGCCCAAAGCATCTCGGATGGGATGATGAACGCGGGGCTCCCCGTGTGGGCCATCCATGGCAAGGATGACACGGCCTATCGATACGAGGCGACGGCCTCCTGGTTCGACCAGTTCGGCACTGCCATGGGATCAACCCGCGGCGTGCTGGCCGACTACACCGCCCCCTTGGAGAACCAGACCGCCTTCTTCCGTCCCGCGACGGGTGGCTGGCAGTGGGTCAGCGGCCAGACAGCCGTGGACCCGAGTGGCGCGGCGCCCTCGCGCCCCGTGCTCTTCACGATCCGCAACCCGGGTGACCAGGCCATCGGAGACATCGTCTTCAAGGACCCGAACGTCTGGGATTGGCTGCTCGCGCAGCGCAAGCCCTGAGGTCCTCCGCCTCCGGGCGCGCGCATGAACGGCGCGCCCGGGTCGTTCCGCGGCGACGTCCTCGAGGGGATTCGTGCGATACCGCGCGCTCCTCGCGGTCTTCGGCTCCTCCCGCGTGCCGGCCCGACCTGTCGACCTGCCGGGCACCTATGAGCGACGGCCCGGAGGACTCCGCGCCATCGCCGCGCCACCCAACCGCTCTCGCAGCTCGCGCAGACGGTCGCGAGCAACGGGGAGCACCGTCCCGTCCTTCAAGTGCGCACGGGCGTCGCCGTACCCGCCCTGAACCATCGTGACCGCCCCGAGCCGGACGAGCGTGGCGCGGTGGATGCGCAGCCAGCGCGACGGGTCGAGCCGGCGCTCCAGCTCCGCGAGCGAGATGTCCACCACATCGGCGTGCCCGGCACGCACCGCGTAGACGAGCCGGTCCTCGGCGTAGAGGTGTGTGACGTCCTCGAGCTCCACCACGTGCACACGGGTGCCTGTCCTCGACGTCAGCCGAGTCAGCGGCGCGGGGGGCTGGAGCGCCACCTTCAGCGCGCGTAGGCGCTCCTGCGCGAGCTCGGGGTGCATTCGCTCCAGCTTGTCCAGCGCACGGAGGAGACCTCGCGTGTCCACGGGCTTGAGCAGGTAGTCCACGGAGCTCACCTCGAAGGCGCGCAGCGCGAACGTGTCGAAGGCCGTGGTGAACACCACGGGCGGCGGCATGGCGAGGGCCTCCACCAGCGCGAAGCCATCGAGTCCCGGCATCGACACATCCACGAAGAGCGCATCCGGCGGCGCGGTGCGCAGGGACTCCAGGGCCTCCACCGGGTCGGTGAACGTGGCGACCACCGTCACACGCCCCGTGTCCTCGAGCATGCGGGCAAGGCGCCGCAGGGCCAGCGGTTCGTCATCCACCAGCACGGCGCGAAGGAGCCTCGGCGCGCTCATGTGGCGTCCGTCCGCGGCAGCCACACCCTCACGCAAGCGCCGGCGCCGCCCTCGCCGCTCGAAATGGACAAGCCCGCCTCGTCCGGCCCGAAGGAGGACGCCAGCCGCCGCGTCAGCATGTCGAGCCCGTGCCCTGGTGGCGGAGCCCCTGAGATGCCGGGGCCGTCGTCGCGCACCTCGATGCGCAGGTGGTGGGCATCCGCGAATACAGTCACCTGGACCTCGCCGCCCTCGCGCCGCTGGGCCACGGCGTACTTCACGGCGTTCTCCACCAGCGTCTGCACCGAGAAGGGAGGCACGGCGATCCGCTCGAGGCCCGGCTGGACGTCGAGCGCGCAACGCAGCCGTGCCCCCAGCCGCACGCGCTCGAGCTCCAGGTAGTCGGACACCAGGTCCAGCTCACGCTGGAGCGGGACCTGTCGCCCGGCCCCCGCATCCAGCGAGGAGCGCAGCACGGAGGCCAACCGCTCCACCATGGCCTCCGCGGCGCGTGGGTCCTCACGCACCAGCGTGGCGATGGAGTTGAGGGTGTTGAAGAGGAAATGGGGCTGCAGGCGCGCGGACAGCGCGTCGAAGCGGGCTTCGGCCTCCAGCAACTCCGCGCGCTCGCGCAGGGCCTCGGCCTCGCGCAAGCGAGCATCCCGCTTGCGGATGCGACCCGCCATCCGGGAATACGCGAACGCGCACAGCCCCGCGGGCAGGCTCAATGCCAGACCGATGCCGCCATCGATGACCAGGTGCCGCTTCAACGCGGAGGCGGGAAAGGCGCCCAGGCCCGTCAACGTCACGGTCGCCAGGGTCATCATCACGGCGGTGATGGCCGCGCACGCGGCCATGCAGCGGAGCAAGGCGGCCACGGGCGGACCGTGCATGGCATGCCGGCCCACCGCGGGCATCACCAGCATCGACGGGAAGCCGATGAAGGTGCCGTAGAAGACACTGAGCGCGTAGATGCGGGTGACCCCGGAGAGCGGCTCGGACGAAGGGATGACGAGGAACGCGGTGACCAGCGCCGCGAGCAGCAGCGTTCCGCCCGCGAACAAGGCCCAGCGCATCCCGGGGGTCACTTCGCGCGCCGCACCGTCATGTCGAGAAACAGACTGAATGTCTTGCCTCCGTCGCGTGAAAGTTCTCCCTTTTCCACCCACACGTTGTCACGAACGTTCAGCGTGAAGCGGATGCGGCCGTGAGGCATGTCGAAGCCCCACTGGAAGACCCCGTCGCCCAGGAGCTTCATCTCGGTATCCACGACGCCACCGCCGATCCGATAGGCACTGAAGCGCACCCGACCTTCGGCGTCATCCCAGGAGAAGACGCCGAGGGCCTGGTGCACGGGGACCTCGGTGGCCTCCGGGCCCGCGCGGCTGGTCCCCAGTCCCTCCACGATGAGGACGGTTCCATCGAGGCGCGACTGCACGGACTCCTTCAGTTGGAACGTCTTGCGGCCCCCCGCCTGCGGGCCCATGTCGATCCACCCCTCACCCTGCCACTCACCCACCAGGACCCGCAGCGGAGAGAGCTTCTCCCGGTGCCGGGCGGCGGCCTCCGCGGGGGACGCTGGACGCCGCGGTGGGGCTGGCTCCGCCGCGAGGACCGAGGTGGTCAGTGCGAGCACGAGGACAGCCAGGACGTTTCGGACAGGCATGCGAGGAACTCCGTGGTGGGTTCCTGCTCGTCGTACTTCGGGGGCGATGACAGGGCGGGCGGGTTCCGACGAGGGGTCGGAATTCAGGGATGAGGGGCTATCTCCATCACCCTCGGACAGACTGGCGTCACCGGCCGTCAGGATTGGTCGCCGCTGACCCTGACCTATCCCTCACCAAAGGATCTGGACTGACGACACGCGGTCATTCCAGGAAGCCCAATAGGCAAAGGGCCCCCACCATTCAGCAAAGCCATGCCACCGAAGGCTGCGAATGGCCGTGCCTCGATAGACCCACAACTTGCGTCCTTTGAAGTCCGAGTGCTGATGGATCACGGTCCAGGTCGCGCAGGGCGCCCCCCAAAGCGACGAAATCTTGTCATTCCACCGGCCAAGACGTGAGAGAGCCATTCCGGGCCATAGCGCGAAGTAGCCTTCGCCGGTGTCGTACGCCGTATCCATGAAGAAATAGGCTGGGGAGTCGACTTGCGGACACTGCAGTTGCACTCCCTGCGGGGTCTCGCTGGGGTACTTCCCCGTCATGAACAGGTAGATCTGGAGCTCATCCGTGGTGCGGAATCCCAGAATGGCTTGTCGCTCCGCCGCATTGTCGTCGACCACGAAGTGGGAGATGTGGATTCCCTGCTCTCGAATCTCCTGCGCGGTGTAGAGAACATCCCCCACCAGGAACTGGCCTTCCGAAGCGAAGTCATCGCCCAACGCTTCTTCCAATCCGGGCTCCGCATCCGAGAAGGCATCCTGGAGCAAGGCGGGGACAATCTCCTCATCGGGAGGAACGGGCTCGAGGTCGTGCTCTGGAATGGGTTCCTGGGCATCCGCGAATGCCAGGCTCGATGCCAGACACATCATCAACAGCGACACAGGGCGATGTCGTGACATGGACTGTGCTCCCTTGGGTGGCCGACGGGTTCTTCCAACGAGGTTCGCTCCGCTCAAGGCCCGAACAGCACCGCCCCTATGCCTGCAAGCCGCCTGCAATCGTGTCCGGGCGACAAAGCACGTCAGGCCTTCTCACCTGCGGAACGAGGCTCGGGCAAGAGACGCAAAGCCTCTCACGACTATCTGCAATCGCCAGGACGAATGCAATGCCGTCACCCTATGTACTTCCACCTAGCCCAAGGAATGGCAGGGAATCGCTTCATCAGCATTGGCAGCACCAAGCAAAAGTCAGGGCTGGGCAGGCCGAGAGCAAGGGGCGTTCCCACTTTGAAGGGCATGGTCCGCAAACTCGCCCCTGACGCCTTCTGGCAGCGTATGTCGCCGCTGCTGCCGCCGCCTCGGCCGAAGAAGAAGCTGGGCCGCCCTGGGCCGCTGCGTCATGCGCCTACGACGCCGCGGTCCTGGCATTTGCTAGGAGCTGTTAGGGCGGCTCGCTTGCCTCTTCCGGCTTCGGCTCTGGCTTCGTTTGAGGGAAGGGCTGTCCCGGGGGCTCACCCAACGTCGCTGCAGATGCGGAAGCCAATCTTGCAGGCCTGATAGGCACCCCAGTCGTCCGCGAGGAAGAAGCTCCGCTTCGGTGAAGTCCCCCGTTCGATGATTGCTTCCAAGTCGTGGGTGTTGATCGCGGCCGCTTCGCCGCCTACATGTTCGTACAACCACTCTCCGAAGGAGTCGGAACAGAGGAATGGCACGCCCCCAAGTCCCTGGCGCCAAGGGAGCTCCGCTTTGAAGCGGGCCTTCAATTGAAGGCGTCCGTAGTCACTGCCAACCCTCCAATGGGTGAGTGGCTTTCCATCGTGCCAGGTGAAGTCGACACAACCTGATTCCACACGGCGGTTGTTCTGGGAGGGCAATGCTCCGGGGTGGAGAGCCAGGTACTCCTCCACACGCAAGAGCCGCACGGGAATCCGCCGGATGGATTCGAACCAAGTCAGGTAGGCGAGCGCATCGAACCAGGTCACCGTGACGGGCAGGTGCGATGGGTCCTGCCCGTTTGCGTCCTCCAATGACGGCTCTACCTGACGGCGCTCGCGGTAGCAGCTGAGGCGCAGGAAGGTATCGAAGTCGGCGATGGTCACCAACGGGGAGACAAAGAGTCGCTTCCCTGCAGCTTCCACGGCACTCCAGTCCGCCGGGTATGTAACAGGTGATGGAGGCGGCAATTCATTCATGTCTCCCGTGGACACCAGGTATCGCCGAAGAACCTCCGCCCCGCCCGGGTACTCCGCGCTTTTCCCGCCTGTGGCATAGAAGTGCTCCTCCGCGAGATGCGTCTCTCTATATCGCCAGACTCCAGCTCGGGCGTACTCAAAATCCGCGCAGCACTCGGATTGGAACAATCTGTTTGGTACATCTTCGGCTGCAAGGCTTGTCGCGAATGGCCGGCCCGGTGGTGCGTGCCCCCGAAGATTGGCGAAGACGAAGTCCCATGCACCCTCTGGTCCTCGCAGGATGACCAGCGTGTTCGTCACCGGCAGCACGTCCACCCATCCAAGTGGTGACTGCTCAATCCACTCGCGGAAGACTGCCATCACCGCATGCGCGGCTCTCGTGGACCGCGTGCGCAACTCCAAAGAGCTGTCATTCTGCCAATATGTCTCAAGAACAGCACCTGAGCCATCCCGTGGACTGAGAAGCACATCCCCCAGGAAGTTCGCTCCGGAGGTCCACTCATCCATGTGTTTGGCGAGGAGGAGGGGGGCCAGCGAGCTGTCCTGCCGGGCTTCTGAGATGAGGTGGCCCAAGGGCTTGTACGACACAGTCATCCACCGCTCTCGGGACGGAAGGTAGGGTTGCGCCGCAGAGACAATCAATTCCCAGTCGAACCCGTCGACACCCAGCCATACACGTCGAGGCATGGGCCGCCCGGAGTGGAAGAGCCGTCCTGACAGAGCCTCGCGGGAAAGCGTATGTCGAGAATAGGGAGCGCCGAAAAAGTTGCTCGGCTTCTGGAGGCGCTGCTCGCGAAAGAGGCGCTCCAGGCGCGGAACACCCTCTCGGAGGTAACCCGGGAATCCCCCTTCAAAGCCGAGCGCCTTCACCACGGCATTGAGTGTGGTGGTGTGCTGAATCTCCCTCTCGCGAGGCCCCTGACGAACCGCCTTGGCCGCAACCTTGAGTTCGTGCGGCCACAGCCCATCGATGGGTACGGCATGTCCATCACGCAGCGGCAGCCAGCGAGGGTGAGTCTGATCCTGTTGCATCTCCAGTCCTCTCCGCCGTCCAGGCACCCTCGTTCGGGCAAGGGAGGGCCCACTCCCTGTTCAAGGGACGCGCGCGCCTCGTGGCCGGACGGCAGGTGAACCGTCGTTGCAGGGTGGATATGGAGGTGGGTGACGAGAATCCGAGAGCTTTTGCAGGATCGAGGCGCGAAGGCCCCGCCGTCGGATGGCTCACGACCGTCCCATATTGGTAAACAGGAGCCTGCATTCTGTCAAGCCGGGGCTTGAAGACCCAGGGAAGGGCTCCTCGGTTCGTGCATCCCACACCTGCTTCGCATCGCCGTCGCCACTGCCTGATGCTGCTCGCTAGGTGTCTGCCTGCGGGCGCGATGCGGCCAGGGATGCTCTTTCGGCTTTCGTCGCGCGATGTTTGATCTGCTCTCCGTCCGCCACGTCGAGATCTCACCCATGGCTGCTTTCCTGCGGGTCAAGTCCGTGCACCCCAACTCCGGGCACGCTGCGCCGCGAGAAGTGTTCGCATGGATAACGAGTGGATGAATGCGAACGCGCAGCCTTTTGTGGCGAAGGTGAGGCTGTCTAGTTCCATGCTCAACCTCTCTAAGAGCCTCTAACAAATGTCAGGACAAAGTCGGCGAAAGTGGAGCAATACCGCGCAACCGGAGTCCACGCCGGTTCTTCTTGGAGGCATACGCCTTGTTGCCGTGAAGCTTCCTGGGGCGCCTCTGTCGCTGACCAGACGGCATCCTCACCAGCGGTACGGAGTCGACGAGAGGGAAGAGTTCGTGCGTGTCGCGCCGGCCACTACAAGGCCGTGCTCGTGCCCTGACGCGCGAGCAGCCACTTCCTGTAACGCCGCAGCGAGCAACGCCGGCTCAGCTCCTCCCGTGCATACGCGAGCAAGGGGCTGACGCTTGGACGCGGCACTCCGCCTTCTCCGAGCCGGCGCAGTTGATAGCGCACTCGAGCCATCCCCATCGCCGAGGCCATCGACTTGTTCTGGAGCGTGATGGGGCGAAGCTCGACCCGCGCGTCGACGCTCGACCTCCACTTGTTCGGCAGGTCCGGGTCCACCGCCAGCGCCGTGCCCATTCCGACCAATTCGACGCCCTCGGCCAGCACCTCCTCCGCCACGGGCCGCCGGACGATGCCTCCCGTGAGCATCAGCGGGAGCGGGCTGTTCCTCGCCAGCTCCTTCGCGAGCGTGAGGAAGTACGCCTCCCGCGCCAGCGTCCGCTCATCCGCGGACCGCCCCGCCATCGCGGGACTCTCATAGCTGCCCCCCGACAGCTCGACCACGTCGACCCCCAGCGGCGCGAGCATCTCAATCACCGCCCGCGCATCGGCGGCCTCGAAGCCTCCCCGCTGGAAGTCCGCCGAGTTCAGCTTCACCGCCACCGCGAACCTCGCCCCCACCGTCGCCCTCACGGCCCGCACGATGTCCAGGAGCAGCCGCGCCCGGTTCTCCAGGCTCCCACCCCAGCGGTCCGTGCGCCTGTTCGCCAGCGGCGAGAGGAACTGGGACACCAGGTAGCCGTGCGCCGCATGAATCTCGACGCCATCGAAGCCCGCCTCCTCCGCTCGCCGTGCCGTCTCCGCGAAGCGCGCGACGGTCGCTTCAATCTGCTCGGCCGTCATCTCGACCGGATGCGCCAGCCGGTTACTGAGCTTGCCGATGTCGACCCGGATCGCCGAAGGGCCCCACGCAACCCCCGGCATGTCGGCCATCACCTGCCGCCCCGGATGGTTGATCTGCATCCACACCTGCGCCCCTCCACTCTTCGCCGCCTCCGCCCAGCGCCGGAACGGCTCCAGCGGCGACTGCGCATCCAGCACGACCCCACCCGGCCCCGTCAGGGCCTCCGCATGCACCATCACATTGCCGGTGATGAGCAGCCCCGTGCCCCCCTGACTCCATCGCCGATAGAGATGCTGGAGCGACTCGCTGGGCAGCTGCCCCTCTCCCGCCATGTTCTCCTCCATGGCCGCCTTCACGAGCCGGTTGGGGAGGACCACACCGCTCGGAAGCGACAGGGGTGCAAACAGGGTCGATGACATCGCGTTCCCTCCTTCGGGGACCGGGGTTATGTTTACGGCGCTCACATATTGATAAGAGGAATGTAAGCGATGTCAACATCAAGCAAGGGGGGATACCACCACGGGGACCTGCGC
This sequence comes from Myxococcus stipitatus DSM 14675, assembly GCF_000331735.1. GTDB lineage: Bacteria > Myxococcota > Myxococcia > Myxococcales > Myxococcaceae > Myxococcus > Myxococcus stipitatus. Next base: position 5,157,975 of record NC_020126.1, on the reverse strand, counting down.
GCGGCGCTGCTCGAGGCCGCGATGCAGATGCTCGAGGAAGGGGAGCCCTTCTCGCTGCGCGCGGTCGCTCGCCGGGCGGGGGTTTCTCCCACTGCGCCCTACCGCCACTTCGCGGACCGGGAGGCGCTCGAGTCCGCGCTGGCCACCGAGGGGTTCCGCGAGCTGAAGGCTCGGCTGACGGAGGGGCGAGCCCTCCCTGCGTCGGCCTCGGAGCTCGCCGAGCTTGGAGTCGCCTACGTCCACTTCGCGCTGGAGCGGCCCGCGTTGTTCCGACTCATGTTCGGACAACCCTGCAGCGACACCCACGACGAACGCGTCCAGGCGGCCTCCGAGCTGCGCGACCTGCTCGCCCTCCTCCTGGCCCACATCTTCCCGGAGGCCGATGCACCGTCCCTCGCAACCGCGGCCTGGGGACTGGTGCACGGCCTCGCGTTCCTGCACCTCGACGGCAAGCTCCCCGCCACGCCGCGCAAGGACGTCGCGATTCGCGTGCGCACCGCGTTCGAGGCCATTCTCTCCGCCAACGCACCTCGACGCTGACCTCGCGTCCACTCACGCGGGCGGGCACCAGGGCCCCGCCCCTCATGGGCAGGGCCTCTCCACATCCGTGCTACGGCGCGGGCATCAGGGCCAGCCCCAGGTTCCGGCCGCCGCCCGACTTCAGCGTCTGGATATCGCCGCCGTCGGACAGCCGGGCGCTCCGGACCGCTTCCCCCAGCCAATCCACCCAGTACACCCGTCCCGCCGCGACATCGATGGCGACTCCATGCACCGTGCTCTGGTTCGACACCAGCGGAGTGATGTCGGTGCCATCCAGGTTCGCGACATAGAGGCTGCTCCCGCGGGTCGCGAAGTACAGCTTCCCGCCGCTCACGTCGAGCGCGAGCCCCACGCCCTGCCCGCCCACGCCCGTGGCGAGGGTCTCCTTCTGGGTCCCATCCAGGTTGAACCGGATGAGCACGGTGTTGTTATAGGTGATGACATACACCTTGCCCCGCGAGGCATCGACCGCGAGGGCGGACGGACTGTCGATACCGCCGATGACTTGCGTGGGATTGCTCCCATCCAGCTCGGCGCGCATGACGCGCTTCCCGTTGAAGTCAGACCAGTACAGCTTGCGGTTCGTCGCATCGACCGCCAGCCCGCTGGGGAAGCCCCCATTCGCCACGATGTCGACCGGGTTCGCCCCGGCACTGTCCACCCGGACGAGGGCGCTGTCCCGCTTGTAGTAGACAGTCCGGGTGAGCGGGTCCGTGGCCACGACGGAGAGCCCGGCGATGCCCGTCTTGAGCTCCACCGCGTTCGCGCCGTTCAGGTCCACCTTCCACAACGAGTTGGTGGCCGTCACCCAGTAGAGGCTCGCCGGAGCCGTGACCTCGACGGTGAATGTGATCGAGGTGGTATCTGCGCCGTCCCCCACCGCGAGGGTGATGGTGGTGGTGCCGCTGACACCGGCGGCTGGAATGACGTGGAGGGTGCGGTTGGCGCCGGAGCCCCCCAGGACGAGCTTGCTCGGATCGTTGGGCACCAGGTCCGCGTTCGAGGACGTGGCGGTGACCGTGAGGCGGTCCGCGGGGGTGTCCACGTCTTCCACGGTGAAGGCCAGCTCGCCCGTCGAGCCGCCCGAGGCGATGCGCTGGTTTGCCACCGCGGAGAGCGTGGGCGCGTCGTTCGCCGGCTTGACGGTGAGGGTCACCTGGCCCTGCGCGGTCTGCCCCCAGTGGTCGATGACCTGGAAGCTGAGCGCATCCGCGCCGTCGTAGTCGGCGTTCGGGGTATAGGTGACGCTCCCATCGGGACGAACCTCGCTCAGCGTCCCATGGTCCGGAGCAGCGACGATGGCGTAGACCAGGCTTCCGAAGCCGCTGGCCTGGAACCGCAGCTCTACGGGCGCGTCTTCCGCCACCTCGACGGTGAGGTCCTGCGCCACCGGAGGCTCACCGTCCCGCTGCAGGTCGTGACACGCAACGAGGGTACAAGCAGCCAGTCCGAGCACCCAGCTGGTGCGCCATGGCGCGATCTGGGCTGTGAGCCCCTTTGAAAACAACGATGACATGCTGCCTCGCGTGCGCCCGACATGGACGCTTGGTCTCTGAGCGCGAGGTTCTCCGATGTGACCGACCGCCCTGTCAAACCCGTTCGACGGGACTCCTGAAATAAAGACTGGCGCCTGCGCCAGTCACGACAACAGGCGCCAAATCCAGACGCTCAGCCTCTCGGGAAGGACTCAGGGATTGGCGCAGGTGCTCGGGTTGCTCGCGGTGGCGACCCAGTCAATCCACTGATGGAACTCCGCGTCGTACGACGTCCCGATGCCGGCCAGGGATTGGTTGTTCACACCCAGCAGGGCGGCCCATCGCTCCCCGCGCCCGGTCAATGGCAAGCGGTGAAGCGGTTCAGAGACGTCTACTCCACGTGTCAGCCCCTGGATGTTGGACTCAGGGCCTGCATCCTCAAAGCGAGCCCTGGGCCTGGACCACCAGGGAGTCCAGCTCGATGATATCGCCCGGGGTGCCTTCGGCCCCAGTCACCTCCACCGACACCCGCTCGGTGCCAGCGGGGGCCGTCAGCTCGCGCTCGGTCCGGACCCACTGCCCGGTGAGCACGGGGCTGGAGAGGGCCTCCACGCGCAGCTCCCGACCACTCGCGTCGCGCCACTTGACCTTCATCTCGGCGACCAGCGAGCGCCCGGACGTCGCCCGGGCCCAGAACGACGCGCGGTGAGCTCCGGGCGAGGCGGCGAACCCGGGCCAGTTGTCCGTGGCGACGCCCCACCCGTACGGCTCCGTCACCTCCACGCGCAGGCCCGCGTCACCCTCGCGCGCGGCGGTGGGCGCTCTCGCGATGGTGACCGCGAACCACGCCGTCCAGACGCCGCTCCCCGTCTCCAGCGAAGCCGTCTCCGCGTCGAGCAGGTTGGAGGTCGGCGCATGGTCGATGACGACGGGCCCGCAAGCCGTCAGCGCCGCCGCCAGCCCCAGCGCGCTCCAGCCCCCCCGCGTCATCGCCCACCCTCGCGGCGCTCACAGGACAGCGTCTCACGGGCACGCCGGACCGCCTCCGCGTAGAGCCCGCGCCGGAACTGTCTGGCGTGCAGGTCCCAGTGCGCACAAGCGCGGCGCGAGTCCACGAGCTGATACGTCAGCAGCGATCCCAGCTCGAAGCTGAGCCGCTCCTGCGTCGCCACGGGCTGCTTGCGCATCGACTCCTCGAGGTACCTCGCCGCCTGCTCGAACTCACGCCGGCCGCGAAGGACCTCCAACTCCCGCAGCACCTCCTCCACGCTCGACGGACGAACCCGCATGGCGGGAGCCCGGGGAACAGCCACCTTCGGCTCGGGCCTCGCCAGGGGCTGGGGTTGCTCCGGCGCGGGAGGCGCTGGCGCGGGCTCGGGGGCTGGGACCTCCACCGGCCACTCCAACGTCTGCCCGACCTTCACGTGAATCACCTCGCCATCGAGCCGACGGAAGGCGATGGCGCCCTCATGCAAGGTCACCGTCCCGCCCGTGCCCCGCTCCTCCACCGTGAAGCGGGTGCCCATGATTTCAATGGCGCCGCCCGACACGAGGACCACGGCGGGTGGATCGTCCACCTGGCGGTGCGTCACCGAGAACTCCGCGCGCCCTCGGACCAGCCGCACCCCGGAAGGCTCCCGGCGCACCACGAGCGGCCCTTCGTTCCGGAGGGTGATGCCTCGGGCCACGTCCACCAGGGCCGCCTCGCCGCCTTGAATCTCCACCCCCTCGACCTCCTCCCGGGCCGACAGGTCGGCGCTGGCCCGCGCCACCTCGAGTCCCCCCAAGGAGCGTGAACCAGGCGCCCGCGGGAAGAACACCCCGAGCGCCACCACCGCCACCATCACCGCCGTGGCGAGCCCCCAGAACACCGGACGCCGGTGCCATGCGACGGCGGGCCTCGGCTCACGAGCCTCCCGCAGGCGCGTGCCCAGCCGGGCCCGGACACCGACAGGCATTCCTTGCTCACGGCGGAGCGAGTCCTCGCGCCGGAGCTCCGCGCGGAAGTCACGGGGTTCCATCTTCCACCTCCCATCCCCAAGCGGTCAGCCGACCATGGGCGCGGCTGATCAGCTTCGACACGTAGCCTTCCGACAGCGAGAGGAGCTGGGCAATCTCGCGCTGGCTCAGGTCATCGAGAATCTTCAGGGCCATCACCACCCGCTCCTGCCCTGGCAAGCGGTCCAACGCCGCCGTGGCACTGCGCACCGCCTCGCGTCGCACCAGGTCCTTCTCCGGCGTGGACTCCGTCTGTGTGGGCTGCGACGGGAACAAGAGGTCGGCGATGCGCTGTCGAAACGTCTTCTCGCGCCGCAGGGCGGAGAACGCCACGTTCTGCGTGACGCGAAAGAGCCAGCCCCGCACGTCCTCCTCGCGCAGCCAGGCCTGGTGCTCCCAGACCTTGAGGAAGACGTCATGGGTGATGTCTTCGGCCCAGCCCGAACGACCGGCCGCATAGCGCATGGCCCAGACATAGACGTCCTCCGCATGCTCCTCGTAGAGCGCGTCGAATGACACGGGCCGGGCGGGCACGGTGGGCGGAGCCTTGGGGTGGAGAGCGCGCGACATCCAGCACCTGAGCAGCTACGAATGAGGACGGAGGAACTTTCCTCCCAAGGTTACGGTCCCCAGGAAAGCTGCGCTCCGGTTTCCACCCGCACCCTGCCCCGAGCCCCCAAGGTCTCGCCCTCGCGCACATGGGACACGGGCCGCACCAGCCCCAGGCCCGCGCGGGCCTCCGCCGCGAATCGCTCGGAGAACCGCCACCGGAGCTTCATCCGAGCCCAGCCCGCGGGAGACACCTGGGTCCCTGTCGCGTCCGAGACCCAGGCGTCCTCGAGTCGGAAGACCTGGAGCACCAGGCCCGCGCCCACGCCGGGCTCCAGGTGCAGGCGCTCCGTCACCGGAAGCCGATAGCCGAGGAACGCCCCGCCTTGCACCTCATACGCCGTCAGCGCCGCTTCGCGAGCCACCCCGAGCCCCACCTCCGCATCCAGGCCGAAGGACCCCAGGCCCCGCCGGACGGAGAGCAGGAGGTGGGGTGCCACCTTCGACCCCGCGCCTCGCCAGAGGGTTCCCATCCCCAGGCCCAGCTCCAGCGTGGAAGGCGGAGGGGCGACGGCCACCTCCATGGGAGGCTCCTTCGCGGACTCCACCACCGGCGGCGCCTCCGGCACGGGCGGCGCGGGCACGGGCTCGGGAGGCACGGCCACCGCCCGCGTCATCTCCGTCAGCTTCTGTGCGACCTCCAGATGAAGCTCCGCGAGCGAGCCCCGCCCCACGCGAACCCCTTGTTCGACCCGCTGCCGAGGCCCCGTCGCCTCGAGCCCCAGGCCCTCGGGTGTGCGCACGACGCGCAAGCGGAGCTGTGCCGGGCTCTGGGGAGAGACGACGGCGAAGCCCTCCTGGATGAGGCGCAGGGCCACCTTCCGCTCCAGCTCCACGCCGTCCCACCGCCGATAGTCCTGTTCGGAAAGAGAGCGAAGGTCGAAGGACACCGACGTCGCTGGGGTCTGGGTCAAGACAACGAGGGAGAGCGCGCAGAGCAAAGCGGTCATGCGGTGGCGCCGAGAGTAGCGTCGCGCGTGTCCCCCAGCCAGCATCGACTGTCCATTCCCTCGCTCGCCCTCCGGGCAGGAAAGTATTTCCGGCCACGCGCGTAGCCAGGGTCATGACGCTTCCTCGCTACGTGAGCACCCTGCTTCTCTGTGCTGGCGCGGTCGCCTGTGATGGGTCCGCCGGCTACAACCACCACACCGGCGGCGGAGACGATCCCGATCCGCCACCGCCGACCCTGCCCGGGGCCGTCGCTCCAGCACCGGCGAAGTTCTCCTGTGACGCGAAAGCCGTCCCCGCCGACCTGCCCCTGCCCCGGCTGTCGCGGACGCAGTTGATGAACTCGCTGCGCTTCGCCGTCGGCCGTGCCCTCCCGAAGGATGCCGACGCGCTCTGGACGAAGCTCGCGCCCGACCTCGCCCGCTACCCCGCGGACCGGCGCACACCCGCGCCCGGTGACTTGAAGGGCGGCTTCAGCCGGCTGGACCAGTCCATCCAGCAGACGCAGATCGACGTCATGTACGACCTGGGAAAGGTCGTCGCGCAAGAGCTCACCAGCACCGACACGCGCCGCAACACCCTGCTGGGCGCCTGCGCCAGCGACAGTCAGACGGCCAATGACCGGGCCTGTCTGGAGACCTTCATCCGAGGCTGGGGCTCGCGCGTCCTGCGCTACCCGCTCCCGACGCAGGAGGTCACCGCCTTCGCCGACATCGCCGGGACGACTCCGGTGGACAGGGCCTCCGTGGCGGACGTCATCACCACCGTCCTGAACTCGCCCTGGTTCCTCTACCGCATCGAGCACGGCACCACCGCGGGACAGGCGGCGGCGCCGCTCTCCGCGTTCGAGCTGGCCTCGAAGCTGTCCTATCAGCTCTGGCAGGCGCCTCCGGATGACGCGCTGTGGGCCGCGGCCACGGATGGCTCGCTGATGACCGAGGACGGCTTCAACACGCAGCTCGACCGGATGATGAAGAGCCCCCAGCTGAGGAACTCGATGGATGAGTTCGTCAACGAGTGGCTGCGGCTCGACGAGCTGCCCTCCCTCATCGCGCTCCGCAACGACCCCGTCTACCAGGCCTTCGTCGGCGCGGAGATGCCCACGGACGCCACGCGCACGGCGATGTTCGAGGACGTCCAGCTCTCCGCCTACAACACCATCGTCTCCGGTGGCTCGGTGAGCGACTTCCTGCATGACCCGAAGTCGTACACGGCGGACCCGTTCCTCGCGGGCATCTACGGTGTCCCCACCTGGAATGGGACGGGCCCGGCGCCGGTCATCCCGTCCAAGACCCGCGGCGGCCTGGTGACGCGCGCGGCGATGCTGGCCACGGGGACCGCGTCGACGCGTCCCATCCACAAGGGCTACATGGTGCGCAACGCCCTGCTCTGCCAGCAGGTCGGAGCCCCTCCGCCCAACGCCAGCGACCGTCCTCCCGCGCCGACGGACCGCATGACGACGCGCCAGGCGGTGAGCCAGCTCACCTCCGGAGGCAGCTGCGGAGGCTGCCACAACAACACCATCAACCCACCGGGCTTCGTGCTGGAGGGGTTCGATGCCCTGGGACGGGAGCGCTCCGTGGAGCGGCTGTTCAACCCTCAGGGCAAGGAGACCGCCGCGCCCTCCGTGGACACGTCGGCGGACGTGTTGCTCTACGACTCGGAGAGCCGCGCCATCTCCAGCGCCGTGGACCTCTCGCGGATGATTGACGAGAGCCAGCTCTTCGAGTCCTGCGTCGCGCAGCACTACTTCCGCTTCGCGCACGCGCGCGTGGAGTCCACCTCCGGCGATGGCTGCCTGCTCTCGGAGATGGAGAGCGTCGCGCGAAGCGGCGCGCCGATGGCGGACCTGCTGAAGACCGTCGCCCGTCATCCCACCTTCAAGAAGAGGAGCTTCCAGTGAGCGACACACCTGTCTTCCGATTGGACCGCCGCATGTTCCTGCGCGGCGCGGGCGGTGCCGTGCTGGCCCTGCCCATCCTCCCCTCGCTCTTGAGCCCTCGCGAAGCCAAGGCCCAGGCCGCGCAGCGCCAGAAGTGCTTCGTGCACTTCCGCACGCCCCACGGCGCCATCTTCGGCGCGAACATGTGGCCGTCGGACTCCGCGCTGACGCAGTCCTTGTTCTACGCGGACCACGACGTGCGCCGGGGAGACCTGACGGCCGTGGCCAACTCGAGCGGTGAGTCGGTCATCAGCCGCGTGCTGACGGCGAAGTCCTCCATGCTCACGCCCACGCTCGTGTCGAAGATGAACATCCTGCGAGGGCTCGACTACCCCATGTACATGGGGCACAACTTCGGCGCCCCGCTGGGTTACTACGACTTCGACAAGCAGCGTCCCGGCTCCCCCCGGCCGACCATCGACCAGGTGATGGCCTACTCGACGGCCTTCTACCCGAGCGTCTCCTCCGTCCGGAAGCGCAGCGTCGCCATCGCCGGCAACGGCACCTCCAGCGGGACCTGGGGCTACAACACCCCCGGCGTTCGTTCCTCGGGGGTCGCCTCGAGCTCCCTCAGCGGCGTCGAGAGCTCCCTCTCGCTCTTCGACACGTTGCTGGCGGGAGCCAGCAGCCCCGGCACCCCGCGCTCCCCCGTGGTGGACAAGGTCCTGGAGAGCTACCGGCGGCTGCGCAATGGCAACGGCCGGCTCTCGTCCGAGGACAAGGTGCGGCTGGACCAGCACATCGACGCCGTCGCGGAGCTGCAGCGCCGGTTGGAGACCACCACCGCGGGCTGCCAGGTGCCGCCCCGCCCCACCACCGACAACCTGACGTTGCGCAACTCCGGCTCTTTCGCCGGAGACCCCGCGAAGAACGTCGAGTACTTCCGGCTCATCAACGAGGTGCTCGCCGTGGCGATGAACTGCGGCGTCTGCCGCGTCGCCACCATCAGCATCGACGAGAACATCCAGAACCTCACCTTCACCCCGCGCGCGCCGCAGGGCGAGGACTGGCACAACAACGTCGTCCACCCCTCCACCGTGCCGGGGGCGAACCAGGACCTGGTGGTCCAGTTCAACCAGGTCTTCTTCTCGCAGGTGTTCCTCGACCTCGCCTCCCGCTTCGAGCGCTTCTCGAACGGCGCGGGGGGAACCCTGCTGGATGACTCGCTCGTCGCGTGGGGCCAGGAGAACGGCAACACGCCGCACTTCTCCTTCTCCCTCCCGGTCGTGACGGCGGGAGGCGCGGGCGGTGCCCTCAAGACGGGCAGCTACTGCGACTACCGCAACATCACGCGCAAGGTGAGCGGCGACTCGAGCACGGGCAGCGAGGGCAGCTTCCTGTGGGCGGGCCTGCTCCACAACCAGTGGCTGGGCACGGCGCTCCAGGCGATGGGGATTCCGAAGTCGGAGTGGAGCGAGACGGACCATCCGGGCTACGGCTGGAAGGCGTCGTACCAGTCGACCTACGAGTACCTCTTCACCAACAAGGGCTTCTCCTCCGCGCAGGCCTATCCGGCGGCGATGTGGCAGAAGACCGACGAGGTGCTGCCGTTCCTCGCGCCCTGAGGGACGCGGGGTGAGCATCCCCGCTCCGGTGGGCCCGTTGATGACGGAGTCCACTGAAGCGGGGAACACTCGAGGCCCCTTCAGGGAGGCCGCGCGCTCACGGCACGTACAGCTCCGCCGTGGCGATCTGGCGGGAGCCGTTCGCGCCGCCCACGACGAGCACCCTGCCGGAGCGCAGCAGCGTCGCGGTGTGCGCCGAGCGGGCCGTGCCCATGGAGGCGGTCGCGGACCAGGTCGACGTGGCCGGGTCGTACAGCTCGGCGGTGTTGGTGGCGCTGGTGTTCTGGCCTCCCGCGGCGAGCACCTTGCCGGATGCGAGCTGCGTGGCGGTCAGGCTGGCGCGGACCACGCCCATGGGCCCGGGGGTGGTCCACTTGTTCGTGGTGGGGTCATACAACTCGGAGGAAGCGACGCCGTTGGGCGCCTGCCCTCCCCCCGAGACGAGCACCTTGCCCGAGGAGAGCAGCGTGGCCACGTGAAGGCCATGCAACGTCGCCATGGCGGCGGCGGGAGTCCACGCACCGGTGGCCGGGTCGTACACCTCCGCGCTGTTCAAGCTCGCGGCGCCCTTCGTCCCACCCGTGACGAGGACCTTGCCCGACGGGAGCAAGGTCGCCGAGTGGTTGGTGCGGGCGGTCCCCATGGGGTTCGCATTGCTCCAGAGGTTGGCGAGCGGATCGAACACCTCCACGGTGGCCACGGCGTCGGTGCCATCGGTGCCGCCGGTGACGAGCACCTTGCCCGAGGAGAGCAGCGTCATGGTGTGGCCGGAGCGGCTGCCGCTCATGATTCCAGCGAAGTACCAGGTGTCGCTCGCGGGCTCATACATCTCCGCGTTGACATAGGCGCCGACGCCCCCCGTGACGAGGACGTAGTCATTGGGGAGCAGGACCGCGGCATGGCCGAAGCGGCCGTTGGACAGGGCCTTGATGGGAGACCAGGAGTTGCTCGCCGGGTCGTACAGCTCCACGCTGGTCAGGGGCGTCGCCGAGTTGCGCCCTCCCGCGATGAGCACCTTGCCCGACTCGAGTCGCGTGGCGGTGTGCAGGTCGCGGCCCGTGGACAGGGACCCCGCGGGCATCCATCCGATGACGCTGAGCTGCGCGGTGCCGCTGACACCCGCCAGGGTGGCGGTGAGGGTGGCAGGCCCCCCCGTGGCCACACCAGTGCCCAGGCCCGTGGCGTTCACGGTGGCCACGGTGCTCTCGCTCGTCGACCACGTCGCGGTGTTCGTCACATCCGCGACGCTGCCGTTGTCGTAGGTGCCCTTCGCGGTGAACTGCCGCGTCGCACCGATGGCCACCGAAGCCGTCGCCGGGGTGACCTGGATGGACTTGAGCACGGGCGGCGGAACCGTGACGGTGAGCTGCGCCGTGCCGCTGAAGCCCGAGTACGTGGCGGTGAGCGTCACGGGTCCGCCCGCGGCCACGCCGGTGGCCAGGCCCGTGCCGCTCACGGTGGCGAGGACGGCGTCGCCCGTCCGCCACGTCGCGGTGCTCGTCACATCCTCCGAGGACGCGTCGCTGTAGCGAGCGTGCGCGGTGAACTGCCGCGTCGCGCCCGTGACGACCGATGCCGTCGCGGGAGTGACTTCGACGCCGGTGAGCACGCGCGGCGGAGCGGTGATGGAGAGCTGCGCCGTGCCCCGCACGCCCGCCAGGGTCGCGGTGACGGTGACGGTGCCACCCGCCGCCACGCCGGTGGCCAGTCCCGTGCCACTCACGCGGGCCTGGGCGGTGTCGCTCGTCGACCACATCACGGTGTTCGTCACGTCGGCCGTGGTGCCGTCGCCGTAGCTGCCCTGCACCGAGAACTGCTGCGTGGCGCCGACCTGCACCGCGGCACTGGCGGGAGTCACCCGCAGCGCGAGGAGGCGCGCCGGGATGATCTCGATGTTCGCCTGCCCCACGAGCCCCGCCGTGGAGACCGTGATGGTGGCGGTCCCCACCTTGTGGGCCGTCACCCGGGCGTTGCCGTCGGCGAGCGCTTCGACAGAGGCCACCTGCGGCGCGGACGAGGTCCACTGCGGCGCGGCGGCGGCATCGAGGTCGACGGTGCGGCCCCCCTCGTAGACCTTCTGGGCCTTCGCGGTGGTCTTCATCCCCACGGCGACGCGGGTGTCCACGAGGGTGAGACCGATGGAGAACTTCTCGACGGGGGGAGGCGGCGGGTCCTCACCGCAGCCCAGGACCGCCAACGCCAGACAGAGGACAAGAAGTGAGATGGGTCGGTTTTTCATGCGAAGTGGCTCGGGATTGGGGTGGAGGGAGACCCAGACGGCCGGAAGCCCACGATGGTACCGGGTCAACGCGGCGCGGCCACCTCTACTGTACGCGTCAAACCCAGGATATGGGCCTGGGTGCCCGCATTCCGTGGGTTCAGCCCTGACCCAGCCGGTCCACGAACCGCACCAGCTCCGCCACCGAGTCCACCTCCAGCTTCTGGATGACGCGGGCGCGGTGCACCTTGATGGTCTTCTCCGTGGTGCCCAGCCGCAGGGCGACTTCCTTGTTGGTCAGCCCCTGGGCCACCAGCGTGCAGACCTCGCGCTCGCGAGGCGTGAGGGCGGCGTGGCGGGCATGCAGCACGGCCCTCTCCGCTCGACCCGCGCGCGCCGCCGCGTCCTTGCGCAGGGCCTGCTCGATGGCCGCGAGCAGGTGTTGCTCATCGAAGGGCTTGAGCAGGAAGTCCACGGCGCCCGCCTTCATGGCCCGGACGCTGGCCGGCACGTCTCCGTGTCCGGTGATGAAGATGACGGGCAGATGGCAGCCCTTGGAGGCCATGACCTGCTGCAGCTCCAGCCCGTTCAGCCCCGGCATCCGCAGGTCCAGCACCGCGCAGCCCGGCGTGTCCCCAGACAGCTGCGCGAGGAACTGCGCCGGTGAGGAGAACGACTTCGTCACATGACCCGCGGCCCGCAGCAGCCGCCCCAGCCCTCGCAGGACGGACTCATCATCGTCCACGAGGAAGAGCGTGGCGGGGGGTTGGGACATGCGCGGACTCCGGATCCACCGAGGGAAACACGCACCGTAACAGAGCCCCCTGTCCTGGAGGACTCTGGGCCTCCAGGCGGCCTCCGTGCGCCTCGACGATGGAGCGGCTGATGGACAACCCCATGCCCAGTCCGTGGTCCTTGGTGGAGTAGAAGGGCTCGAAGATGCGGGCCAGCCTCGACGGCTCGATGCCTCCTCCCGAGTCCTGCACGCTCAGCTCGACCTGTCCCGGACCGGGTGAGGCGGTACCGACTCGGAGCTCCCGTTGGCCCTCGGGGAGCTCGGTCATGGCGTCCAGGCCATTGATGAGCAGGTTGAGCATCACCTGCTGGAGCTGGATGCCATCCCCCAGGATGCCCGGCAGCGTCGGCGCCAGGGACAGCCGCAGGTTCGCGCCCCGCAGGTGCATGTCATTGGCCAGCAGGCTCGCGACTTCGCCCACCAGGTCATTGAGCGAGTGGAGCTCCTGCCGAGGCTCCTCTCGCTTGAGCAGCGCCCGCATGCGGTGGATGACTTCACCCGCGCGCTTGTCGTCGGAGATGATGTCTCCCAGGGCCTCGCGCACCTCGGCCAGCTCCGTGTGGGGCGCGTCCAGCAGGCGGCGTGCGGCCTGGGCGTTGCTGAGAATCGCGGCCAGGGGTTGGTTGAGCTCGTGGGCCAGGGAGGCGGCGAGCTCGCCCAGGGCGGCCACGCGGCCCATGTGCGCGAGCTGGTCCAGGGTCCGACGTGCCTCCTGCTCCGCGAGCTTCTCCAATCGCTGGCGCTCGGCGAGCTCCGCCTGGGCCCGCATGCGGCGGCGGCGCTCCACCACGAGCCCCCCGACGACGAGTGCCTGCAAGGCGCTGAGCGTCAGGGCCCCCAGGAGCCACCAGCGATAGCGCTCCCAGAGCGTGGGCTCGTCGAAGATGAGCCGCACCCCAGCGGGCACGCGCTCACGGGGAATGCCCCAGCGCCGCAGCGCGCGGGCGTCGACCGTCAGCCGCGCATCGGACGACGTTGGCTTCAGGGGCTGGAGGAACTCCTCGCGTGCTCCGCCCAACACGCGGGCGGTGAGCTGACCGAGCTGTTCGCCCACGGCCTCGTAGCTGACGAGCGCGCCTCCGATGAACCCCAGTCCCATGACGGTGTCGTGGAGCGCGAAGCTGGGGCGGTTGCTGGCGGCGAGGAACATGCGAGCAATCTCTCGCCCCACGAACGGCCTCCCGCTGGGGTCGGTCATGAACGTATAGGTGAGGACCGCGGTGTGGTCCGGCAGGGTCCTCGCGCGCTCGAGCATCTGGGCCAGTGGCAGCTGGCTCAAGTCGATGAACTCCAGGCCGCGGTGCGCCAGCAGCGGTTGGAGCTCTCGCACGAGGAGCTCCTGCTGTGCCTGCTCCCAGGGACTGGAGCCATTGACGAACGCCAGCCTGCGCGTGTCCGGCAGGAGCCGCAGGGCCAGCTCCACGGTGGCCCGCCAGTCATAACGCAGCCAGAGGCCCGCCACCCGCTCCGGACGAGGCGTGTGATTCCAGAGCTGGCCATCCTCGGAGAGGACAATCAGCGGGATGTCAGGCCACAACTCCTGACGCAGCTCCAGGGCCAGCTGGATGGTGTCGGTGCGGAAGGCGATGAGGGCATCCGGCCGACGCTCGCGGTACTTGGCCAGGTACCAGGTGTGCAGGGCCTGGGTGTAGACGGGCCCTCGGGCCCAGCCGAGATCCAGGCTCTCGACATCCAGGGTGATGGGGCCGTCCTGGGCCTCCCACAAGGCGGAGCGGAGCGTCGCGACGAACATCGACATGGCGGGCAGCGCCATGTCCTCCGGGGTGAGCAGGAGCACGGACTTGCCCGTCGACCGAGTCGCCTGCGCCCCCGCCGGGAGCGGTGAGAGGAGAAAAATGACCCAGACGACAATCGCTCGCCATCCTGGCCGCGCGCGCCGAGTCAGATCAGACGGGTTGGGATTGAACCATGAGAGGCCAAGCAGACTCATAATCATGCAATATCAGGAAATGCATCATTCATTGCACAACATTTAATCCAGTGATACCGATCCTACGCCCCGCAACGGAGTCCCCCATGAAGACAACGAAGCTGATGAAGCTGGTGGCTGTGTGTTCAGCCGTGCTGGTCTGCGCCGTCCTGGGTATTGCCTCGGATGCGCGTGCGGACATCACGTCGGATCCGAACGCCATCTACAAGATCGTGAATGCCAACAGCGGCAAGGTCATGGATGTGGTGTTCAACTCCACGCAGGCCAGCTACAAGCTCCACCAGTGGGAGTATCTGGGCCTGGCGAGCCAGCACTGGCGGCTCTGGACCGGCAACGGACTGGTCTACTACATCCAGAACATCAACAGCGGCATGTTCATTGAGCCGGCGGCGCGCAACGATGGCGCGAAGATCTGGCAGATGAACCCGGCCTGGAACATCCAGCAGCAGTGGCGCATCACCGTCGACTCCAACACCGGCGCGACCCTGTATCGCATCAGGAACGAGCTCACCCTCAGGTCCATCGATGTCGCGGCGAACGGGACGGGGAACGGTGCGCTGATCCATCAGTGGCAGTATGTCCAGGGCGTCCAGAGCCAGCTGTGGCAGTTCGTGCGAGTCAACTAGTCCAAGCCCTCCCCCAAGGAGCCCCTCTCCATGAAGACATCGAAGCGGATGAAGCTGGTGGCTGTGTGCTCAGCCGTGCTGGTCTGCGCCGTCCTGGGTGTTGCCTCGGAGGCGCGCGCGGATCTCACGTCGGATCCGAACGCCATCTACAAGATCGTGAATGTCAACAGCGGCAAGGTCCTGGACGTCGTGCGCAACTCCACGCAGGCGACCTACCGCATCCACCAGTGGGAGTACCTGGGCCTGGCGAGCCAGCACTGGAGGATCTCTCCCTCGGGCTTCATCACGAACGTGAACAGCAGCCTGGCTCTCGAGCCGGCAGCCCGCAACAATGGCGCGAAGATCTGGCAGATGTACTACACGGGGAACATCCAGCAGCAATGGTTCGTCGTGTACGCCAACAACTACGGGCCTCCGTATCTCATCCGAAATGCCCTCACCACGAAGGTCATTGACGTCGAGCACAACGGAATGGGCAATGGTGATCTCGTCCACCAGTGGGACATCGTTCAGGGCGTCCAGAGCCAGCTGTGGAACATCGTGCGAGTCAACTGATTCGGGCCTCGGCTGACACGCGAGCGACCGTGCCGTGAGCTTCGCTGGGGATGGGCAGACAGTGCCCTCCCCAGCGAAGTGACTCATCCCGCGTGGGAGAACTGGGCGACCTCGACCGGACGTGAGGCAGCGACCGCGGTGTCGGCGGCCCGCCGGGTGTTCGCTTCGATGGCCACGTTGCACAACGCCATCTGGGCTTGGATCTGGAGAACGAAGGCGCGACTCCGCCCCATGCTCACGCCCACCAACAGGCCCACCACCCCGCCTATCAAGGCAAACGCGCCACCATTCGAGAGGCTGGCCCCCACGCCGCCCCCCGCGCTGGCGCCGACAATGAAACCGAAGAACCCGAACGTCATGACGATGCGACGCGCCTGGGCGTAGAGCGCTTCGGCGTGCGCTTGAATCGTTTTCGGGTCGTATTGGACAGACATGACTCCCCCAAGGGTTGAGCACTGCTCTCACAGGCTGGAGCGACCTCTCCTACGAAGAGGTGCGCCCAGCGGGAGAGGCAAACATCACCCATGGCGGTGTGGAATACCTCGTGGGAGGTATTACGAGCGGACGGAGCCAGCGGATCGTCACCGCATGCGGTCGCGGAGACAGTCCGCCAGCGCATCCCGGGTCGCCTCTGGGAAGCCCGTGACGCCGGGGGTGTCGTTGCATTCGAGCAAGACGTACTCCCCCTCCTGCGTCTCGAGGAAGTCCAGGGCCACGATGTCAGCCCCCAGATGCTCCAGGGCTCGTCGCGTGTGCGCCGCAAGCGTGGCAGGTGGGTCGATCACCTGGTAGCTGCGAGTCTGGACATTGGCCTTCCATCCGGCCCCCTCGCGCTCCATGGCCCAGATCTGATTTCGGATGGCGAGGCAACGCACGTCGCGACGGTACTGGATGAACGGCTCCACCACCGCGTAGTCGTTCGCCGTGAAGATCAAGTCGGCGACGTCTGACCACTCGGACTCGCTGCGCACCTGTGCCTTCCCGTAACCCCCGTGGTGGTTTCCGACCTTGACGACGAAGGGTGGCGGGCGCGCGATGCGTCGGACCATGTCATCGCCGATGGCGACGTTGAAGGGAATGACAGGCAAGCCCGCGGCCCGCATCTCCGCCAACATCGACAGGCGATCATAGCTCCGCGCCAGCGTGGCCGCGGGATTGACACAGGGCACGCCACTGAGGCGGATGACGTCCAGCAGGACTCGATACCGGGGCTCCGGGCGGATGGCTCCGACCCGCCAGAAGAGGCCCTCGACCCGGATGGCGGACTGACGGTCGATACACCACAGCTCTCCGTCACGGAGCACCCAAGAGGTGTCCTGTAGACGTCGAGACACGACCTCGTACTCCGGCAAGTAGCGCTGCCAGTACGGCTCACCGTTGACGACGACCACGGTCTGCTTCATTCGACAGGACTCCCCGAACGTGGGTTTCGCACTCGGCCCGCGACCGACGCGCGCACGACACCTTCCCGCAACCACTGATGCGCGGCATCCCCGTCGAAGCGCGGGTGCCACGCGAGTGAGAGGGTGAGCCGAGGCAGCTCCACTCCCAGCTCGAGCATCCGAAGCCCGAAGCCGGGTGCGACCTCCTGAGCGAAGCGCCTCGGCACGATGCCGATCAGATCGCTCCCCGCGACGAGCCGCGCCGCCGAGAAGTACGACGGGACAATCCGCTCGACACGCCGCGCGAGTCCCTGCTTCGCGAGCGCGTCGTCGAGGACGCCCTTCCCCTTCCCCCTCCTCGACACCACGACGTGGGGCACCTTGACCAGGCGCCTCGGCGTCGCCGCTCCGGTCAGCGAATGGCCCTGCCGGACGACCGCGACCATCTCGTCGTCGAAGAGCTTGCGGACCCGCAGCTCCGGCCCGAGCTGCCCCTGCACCCCCATGTCCAGGTCCACGTCCCCCGAGCGGAGTGACTCGACGTCTTCACTCCCCTCCGGCGCGAACGTGAGCCGCACCTGGGGCGCCTCCTCCCTCACGAGCCGGTCCAGCGCATTCCCCAGCACGACCAGCAGGTAGTCACTCGTCCGCAACGTGAACGTCCGAGACAGCGTCCCGAGCACCAGCGCCTCGGGAGGCCCCAGCAGCGAGCACACCTCCCGCGCCGCGTCCTGGACCCGCTCACGCATCGCGAGCGCCCGAGGCGTCGGCACCATCCTCCGGCCCGCCCGCACCAGCAGCGGGTCCCCCGTCGCATCCCGAAGCCGCTGGAGCGTCCGGCTCATCGCGGGAGGGCTCAGGTTCATCCGGCGAGCAGCCCCCATCACGCTGCCCTCCCGAAGGAGCGCATCGAGCGCCAGGAGCAGATTGGCATCCACGGAGTGCATTCCATGCACTCATACCATTCCTCGAGTGCGCTGGAGAAACGTCACCCCTTCGCGCAGATCTGCCGCATGAACGAAACGATTGCCTCTCCCCCCATGGCGGCGGCGCGCCCCTCCGCGAGCCAACTCCTCCCCCTCTGCGCGGCGGTCTTCCTCGGCTTCTCGAGCATCGGCCTGCCCCTCCCCGCCATCCCGGGCTTCGTGCGCGGGACGCTCGGCTACGACGCCCTGGTCGTCTCCATCGTCCTCGCCATCCAGTCGCTCGCCACCCTGGCCACTCGGCACCGCTCCGGCACCCTCGCGGACCAGCGAGGACCCAGGCGCGCGGTCCTCCTCGGCCTGGGCCTCAGCGCCCTCTCCGGTGCCCTCTACGCCCTCGTCGCGCTCAGCCAGGCCAGCGCCGCGCTCGGCCTGGGGCTGCTGCTCTTCGCCCGCGTGGTGCTCGGGCTCGGTGAGAGCCTGCTCATCACCGGCGCGCTCTCCTGGGGCGTCGGCCTCGTCGGTCGCGAGCGCGCGGGACTCGTCATGGCCTGGAATGGCATCGCCATGTACTCGGCGCTGGCGCTCGGCGCCCCCGTGGGCGCGGTCCTCTTCGAGCGCTTCGGCTTCCTCGGGGTGTCCCTCGCCTCGATGGCCGCGCCCCTCCTGGCCTTCGCCGCGCTCCCCCTGCTGCGCCCCATCACCCCGACGGGAGGCAAGCGGCTGCCCTTCCACCGGGTCGCGATGATGATTGGTCGCCCCGGAGTCGCGCTGTCCCTCTCGACCCTCGGCTTCGGGAGCATCGCGGCCTTCGGCACCCTCCTGTTCCAGCACCGGGGCTGGCCTCACGCGGAGCGCGCCCTGCTCGCGTTCGGCGTCGCGTATGTGCTGGCGCGGCTCCTCTTCGGCCACGCCCCGGACAAGCTCGGAGGGCGCCGCGTCGCGCTCGGCTGCCTCGCCATCGAGCTGTGCGGCCAGGTCCTGCTGTGGAGCGCGACCGGCCCGTGGATGGCCATCACCGGCGCGGCGCTGACCGGCTTCGGCTTCTCGCTCGTCTTCACCTCCCTGGGAGTCGAGGCCGTCCGGCTCGCGCCCCCCGAGAACCGAGGGGTGGCCATGGGAGGCTACGTCGCGTTCTTCGACGTCGCGCTGGGAGGACTCATCCCGGTCATCGGAGTGCTCGTGCGCTCCGTGGGCTACCCGAGCGCCTATCTGGCCGGCGCGGTGGCCTCGGCGACCGCGCTCGTCCTGACCTTCGGCATGGCGCGTCCCCCCTCGGCGCCCCGCTGACTCACCACCGCCACAGCGCGAACGCGAACAGCCCGAACGTCGCGAGCCAGCCACTCAGGCACACGACAGCCCCGGACCCCAGGAGGCAGCGCCACCGAGCCACGGCCGCGGGCTCCTCCTTCCACGTGCGGACGCTGAGCGCGACGCCCGCCAGGCCGAGCAGCGGAAACACCACGGAGGCCAGCCAGAGGCCCACGGTCTGCCAGTTCTTGTGCGCGAGCAGGGTCAACTCGAGGTTCATCGAGCAGACCGTGGCGAGCACCAGCGTCAACAAGGCAAGCGTGGGCAGGCGCCGCACCCAGCGATTGCGCAGCACCTTGCGCCGTCCGAACGGCGCACTCACGAGGAGCACCAGGGACACCAGGACGCTCACGAGCGGGAAGACGGCCTTCACCATCGAGGTGCGCTCCAGGAAGTCTCCTCCCGACTCGATTCCCACAACCGCGCCAGACGCATCCCGGACCAGGACCCCGTTGACCACGTCGCCGTAGTCCACATCCGCGAGCTGGCCACGCCCCTGGTGCTTCAGCGTCGCCTGATAGCCGAACCCGGGCAGGAAGGGCTGGAGCGTCAGCGTGTCGCCGCTCACCCGCGCCTGGGCCGCATCGAGCAGGAACGAAGGCAGCTCCATCAGCGAGATGCGCGAATCGACGACGCGATACCAACCCTCCACATCCCCCTCGATGGGGCTCAGGGTCGGCGTGGGTGGCTGCCATTGCGCCTGCCGCGCGATGAAGGTGGCCAGCGGAACCTCCAGCTTGCGCAGCTCATCCTCGCTGTTGAGCAGCAGCACGTAGCCCCATCCCTGCGCATCACCGAAGTGCATGCTCGACCTGCCACCCAGGAGTCCTCCCGTGTGGCCCTGCCACCCCATCCCCGCGACGATGCGATGGTGCAGGCCCAGCTTCGAGCCATACACCAGCCCGGCCCGAGCCCCCAGCGTCGCCCCGGTCTCCTTCATGGCCCGGACCGACTCCGGCTTGAGCACTCCCGGAGCGGAGGCGCCATCGGTGAGCAGGAACCTCCCCAGCTTCGCCAGGTCCTCCGCGGAGGACCACAGCGCACCGTCCGCCTGGGTCTGCTCGAAGAACACAGGGGTGCGCTCCATCGCGGGGCCACGATGTCCGACGGCGTGGTCGCCGCGGGCGGCCTGCGAGGCGAGCGACGCGAACCGGGTGATCCCCAGCGGCCCCAGCACCCGCGTCGAGACGACCTCATCCCAGGGCTGCCGGTAGTGCGCCTCCAGGATGGCGCCCAGCAGCCAGTATCCCGGGTTGCTGTAGCTCTCGTACTGGCCGGGCCGCCAGCGCACCTTCAGCGACTCCGGATGCTGGAGGCTGCTCTCGAGGTGGCGCCCCCTCCGCTCCACGGGGCTGAAGAACGCCTTCGCGTGGGTGTCGTCGAAGCCCGCGGTGTGGGTCAGCAGGTGAATCACGCGGACCGGCTCGGTGTCGTTGAACGGGTTCTGGATGGGCGCGTCGGGCAGCAGACGCGAGACGGGGGTCTGCAGGTCGAAGCGACCCTCGTCGACCAGCTGCATGATGGCGATGGCCGTCACCGTCTTGGTGATGGAGCCCAGGCGGAAGAGCGTCTCCGGAGTGACGGGCGCCTGGGTGCCGCTGTCAGCCAGGCCGATGGCCCCGCTGAGCACCGTCCCCTCGCGATTGAACACCGCGTAGCTCGCGCCAGGGAGGTGGTGGGTCTCGAGCAGGGTGGCCAGTGACTGCCGCAGCTCGGCGGCGGTCGCCGGCGCGGGGGCCGTCGATGCAAGGGCGAGCGTCGGAGCAAGGAGGGCAAGAGCCCAGAGGGGTGCAAGGCGCTTCATCGAGTCTCAGGAGGAGATGAGGGGAGGCGCGGAGCACGGGCTTGCCCGGCGCGAAGCTGCCTACGAAGCAGCTCTTCACCGATTGCATCCCGGCTCCACGGGAACTCCCCCCACCCCTCCCGACCTACCCGAGCCTCAGCTCAGCGGGACCTCCCGTCAGGCCGTGCTCCGCATGTTCTCGGGGCGAGCCTCCACGTCGGGCCCAGGCGACACCATGTCCACCCGCGGCGGCGCCACGGTGGCGGGCACGCCGAAGTGGGCGTCATAGGCGTTGATGTGCTGCGCCCCCACGATGTTCATGAAGTCCGAGAAGGTGCTCGGCTGCGGAGGCAGCGGTGACGGCGTGAACATCTGCGCCTGCAAGCGGACGTAGGGGTTCGGAGTCGGCGGCAGCTGGTACTTCGCGTTGATGGCGTCATACGTGAGGTTGGCGTCCAGGCCCCAGAGTCCCGTGAGCGGCCCGTAGAGCGTCTGGATCGACGTGTTCTTGACGTAGTCCCACACCACGTCGTTCTGCGGATTGTATGGCTGGACATTCATCAGGTTGGTCCAGCCATGCGGCACCACGTCGTACTCGTTCCAGATGACCTGGTTCCAGTACCCGGAGGGAGAGACACCCGTGATGCTCGTGGGCGGAAACACGGTGCTGAAGCCGTTGACGAACCCCTGGTCCCCCGTCGAGGGCGCGGCCGTCGGAAACACATACACCGCCTTCCACGCCTGCAAATCGTTGAAGCCCGTGAAGAGCCACCGCGCCAAGGTCGGGCAGAGCGAGCCGCCCAGGCTGTGCCCCGCGAAGATCAGCGTCGCGGAGGTAGACTTCATGGCATTCAGCAGCCATTGAAGCGTATGCCCGGTAACGGGGTCCTGCATGTTCAGCAGGTTCGTGGTCCCCATCGCCGCCCCGAGCGAGACGTTCCCGGCGCTGGGGCCCCCGGGGCTGGTGCTGTTCGTCGGAGTGATTCCCGACGGGAAAGGCACGAGGGTCGAGACGTTGTTGTCCAGACAATCCGTGTCGTACCAGTTGTGGTCGGGGTCGACCTTCCCGTTGGTGCCGGCAACGCCCACGAAGTAGCAGTTCGCCTGGGCATTGTGGGCGACATACATGACATTGTCGGCCACATTGGACACCCGCCCCTTGCCGCTGCAGTCCTGGGTGGCTTGATAGACGCACGGCCCCCAGACCCGAACCCACACCCCCAGCGTCTGGGTATTCTGATTCAACGCCTTGTCGATGATCGGCCCGAGCACCTTCGCGATGCTCGCGGCAGTCCCCGTCTGGTTGTCTCCGAGGCCTGAGAACCGCGAGAGCTGATAGGCCGTCTGGGTGTTGTTGTAGCTTCCGCCAGTATTGAGTGGCTGCACGACTTTCATATGAATGCCCTCTCCTTGGATCGTCGGGACACGTGGCTTGAACGAGCGCTCGGCCATCGCATCGTCCCGCCACGCCAACACTCCAAGCAGCCACCATGCCAAAACCGTAAGTCGCGATTTCACAAGGCAACTTCAGCCATGCCAGGGTTTGACGCCTCGGATTGACGCGTCATGCGTGGAACTGACGCGTCAACTGGGCAGGGCACGTGAGAAGCGATAACATGCGGGCAGACCCCAACCCCCGAAGCGAATCCCATGCGCCCCTTCCGCCTGATCGCCACGCTCATGTTGTTGACCATGCTGGGTTGCGACAACTCCAGCAGCGACGACGACACTCCGGATGCGGGACCACCGGACTCGGGCGTCAACACGGGGCCACCGGATTCGGGCGTCAACACGACGCCAGCGTCCTCGTTCGCCGCGTGTTCCTTCGAGCAGGAGTGCACGACCCGAGGAGAGCGCTGCTACGTCAGCCAGGAGTGTCCCATCGCCACGCCGGACGCCGGCCCCTGCGCCCCCGAGACAGGCGACCGCCTCTGTCATCGCCACTGCTCGATTCCGGACGCTCCCTGCGCGCCGGGCGAGAAATGTATCGAGGTCTCCATCTCGCCGCGCGCGGACTACGGCTGGCTCTATTCTCTCTGCTTCAAGTAAGGCGGGAGCGCCACGTGGACTCCCGTGGCGCTCCCGGAACCAGGCTTCACGTCAGGGCAGGCACGCAGCGCAGGAGCCCGACAGCCTGCTGTTGGCGACGAACGCGTCGAAGTCCGCTTTCGTCGTGACGGCCGCGGTACCGAAATCGGCGTAGACCGCCCAGGTCGCGGGCGTGGCCACGGCGTCCTTGAAGGTTCCGCCGTGGTAGTCCACGCCGCTGTTCGACTTGAGGAACTTCCACCCGGAGCTGTTGTTCCAGGGGCGGCAGCTCGCGAAGGTGGCCAGGTAGCTCGCGGTGGGAGCCCCTCCGCGCCCCTTCCACAGGTAGCACGCATTCGCGGGCACCTGGGGGGTGGGAGCTGGAGCGGGCGGCGTCTGTGCGTCAGCCCCCGTCATCAGCAGACAACTGCCCAGCGAAAGAAAAGTCACGAATCGGCGCATGAGGTCATTCGTCTCCGGTAGAGCCCGTCGAGGACGGGCCCGCGCCCGGTTTGCAAACCCCATGCGCATGAAAGAGAAAGCCCGGCCTGGGGACGGCGTGTGGATGTCCTCGCGGCGGGACTCGCGCTGACACGTCAGCCCGGGTCCATGACGTGTCAGTCCTTCCCGCGGGCGCGGACCTCCCCCGTGGAAACCCCTGACTCAGCGCCGCCCGCGCCGAGTCCCTCGCCGAGGCGGTGGCATGGGCTCGACCAGCGTCGCCAAGGCGTCGACGAAGTGCCGGACCTTGGGTGGGAGGTTCACCCGGCTCGGATAGACGACATGGATGGCCCGCATCATCGCGGGCTTGGAGTCCCAGAGGATTCTCAGCCGGCCATCGCGGACGGCGTCCTGGCAGAGAAGGGCTGGCACTCGCGCGATGCCGACCCCAGCGGTGGCCGCCTCGCAGGCCAGCTCCAGGTCATTCACCGTCAGGACCGGATCGACCCGGGACTTCACGCCCTCCACCTCCCAGGTCTCGAACGCACTGAAGCCGATGCAGCGCGCGGTGCGGAGCTCTCGGGCGCTCGGGGTGCCGTGCTTCGCCAGGAAGCGAGGACTCGCGACGTAGTGGACCGCGCTCTCCCCGAGCTTCCGCGCCACGAGGGATGAATCGTCGAGCGGACCGATGTGGATCGCGACATCCAGCCCCTCTTCGATGAGGTCGACGCGGCGGTCCGCCAACACCAGCTCCAGGCGCGCCTTCGGATGGCGGTTGAGGTAGGTCGAAATCACCGAGGTCAGATAGCGCCGTCCATAGAGCACCGGTGAGGAGACTCGCAGCAGTCCCGTCGGCTCCACCTGCCGCTGCTGGACCTCGCTGTTCGCCACGTCGATCTGCTCGGCGATGGCCGCGCAGCGCTCGTAGTACGTCGCGCCAGCCCCCGTGACCCGCAGGCGCCGGGTCGTCCGCTCGAGCAGCCGCACCCCGAGCTGCTCCTCCAGGTTGCGAATGCGCTCGCTGACCGACTGCTTGGTGATGCCGAGTCGCTGCGCGGCCCGGGTGAAGCTCTCGTCTCGGACGACCGTGACGAAGAGCAGCATGTCGGAGGGGGAGACCATGGTCGTCAACACTAGCCTGACAATCCGTCCACCTGGAGCCTCATTGTCGGAGGGGCCATTCCGCGACAGGTTGGTCCCGCCTTCAACCCACGGGAGTGCCCCCATGAAGCTCTACTTCGCCCCCAGGACCCGAGCGACCCGCGCCCGCTGGCTGCTGGAGGAACTCGAGGTCCCCTACGAACTGGTCACCCTCGACCTCGCCCGCCAGGAGAACACCACCCCTGAGTACCTGTCGGTGCATCCCCAGGGCGAGGTCCCCGCCCTGGTCGACGGGCACCTCACGCTGCTCGACTCCCTGTCCATCTGCCTTCACCTCGCGGACCGGTTTCCGGAGAAGCACCTCGCGCCGCCGCCCGGCTCCTCGGACCGGGGCCGCTACTACCAGGGGATGGTCTTCGCCGAGACGCGCCTGGAGCCCGCGGTGATGGAGCTCTACAAGAACCCGCAGCGGGCCTCCGACGTGAGCATGCGGCACCCCCTCGCGGTGCTGCTCGACATCGTGGACAAAGCCCTGGGGACTCGCGACGTCCTCGTGGGAAACACCTTCACCGCCGCCGATGTGCTGACGGCCTCCCTCCTCCATCTCGCGAACACGCTGATGCTGCTCGACGCGCATCCCCGGCTGGTGGCCTACGTCCGGCGCCACACCCAGCGGCCCGCGGTGCGGCGGGCCGTCTCGGGTTGATCAGCGCTTCACCTCGGGGACTCGGGGCTCGAAGACGGAGCCCAGGAGCCCGTGGGTGAAGACCTTCGAGGGCGGCAAGCCGAACATGCTCCGAAACAGCCGTGAGAAGTGGGCCGAGTCATAGAAGCCCGCGGTGTGGGCGACCTCGGTGAGATTGCGCCCCCTGAGCGCGAGCGTCGTGGCCCCCAGCATCCGGTGCCAGGCGCGATAGGCGCCCATCGGCACGCCGACCTGCTCCCGGAACCGGTGCTCGACGAGCGACGTGGAGACGCCTTCTCGCTGCGCCAGCGTCCCCGCATCGGAGGGCACCTCGTCGGAGGTGGACAGGAGGGACGCGACCCGCGCGATGCGGGCGTCGACGGTCAGCGGAGCGGGCCCCAGGTTCAGCGCGTTCTGGAAGAGCTCGGTCCAGGGCTCCTGCTTCCGCGCGGACAGGGCCTCTCCCACGGCCGTGCGCAACACGGTGGCGTCCACCTGATGGCGGAGCCCGACGCCGGGCTCCAGGAACAACACCGCCATCCGTCCGCCATGGAAGTCGAGTGCATGCCATTGCCAGCCGCGCACGAACGCGGCCTCGTGTTGCTCGACGCGCCCCTCTTCGTCGATGAGGTCGAACCCATCGTCGAGCCCCACCAGCACGGCGTTGGCGGCGAACCGATGTCTGGGCAGCTCGTGGAAGCGGCCGACGTACAGCGCTCGTCCCCCGCCCAGCAACAAGTGGCTCTGCATGTGCAGAATCATACAAGCGTGGACCGAGGCGCCGCACCTAGCTTGGTGCGTTGAGCCCTACCGCTCCCCTGCCCCCACCCGTCTCGATGACTCTTCGTTCGACCAGAGGAGGCCTCATGGCCGATGAACACTCGTCTCTTTCCCACATGATTCTCGACCGGGCGCGGACGTCGCCGCAACGCGTCGCATTCCGTGTGCGACGAGGCGATGCCTATGTCGACGTCTCCTGGTCGGACGTATCACCGCGAATCGAAGCCATCGCCGCCGGGCTGCTGAGCGCCGGCCCGGTGGACGACGGCGCCTGTATCAGCATCGTCGGAAACACCTCGATGGCCTCGTGTCTCGTCGACTTCGCCGCGCTGACCGTCGGCCTCAAGACAGTCCCTGTCTACGCGAGCCTGCTTCCAGAGGAAGTCGGCTACATGCACATGGACACCGGCGCACAGGTCATCGTCGTGGACGACGCGAGCCAGCTCGACAAGGTGCGAGCGTTCCGTGCGGGCTTCACGTTCTTCGAGCGGACCTACTCCCCCGCCGACTACACGGCTCGGGCGAAGGTGGTGGTCATCCATCCCGCGGGCCTGGCCCCCGCGGACGACTGGGAGAGCCTGGAGGCCCTGGAGGCCCGAGGGCGCGCCCGGCACGCGGCCTTGGAGGGTGAGATGCGCCGGCGTGTCTCCCTGCTTCGCCGGGAGCACGTGGCGACCTACACCTATACCTCGGGGACCACCGGGGCTCCGAAGGCGGTGATACAGACTCACGACAACATGCTGGCGATGCTCGAGGACGTCGCCGAGGCCGGCATGATGGATGAGGCGGTCCGCGAGCACGGCCTGTTCCTCTTCCTCCCCGCCGCGCACTCCTTCGGACGCATGGTGGAGTTCTCGGGCCCGTTCTTCGGCGCGCCCCTGGTCATGTCCTCCGTGCCCACGCTGGCGGCGGACCTCGCCGTGGGGCGTCCGGGGTTCTTCCCCGCGGCACCTCGGGTCTTCGAGAAGATGATGGCGAAGATCACGAGCGCCATCGAGAACGAGCGGGGCCTGCGGCGGAAGCTCGTCGGCTGGGCGCTGGGCGTGGGGCGACAGGTCGCGACCCGAGGCATCGACGGGAAGCCGCTCCCACTCTGGCTCGCGGCCCAGCGCGGACTGGCGGACCGGCTGGTGCTGTCGAAGCTGCGCTCACGCCTGGGATTGGACCAGGCCTCCGTCCTCCTCTCGGGCGCAGCGCCCTTGCGCGTCGACGTCCAGATGTTCTTCCTCTCCCTGGGGCTCACCGTCCTGGAAGCCTATGGGCTGACGGAGACGTGTCCGGGGCTGACCATCAACCGCAAGGAGAAGGTGCGCCCGGGGACGGTGGGCATCCCGTTCAAGCGGTGTGTGCTCAAGGTGGGCGCGGATGGAGAGCTCCTCGCGCGGGGGCCGAACATCTCGCGGGGCTACTTGAATCGCCCGGACGCCACGGCGGACTCCTTCGATGAGGAGGGGTGGTTCCGGACAGGAGACCTCGCCACCATCGACGCGGACGGGTTCGTCCGCATCATCGGGAGGAAGAAGGAGCTGCTCAAGACGAGCGGTGGGAAGTACATCGCGCCGCTGAAGATTGAAGCCCAGCTCAAGCAGCACCCGCTCATCCAGGAGGCCGTCGTCATCGGCGAGGGACGGCACTACTGCACGGCCCTGTTCGCGCTCGACACGGAGATCCTCGCCGAGGTGGCGCGCCGCGAGGGGATTCCCGCGGACCCCGCGCACCCACGCATCGACAAGGTCCTGAAGACCCTGGTCGCGGAGACGAACTCCGGCCTCGCGTCCTTCGAGAGCATCAAGACGTTCCGAGTCTCCCCCGGCCCGTTCACCGTGGATGGCGGCGAGCTCACCGCGTCGCTGAAGGTCAAGCGCCACGCCGTCGTCCGGAAGCACGCGGTGCTGATCGAGTCGATGTACGGCGCCGCGGAGTCCGCCCACTAAGACGCGCGACCGAGGCTCCTGCACGGGCGGGAGCCTCGGGGCGCGGTGGAGCCAGCGCGGACGTCAGCAGTTGGACGGCTTCTGGGTGAGGGCCCAGACGAAGAGCGCGAAGTTCGCCGCGAGCTCGATGATGAGGATGGCCAGGTACGCGCCGCCCGTGGCCCACAGCGCGGCGACCTGCAACATGAGCAGGCCGCAGTTGATGGCGAGGGACCACCAGCTCCCCGTCAGCACGGCGCCGAAGATCTTCCCCAGGGTTCCCGCGGTGTAGAACGCCTTGAGGATCCGGATGATGTTTCCAGCGTCCTGGGTGGAGCTCTTCGCCACGTTCTCCACCGTGTTGAGCAGGACGGTGCTCTCCGAGACGGCCTTCTGGATGGGCGAGACGAGCCGCGCCCCCACGAAGCCCACGCCGAACGCGGACAGGATCAGCGAGAAGGCCGTCGCGACGACGGTGACAATCCACCCGATGCACTGGGTGTTGACGCTCAGCTCCATCCGGCCGGCCTCCACCTTGCCCTGCCGCGTGTGGTGGTAGAAGACATACTGGTTGCCTTCGACCTGGCCCGTGAAGGCTCCCACGGGCGGGCTGCCCGAGCTCCCCACTCGCGCGAGCCCCTGGTACAGGTTGTTCCGGGCAAGTGAGCGGATCCGCTCCCGCATCGACTCAGGCAGCGAGGCCACCAGCGGCTCCAGCGACTCGAGGACGTTCTCCGCCTGGTCC
The DNA here is from genome assembly GCF_000331735.1 of Myxococcus stipitatus DSM 14675. Taxonomy (GTDB): domain Bacteria; phylum Myxococcota; class Myxococcia; order Myxococcales; family Myxococcaceae; genus Myxococcus; species Myxococcus stipitatus. The sequence continues at coordinate 5,129,660 of NC_020126.1, read as the reverse complement.
TTCGTCAGCAGCGTCTGCGAGGGGAAGGCCACCTGCTCCGCGAAGCTCCACTTCGCCGAGGGCAGCGGCGGGTCCGCCACCAACATCTGCTGCGCCGCCAGGTTCGACCCCGGAGGCGGCGTGGAGTCCGACGGGGGCGTGACGACGATGTCTGGTGTAGCGGTGTTGAGGAGCACCGGCGGATGGCCCGTCACCTGGTTGCCCAGGACGATGCCATTCCACGCGTAATAGGCGACGCAGCCCTCCGCGTCGCTCGGGTCCTGCGACATGTACTGCTGCACCTCGGTGGCCGAGAGCGCACGGGACCAGAGCGCCGCACCCTGGAGGTGGCCCTGGAAGTCGTGGGCGGCCCCACCGTCGACTTGGGTGGTGGACTCGGCGCCAAACAGCCAGATGGGCTGCGTCAGCGTCGGCTGGACCACGCCCGGAATCTCCATGTCCAGCACGCCATCCAGATAGAGCGTCAGCGTGCTGCCATCATAGGTGGCCGCCAGGTGGTGCCAGCCGCCGGGTGGCATCTGCAGGATGTGCCCCCAGCCCCGCTTGCCGTCGGCGACATACCCGCTGCACTGGAGGTTGTAGCCGACACCATCCCACTGAAGGCCCAGGGTGAAGCCTTCGTTGGTGACGGCATCCAGGCACGAGAACAGCGTGTGCGACTCCGATTGGTAGGCGGAAGGCGTCTCGAGGTGGAACCACGACTGGACGCTGAACGGTCCCCCATCCGCGGACACCGTCAGGTTGTCTCGGGGCGAAGGCTGCGCGACGCCATTCACCAGGCGCAGCGCCGGGGCCAGCATCAACACCTGTGCGCCACTCGAGAAGCTGGCCTGCGTGTGATTGTTTCCAGAGACATCCGTGCTGGTGCCGTCACTGAAGCTGTAGCAGGCGGCGAGCGTCGGGCCCTGCGCTGGGACCTCCCACAACGGCTTGAGCTCATCCCCGGACTTCGCCGCCGACCAGAAGGCGACGTTGAAATACTGCGCATCGCAGCTCATGCCGAGCACGAACGGCGACGTGCTCGAGGTGATGTTGGACTGGCTCCCCTCGATGAGGAGCGTCCCATCCACATACACCGAGTAGTTGCCGGCGCGGCTGCCTGTCGACTCGAAGTTGACCAGGACGTATTGCCACTCGTTGGCCCGGAGCTCCAGAGCGGAGACCTGACGCGAGGCCATTCCCGGGAGGCTGAACGTCAGCAGAAGGCCATGCAGTCCCACGTACCAGCTCGAGCCGGACGACAGCACCTTGCCGTCATAGATGGGCGCGCGGGGGCGCAGCCAGAAGCCGACCGAATAGGATGAACTACCACTCAGGTCCAGCAGGCACTGCCCACTCAGCTGGGCGGATTGCCCATAGCGGACATCGGCGGCACCGTACTGATACATGGGTCTCATGATGTGGACTCCCCCTCGTGAAGTAGGCCCACGTCCGCCCGAATTGGCGGACGTCAGGCTGACTTCCAAACGAAGCAAGGGGCGCGCCATCACTCTCTTCCCTCGCGGGCCCTCAAAACCACACGCCGGTTGCGTTCTGGCATCACGCGGCTGAGTCGGACCAGGACGCGTGACTGACTTTCCATCAGGGCTTCACAAGTGAATGGCCCGTAGGGTCGAAGAGTCCCATCGCGCGCGCCAGTGCCAGCCGTGAGAGCTGGACATTGAGAGACTCGGCGACGACGGAGAGCTGGGCGCTGGCGAGGGTGGCATTGGCATCCGTCACCTGGAGATAGGTGGTGGCCCCCGCGTCGAAGCTCTCCTTGGCCAGGTGTGCGCTCTCCACCGCGAGCTTCACGCGCTCCTCGGCCGTGCTGAGGTTCGCCTCGGCGGTCTCCAGCTCACCGCGGGCCTTGCGCACCTCGTCGCGAATCAGCTCCTCGGTGCCCCGCAGGTTGGCGCGGGCCTCGGCGATTCGCCCGGAGGACTCCCGCAGGGTGGCCTCCCGCAGCCCGCCATCGAAGAGTGTCCATGACAGCGCCAGCCCCGCGGTCCAGGTCCGACTCTGCCCCGTGAGGCCCGCGGCGTTCGTCAGCGAGTAGTTGGCCGTGGCGTGCAGGTTGGGGAGGTACTCGAGCATCACCTGCGTCCGCGTGCCCTGGGCCAGGTCCACGTCCAGGCGCGCGGCGGCGGCATCGGGGCGCCTCTCCAGGGCAGCCCTCTCCGCGGCGGCCACATCGTGCGCCTCGGTGTGAATCGCGACGGCGGCATCCCGAGGCGGGATGACTTCGAAGTCCACGGGCCGGCCGATCAACGATGCCAGGGCGCTCTTCGCGGTCGCGTAGGCATTGCGCCCACGCACGACCTCTTGCTCCGCCTCCTTGCGGTCCAATGTCGCGCGCAGGAGCGCCAGTCGCTCCACGTCCCCGACCTCGTAGCGGCTCTTGGCGTCGCGCTCGAAGCCACGGCGGACGTCGAGGAGCTGCTCCTGCACCGCCAGGGATTCGCGCAGGCTCGCGGCCCCGAGATAGGCCCGCGCCACGGCGAACAGCGTCTCACGGCGAGCGTTCTCGGCCGTCAGCCCGGCGGCGCGCTCGCCGAGATAGGCATTCTGGATGGCCGGCCAGAGTGTCGGAACCAGGAGGGCCTGCTGCGCCCTCACCTCGCCCGCGAGCTGGTTCTTCTTCTGGAAGGGAATGGGCTCGGGCGCATCCGGGAAGGAGAACGACAGCTCCCTCGGGAAGCGCGTGTAGGTGCCGTTCGCGGTGATGCTGGGGAGGTAGTCGGCCCACGCCTTGGCGCTCAGCTCCCCGGCTTGCTGGAGCCTCGCGCGGGTGGCCTCGATGCTGGGGCTCTGCTTCTCCGCCAGGTCGAGCGCCTCCGCGAAGGTGAGCAGCGGATGCTCGGGCGTCTTCGCGTCGGACGTCTTCAGCACCTCCGTGGCTTGGGTGGAAGTGAGCGGGAGCTGGGGAGCCTGTGACAACAGGATGCCTGAGATGAGAACGGGAATGAGCATGGTGATGGCCTGCGAGGAATCGGACATACGAAGGGTGTCGCGGCGCCCGAGAGGCGCCGCGGGATGGAGCCCACGGTGGAGACGACGGTCAGCTCAGAGCGCGCCCTCTTCGAGCCGGCTGGCGGTGGCCGGAGCCTCGACCACCACCAGGGAAGGCGTGTGCCGCCGGCGCTGGGCTCGCGCGACGAGTCCGTCCAGCAGTGAGTACACGACGGGCACGACGACGAGCGTCAGCACCGTGGAGCTGATGAGCCCGCCGATGATGACCAGCGCCATCGGCACGCGCATCTCGGCGCCATCTCCCTGTGCGAGCGCCACGGGCACCATGCCGGCCACCATCGCGATGGTGGTCATGAGGATGGGCCGCAGGCGCACGGGCGCGGCTTGCAGCAGGGCCTCCTTCGCGCTCTTGCCCGCGTCGCGAAGCTGCTGGGTGAAGTCGACGAGCAGGATGCCGTTCTTCACCACCAGGCCCATCAGCATGATGACGCCGATGAGCGCGAACATGGACAGCGCATGGCCTGACACCAGCAGCGCGCCAAAGGCGCCGATGAGCGCGAAGGGCAAGGAGAGCATGATGGTGAACGGGTGGATGTAGCTGCCGAACTGCGCCGCCAGGATCATGTAGAGCAGCAGGATGCCCAGCCCCAGCGCGGTGCCGAACGCGACGGCCGTCTTGTCGAGCTCCTTCGCGTTGCCAGCGAAGCCCCCCTCCACTCCCGCGGGCAGGTCCCGCGCGGCCTGCTCCGTGACGAAGGCCATGGCCTCTCCCAGCGAGTAGCCGGGCGCCAGGTTCGCGAGCAGCGTGATCTGCCGCTTCTGCTTCTGCCGGTCGATCTGCACCGGGCCGTCAGCCGGAGTGATGGCCGCCACGTTGCGCAGCTCCACCAGCTGCCCGCCAGCGGCGCGCACGGTGAGCTGCCCCAGCGCCTCCTCGGAGGCCAGCGTGGACTCCGGCAGGCGCAGCTTCACGTCGTACGTCTCACCGCCCTCGCGGTACTTCATGAACTCGTCGCGGCCCAGGTAGGCCCGCAGCGCCTGCCCGACCTCCGCGGCCGGCACCCCGAGCTGCGCGGCACGCTCACGGTCGATGCGCACGTCGAACTGGGGCTTGCCGCTGCGATACGTCGAGTCGACGTCGGTGAGCCCCGGGTTCGACTTCACGGAGGCGAGCATCTTCTCGCTCGCGGCGATGAGCTGCTCCCAGTTCGAGCCGCGCAGCACGAACTGCACCTCCTGATTGCGGCCACCGCCCCCTTCGCCGGCGTCCTGGACGGAGAGCTGCACCCCCGGGCGCTGAGCCAGGGCTCCGCGCAGACGCGCCTTGAACTCCGTCTGGTCGAAGGAGCGCGCCTTGCGAGGAACCAGGTTCACCAGCACCTCGCCCTTGTGCACCTCCTCGAGCGCGCCGCCGCCCGCCGTGCTGAAGGTCTCCCTCACGCCCTCCAACGTGCGCACCTGCGCGGCGACCCGGCCCAGCTCCTGCTCGGTGTCGTGGAGCGTGGACCCCACGGGCAGCTCCACCGTCACGCGGACGGCGCTGTTGTCGGGCGGCGGGATGAAGGTGAACTTGAGGAAGGACGCCATGCCCAGCGTCAGCACGAGCACGCTCACGGCCACCCCGATGGTCAGGCCGCGCCGCTTCAGCACGCCGTCCAGGATGCGCCGGTAGCCATTCTCCAGGCCCACCAGCACCCGCTCGATGGCGGCGCTCACCTTGTTGGTGGGGGCATGCCCGTGGGCCTTGAGCCAACGGCTGGAGAGCATGGGCGTGAGCGTCATCGACACCCCGTAGGAGATGAGCACCGCCACGGCCACCGTGACGCCGAACTGGTAGAAGAACTGGCCCACCATCCCCTCCATGAAGGCCACGGGGACGAACACCGCGACGATGGCGAGCGTCACCGCGAGCACGGCGATGACAATCTGCTGCGTGCCCTCGAGCGCCGCCTGCATCGGCGTCTTCCCCTCCTCCAGGTGACGGACGATGTTCTCGATGACCACGATGGCGTCGTCGATGAGCAGGCCGATGGAGAGCGTCAGCGCCAGCATGGTGATGATGTTGAAGGTGAAGCCCAGGAGCGCCATCACCGCGAAGGTGCCGATGACGCTCACAGGCAGCGCGATGGCGGAGACGAGCGTGGAGCGCAGGTTGCGCAGGAACAGCAGCACGATGAGCACCGACAGCACGCCGCCCACCAGCATGTCCTCCTGCACCGCGTGGATGGAGGAGCGGATGGTCGTGGAGTTGTCGCTGACCGGAGTCACCGAGACGCCTTGGGGCAGCGACGCGTTGAGCTCCGCGAGCGACTCCTTGACGCCCTCGGCGACCTGCACGGTGTTCGCGCCGGACTGCTTGCGCACCACCAGCGCCAGGGCAGGGCCCGTGTCCGAGCGCGCCAGGCCTCGCGCCTCCTGGGCCCCATCCACCACCGCCGCCACGTCGCGCACCCGCACCGGCGTGCCCTGGGGGCTGGCGATGATGACGTTTCCAATCTCCTCCACGCTGCGCGCCTCGGCCGCCAGCCGGACGACGCGCTCACGGCCGCCCTGGGTGACTCGGCCCCCGGGCACGTCCAGGCTCTGCGCCTGGAGTGACTGGCTCACGTCGCCAATGGCCAGCCCGTAGCCACGCAGCCGCTGCGGGTCGACGACCAGGTGGATCTCCCGCTCGCGTCCGCCGACCACGTCGATGCTGCCCACCCCCTGCTGACTCTGGAGCACGGGCTTCACCACGTCCTTCGCCACCCGCGTCAACTCCTCGATGGTCAACGAGCCGGTGAGCGACAACGTGAGGATGGGCGCCGCGCCGATGTCGAACTTCTCGACGATGGGCGTCTCGATTCCGTCCGGGAGCGCGCGCAGCGTGGCCTGCACGCGATCTCTCACGTCCTGGGCCGCGGTGTTCACATTCGTGTCCAGCTTGAAGGCGATGGTGATCTGACTCACGTTCTCCAGGCTGATGGAGTCAATCTCATCCACGCCGTTGAGGGTGTTGAGCGCCTCCTCGAGCGGGTCGGTGACGGTCTCCTCCATGGAGGCCGGGTCCGCGCCCGGCAGCACGGTGGTCACCGTGACGTAGGGGATGTCGACGTTCGGGTACTGGTCGACGCCGATTCGCGGATAGGCATAGAGGCCGAAGACAACCACCGCCGCCATCAGCATGACGGTGAAGACAGAGTGTTTGATGAAGGTCTTGAGCATGGGCGTGGCGTGCGGTGAAGGGTGTGAGAGCGACGCGTGCTACTGAACGACCTGGAGCGAGGTGCCGTCCTGCAAAGGCAGACTCACGTCGGCGACGACGCGCTCGTCCAGCCCGAGCCCCCGCACCACCCGGACGAAGCCGGGCAGCACCCGCTCCACCTGGACGTCTCGGCGCTGGGCCTTGCCTTCCTGGACCACCCAGACGAAGCCCTGCTGGCCTCGGGCATGGACGGCTTGCGAAGGAAGGAAGAGCCCCGCCTGCCCACCCGCCTCGCTGGAGGAGAGCGTGCCCGAGAAGTCGAGCTCCACCAGCGCCCCCGCGCGCAGCGTCGTGCCCTGGGATTGCGAGGGCAGGACCTCCGCGAGGACCTCCACGGTGCGCGTCTGAGGATCGACGACGGCCCCCAGGCTCCGCACCTTCGCCTCGAACGGAGCCCCGGAGGGATTGAGTGAGCCTTTGACAACAGCGCCCACCTTCACGCGGTCCACGAAGGCCTCGGGCACCGGCGCGCGCACCTCCAAGGACTGGGGATTGACGATCCCGAAGAGGGCCGTGCCCGGCGACATGTAGTCGCCTTCGTTGTGCGCGCGGCTCGTGATGACACCGTCGAAGGGCGCGGTGAGCGTGGCATCCCGCACCGCCTCCTGCGCGCTGTCGAGCGCCGCGGCGGCCTGCTCGGCCTGGGCCTGCGCTTGTCGGAAGCTCACCTCGGCCTTCTCGAGCGACGCCCGAGGGAGGCTGCCGGACTGCGCGAGCACCCTCGCCCGCTCCACGTCGAGCTTCGCCCCCTCCAGCGCGGCCTCCGCCGCCCCCCGCGAGGCCCTCGCCTGACTCACGGCGAGCCGCGCGTTCGTGGTGTCAACCTGCGCGAGCACCTGGCCTCGCTTCACGGTGTCACCCACGTCCACGGTGACGCGGGTGAGCGGGCCCGTGGCCTCGGCGCTCAGCGTGGCTTCCTGCCGGGCACGTACGCTGCCCGTGGCCTGGAGGACCCGCGCCTCCAACTGAGGCGCGGGAGCCACGACCTTCACCCCCACGGGCTTCTGGACCACCGGTGTGGCGGACGCCGGAGACGGCGAGGCACTCGCGCCACCACATCCGACCACCACCGCCGCCACCACCACCACTGCAGTCAAAGGCTTCTTCATCGCTTCGTTCCTCGTCAGGGAGCCGGGTTCGGCTCTTGGAATCAGCACTGGATGACCGATTCAGGTTTCTGGTCAGTCCCGGGCACACGAAGGCCCTCCCCGCCCGGGCGCGAGGAAAGCGAGCTGCGGGGTGAGGGTGGGCTTCAGCCCTTGGGGCTTCGGGCCACGGAGAGACCTTGGAGCCAGACTTCGAAGCAGGCCTCCAAGGCCCGCTGGCGCTGGGCCTCGGGTTCCCTCGTCGTGGATTCGATGCCTACGCAGTACATGAGCTCGACGAGCCCCCGAGCCACCTGCCGCGGCTCGGCCACCGAGAACTCCCCGGCGGCGATGCCTTTCTCGAGGACGGCCGTGAGGATGTCCGTCTCCTCCACCACCATCCCTGGGATGAGCTGCTTCGCCTGCTCTCCAATCTCCACGAGCGTCGCCAACTCGATGCGCTGACCCGTCGGGGACCAGCACTGCGGCCTGATGCAGTAGTGGATGTACGCGCGGAGCTGCTCCGTGGGGGTGGGCCGGGAACGGACCATCTCCTTCAGGTCCGCGAGGGCCTCCGCATGCCCCTTCCGGGCGCAGGCCTCGAAGAGCGCCTCCTTGCTCTCGAAGTGCAGGTAGATGCTGCCCTTGCCGACACCGGCCTTGCGGGCGATGTCCTCGACAGAGGCCTTCTTGAAGCCGTACCGGACGAAGATCTCGCCGGCGGCATCGAGGATGGCGGTACGCGGGTCAGAACTCATTGACCAGATATCTAATCCGGTCAGGAGGTCAGCGCAAGGCTCCCTCGGGACGGGGGATGCCGGCCAGGTGTACGTCCGGGTAGGGGCTCGCCTGCTCCCTTACTTCAGCCGGAATCGGCCGGAGAGGAGCCCCGTCCGCACCATCCCGAGGGTCTCTTCCAGCGAGACGGTGCTGGTGTCGAGCACGTGCTGCTCGAGCGTGCCCAGCTCGCCGAACTGCGCATGGAGTGACTCGTACGGCGTGTAGTCCGCGACGGGAGCCTCCGCGCGACTCCGGGCCCGGACGCGGGCCGCGTCGACGGAGGGCCGCAGCACGACGTAGTCGAGCGCGACCTTGGCGTCCCGAGCAACGTCCTTCCAGATGTCCAGGAACCAAGGCCCGACAATCCAATCGAGCACCGTGAAGTAGCCGTTGGCGGAGAACGCCGTCGCCGCACGCGCCAGGGCCAGGCTCAAGGTGCGGTTCTGCGGCCCGGACTCTGGCAGACAGGGGTCCACATAGCCGGAGCGGATGTAGCGGAGGAAGTCGTCACCATGGACGTGGACGCCCCCTGGCGGTGGCGCGTGCTCCGCGAGGCGTCGCGCGAGCGTCGACTTCCCCGCCCCGGGAGGACCACTCACAATCACGAGTCGGCGTTCGTGCGTGTTCGTGCTCATCGCCAGGAGCGTACTCGACGGGGGAGCGGGAAGCGCGTCAGCTCCTGGATGGCTGCGACGTCAGGGAATCTCGAGCACGCCCGGCCGAAAAGGTCCCACAAGCGTTACGGTTCAACTCCGTATACCTCCCTCATCGGGGGGCATCCGCCGACGGTTCGGCACCTGATTCATAATCAGACACCTCGACCTCTTCACTCGGGCGTGCTCATTCCCTTGCCCTGAAGCCTATCGCGCGGCGTGACGCAGGAGCGCCTGGACCGTGTCCCTGACAGGTCCCCGAGCCTCCCGAGCCACCGCCTCCAGCATGTCCCGGATGCGCGCGAGTGTCGCCGCATCCAATCCCTCCAACAGACTCAAGGCCGCGTCTGCCTGTGCTGGGGCATCCCCAGACATGAGCTGCTGGTAGAGGAAGGACGCGGCCTCCTGGGGCGGCGCGCCCACGCGCAGCAGGGCCACGGCGGCGCAGGTGGCGACATCCTGGCTCTCGTCCTGGAGATGCCGGCGCAACGTGGCCACCGTGGTCAGCGACGACAATCGCCCCAGCCCCAGCAAGGAGATGGCCTCCAGGCGAATGGGCACCTGGGGGTCCTCGGCCATGCTGGACAAGACGGCATCCAGGGAGGTCAGGTCGAGCGCTGGATGGTCCTCGCGCCGCCGGTCCTCCAGCAGGCTCCGGAGCGACGTCAAGGCCAGGTATTGCCGAGCCCCCTCGGCGCGAGCCACCTGGTCGAACAGCGCGGGCAGCGCGACCTCGGGTGCCGCGGGGGCAAGTGAGCCCAAGGACTCGAGCGCCGCGCCAGCCACGGGCTCGACATCGTCGAGCATCGGGAGCAAGCGCGGAAGCAGCGACACCGCCCCCGGCCCCATGCGTCCCACGGCGCCGGCGGCGACCTTCCGCACCGACGCCCGCGCATGGCCGAGTGACTCCTCCAGCGCGCCCAGCGGCAAGGACGCCGCAAGGTAGAGATTCGCGACGAGCAGCGCCGCGTCATCCACCTCATGAGCATCCGCTGGAAGGCGGGACACGCCGGTCAGCACCGCGGCCAGCGCGGGCGCGGCCAGCTTCACGGGGGGCGGCCACCACGAGAGCTGGAGGAGCTGGAGGATGGGCCCCTGGGACACGGCTCCCTCCCGAGCCAGCTCCGCCAGCAACACCTCCGCCGCCCGCTCCCGCGTCGCCTCGTCGTCCGCGCAGAGGGCCTCGCCCAGCAGCTCGAGCGCTTGGGCGACGCGCCTCGAATCCGAGGCGGAAAGGAACGACACCCACTCCTCCATGGAACGGCCTCGGCTCACCCACACACCTCACGAAGCATCATGTTGCCCAAGGTAACCCAGCGGATTCGTCGCGCCCCCCACTTCATCGCGAGCCCACGCGAATCGCGGAAAGGGATGGCCGCCAGGGGCTCGGCGGGTCCCCCGCTCAGCTTCCCGCGCGCGAGCGATAGGCGCGGGGAGAAACACCAAACGTCCGCGTGAAGCTCGTCGTGAAGTGGGACAGGTCGCCGAAGCCCACCTCCAGGGCGATGTCCGTGATGCGCGCGCGGGTCATGCGAAGCGAGGCCGCGGCCAGGCGCAGCCTCGCGGCGATGACGTACTGCCTCGGCGTCTGCCCGGTCATCGCCCTGAACACGCGCAGGAAATGAAAGGTCGTCAGCCCCGCGACCTGGGCCAGGGCCTCCAAGGAACAATCCTCCGCCACATGGGCCTCGAGGTACCGCAGCACTCGAGAGACCCGCCTCGCCTGAGCATCCGACGCCACCGCCATCGCCCCTCCCCCACCTCGCCCCAGCGTCAGGGCCGCGTCCAGCACCGCGAGCACGGCCTCCCCTTGGGCGTCTTCGTCACCATGCGCCAAGGCCCGCTGAGCCAGCATGACGGCTTGCGCCGACCCAGCCGACGCGGGAACGCAGACCCGCTCGAAGGGACTGGCGCCTCGCACGCGGCCTCCCGATGCGCGCAGCGCGTCCTCCAGCAGCACCTCCGAACATTCGAAGACCACGGAGCGGTCCCCACCGTCATCGACGTGCCGGTACTCGTACGGCGCGCCCCGGTTGCCCAAGAGCAAGGCCCCGGGCCCCACCAGCGCCTCGCCCTCGCGCGAACGCACATGAAAGGCCCCGGAAAGCACCACGCTGACACTGAGCCGGGAATACTCGCCACCAAACGCGGGACTGTGAACGCCCGCATGACAGACGCAATCACTCACATCGAACGAGGACGTCGTGCTGAGCAGGTGATACCCCGGAGACGACCCTCGCCGGGCCACGTCCGGCGCAACATTCCCCAAGTTTCGCTTCATGGCGCGATGCTACCCCTGGCCTTCGTGGGACTGAATCGCCATCCAGGAGGGGCACGTGATGCAGGGGACGTGGTTGATGCGATGCGGGGTCTTGGGAATGGGTCTCTTCATCCTGAGCTGTGGTGCACATTCGGGACCAGGAACAGTCTCCGTCCCCAAGCCGCACGCGGCCTGCACACCGGAGCTGTATGGCGCGGGGCTCTTCACGACCGGAGCCTGGGACTTCTTCATGGCCTTCTCTCCGGACCAGCAGCGCATCCTCTTCGGCCGGGCCGACGACGCATTCGAGCGGTACACGCTGCTCGAGACACGCCGGACGCGAGAGGGACACTGGTCTGCGCCCCAGCGCCCTCGCTTCGCCACCGACTGGAGCAACGCGGATCCTCACGTGTCCCCGGATGGGCGCACGGTGTACTTCATCTCCAACCGGCCACAGCCGGGTGAGCCCGGGCCTCGCGCCTCGTATGACATCTGGACCGCGTCCCTGGGCGTGGATGGCGAATGGGGGGACGCGCAGCGACTCCCCGCGCCCGTCAATGACCCGAGCCGCGACGAGTGGTCTCCCGCCATCGCCGCGAACGGCAACCTCTACTTTGGAGGCGAGCGCGAAGGGACACTGGGAGGCAGCGACCTCTGGGTCTCCCGCTGGGTTGACGGTGCCTACCAGCCTCCGGAGAACCTGGGCGCGGCCATCAACTCCACCGTCCACGAGCTCGAACCGTGGATTGCGCCTGACGAGAGCTATCTCATCTTCAGCGCCCTGCGTCGGCAGGAGGGGCTCGGTGGCTATGACCTGTTCATCAGCCGCAAGGTGGACGGCGCCTGGGAACCCGCGAAGCGGCTCTGCGAGGGCATCAACACCCGCGCCAGCGAGTACAACCACAGCGTGTCCCCCGACGGGACGTGGCTCTACTTCAGCAGCACGCGGGCCTTCACCGGAGCGGTGGGCGAGCGCTTCGATGTGCCTCGGGATGACCGAAACCTCCAAGGCCTCGGCAACGGCACCGGCGACATGTACCGCATCCCCCTGATCGAGCTTGGTCTGTGAGGCCGGACCGGCCACTTCGACCACGTACACCTGGGCATCCGCCGCGTGGACTGAGTCCTCCGCCCACCAGGCCCCCACCCACGCACGTGCTCAGGCCCGCGAGAGTGGCGACACCGGGCCACTCTTGCGGACCGCGCCTGGCGACACGCCCATGAAGCGCTTGAAGGCGCGGCTGAAGGCCGCCTCGGACTGGTAGCCCATCCTGGCGGCGAGCTCTCCCAATCCAGGGCGCTCGTCCTTCAGCGAGTCGTGCGCGACATACATCCTCCATCGCGCCAGGTAGTGCATGGGCGGCTCGCCCACCAGCTTCGTGAAGCGCGCGGAGAACGCCGAGCGCGACATGGCGACGCGCGAGGCCAGCGAGGCCACCGTCCAGGGCTGGGTCGGCTCGCGATGGATGAGCGCGAGCGCCCGCCCCACCTCCGGGTCCTGGAGCGCGCCCAGCCACCCCGTCCGCGCGCTCGAGTCCTGTGCGATCCACTCGCGCAGAGCCTGCACCACCAGCACATCCGCGAGCCGGGTGATGACCGTCTCCCCTCCGGGTCGAAGCTCCTTCGCTTCGGCGGCCATGAAGCGCAGCGTGCTCTGGAGCCAATCCGTGCGCGGCGAATCCGACGGGTCCACGCGAATGAGGCGCGGCAACATCGAGACCAGGTGCCGCGCCGCGGGATGGTCCAGCCAGACCGCCCCGCAGATGAGCGTGGTGGGCGCACCGCCGCCCCCATGCCTCAGCACGGAGTAGCGCTCGCTCATGAGCTCCTCGGGCAACTCCTCGAGCCGCCGGGTCGCCCCGCCGCGCTCATGCGTCAAGCGATGCCCCTCCCCATGGGGGACCAGGGCGAAGGTCCCCGGCTGGAGCAGCTGGTCCTCCGCGCCCTCCGTCGCGAGCCAGCACTGGCCCGTCACGATGACGTGGAACATCACGCTGCCCTTCATCGCCGGAAGCTCGATGCCCCACGGCTCGGTCAGCTCCGAGCGGCAATAGAACATCCCGCTCATCCGCAAGAAGTGCAGGGCCTCGCCCAGGGGATCCACCGGAGGCGTCAAGTCCATCATGCCCCCGAGTATCCTCGTGAGCGCATCCATCGTCCAGGCATCCTGGATGAATGAGCATGAAACAGCGACTCATCATCATTGAGAGTCTCGACCCGAACCCCGATATTGGATTCCAGGCAAGCCAATGCCACGGGGCCTTCCGCCCCGAGGAGGACACATGTTGACGGTGATGGGTGCGACGGGAAACACGGGCAAGAAGGTCGTGGAGCTGTTGCTGGCGGCGGGCCAGCAGGTGCGCGCGCTGGGGCGTTCGGAGCCGCGGCTCGGGGCGCTCGCGGCCCAGGGCGCGGAGGTCCTCGCGGGAGATCCTGGTGATGCCGCGTTCCTCACGCGCGCCTTCCGAGGCGCCAGCGCGGTGTACGTGATGCTCCCCGCGGACCGCGAGTCGCCGGACTACCACGAGGCTCAGCGAGCCAAGGGCGAAGCCATCATCCAGGCCCTCCGCGAGAGTGGCGTGCGCCACGTCGTCGCGCTGAGCAGCCTGGGCGCGGACCAGCCGGAGGGCACCGGCCTGCTCGTCACGCTGCATGCCCAGGAGGAACGACTGAAGGCGCTCGAGAACACGAACATCCTGCTGCTGCGTCCTGCGTCCTTCTTCGAGAACTTCCTGGACGCCCTGCCCATCATCCAGCACCAGGGCATCAACGCGGATGCCGTCGAGCCGGACCACGCCATCCCGATGATTGCGTCCCGAGACATCGCCGAGGTCGCGGCACGAGCCCTCGTCCAGCGCGACTGGAGCGGCATCGTCGTCCGGGAGCTGCTCGGACAGCGTGACTTGAGCTACCGCGAGGCCACCCGGATTTTCGGGGCTCGCCTGGGACGACCGGAACTCGACTATGTCCAGCTTCCCCCCGAGGAGATGCGCCAGGCGATGGTCCAGGCCGGAATGTCCGAGACCTTCGCCGGGCTCTATGTCCAGATGACCCAGGCCTTCAACGAGGACCGGGTCCAACCTCGCGCGGGCAGGACGGCCGACAACACCACGCCCACGCGCTTCGAGGACTTCGTGGCCGGGCTCGCGCTCGACTCCGCGAACCCCTGACGAGGAGAGACAGACATGCTCGACACCGTGATTCCCACCCTGACCTGGGCGGCGGCCGTTGGCTGCGGCTTGATGGCGGGGGTCTTCTTCGCCTTCTCGACCTTCGTGATGAAGGGGCTGGAGCGGCTGCCCGCCGCCCAGGGCATCGCCGCCATGCAGGCCATCAACGTCGCCGCGGTGTCGGGCTTGTTCCTGGGAGTGTTAATGCTCACCGCGCTGGTCTGCGCGGGGCTGGCCGTGTCCTCGGGCTGGACGTGGGGCACGGAGGCCACGCGCTGGCGGCTCCTGGGGTGCGCGGCCTATCTCATCGGCGGCTTCGTGGTGACGGCGGCGTTCAACGTCCCGCGCAACAACCTGCTGGCCGCGCTGCAGGCGGACAGCCCCGGCGCCGCGCTCGACTGGGCGCGGTACCTGTCGGAGTGGACGGCCTGGAACCACGTCCGGACGGTGGCGTGCCTGGCGGCGGCGGTGCTCCTGGTCCGCTCGCTGCGCTGACCCGCGTCGCTCGGCTCAGTCGACCTTCGCGACACGACGGCGGTCGCCCAGGAACTCCTCCACACCGTGGGCAATCGCCTTGGCGACATCCGTCTGGTACGCGCCCGAGGCCAGCCGCTTCTCCTCTTCCAGGTTGGAGAGGAACGCGGTCTCCACCAGGATGGCCGGCATCTTCACGCCCAGGAGCACGTAGAACAGGGCCTCTTTGTGTCCCAGGCCCTTGATGTCCGAGTACTTCGTCGACAGCTCCGTCACCAGGCTGCGCTGCACCTGGCTCGCCAGCCGCGAGGACTCCTCCGTGTTCGCCTTCGTCGCCAGGTCCGCCAGGATGAACTGGAGGTCGCTGATGCCCTTCTCGGACGTCGCGTTCTCACGAGCGGCCAGGCGGATGGAGTAGCGGTCCGCGGACGTGTTGAGGGTGTAGGTCTCGATGCCGCGCAGCTTCCGGCTCGTCGCCGCGTTGCAGTGGATGGAGATGAACAGGTCCCCGCGCTCCGTGTTGGCGAACTTCGCGCGGTCCTCCAGCCGGATGAAGCGATCATCCTCACGCGTCAGCACCACCTCCAGCCCGCGCTCACGCAGCTCCTCCGCCAGCTTGAGCGAGATGGAGAGCGCCACTTCCTTCTCCCGAGTCCCCTCCTTGCCGATGGCACCCGAGTCGTGTCCGCCATGGCCCGGGTCGATGACCACGCGGCGGACCTTGAGGCCCAGCTGCTCGGCCAGCGTCAGCTCGGCGCGGCGCGACTGCTTCGCCACCGCCTTCAGCCGCGCCTGCGCCACTTCATCATCCACCGGACGCGTGACGGGCTTCGGCGGCTCGACCGCCGCGGGGGGCTCGGTGTTCTTGCGCGTCACGGCCGCGACCTGGACGGGCTCGGGCTCCACCCGGGCGGGCGTGGACGTCTTCGCAGGCGCCACCTCGGGGTGGGACTTCGGCTCGGCGGCGGCCGTGCGCACGGGCTCGGCGGGGGTCTCGGAGGTCTTCGACGCCACGGCGGCGGGTGCCTTGGACGGCTCCGCCTTCGAGTCGCGCTCCTTCGCCGCCAGCGCCGTCGCGACCGCTTCGTCCAGGCCCTTGCCCTCGCCCGACGACGCGCCGTTCGCGGGAACGTTCGGGTCCAGGCGGGGAATCATGGGGGACGGCTCGCGGGCGAGCTTCTCGATGGCGCCCACCAACGCGGACGCGGGCTTCTCCGGGGGAGGCTCGGCGCGAGCCACCGCGGTGCCCTTCTCGTCCTGCACCGACGTCGCCTTCGCGGGAGCCGTGGGCTTTCGAGACGGCACGGGCGCGGCGACGGGAGCCCCCTTCGGCGCGGGGAGCGAGGCCAGCAGCGCCTTCATCTCCTTCACCTGGTCGCCCTTGCTGTTGCCGCTCAGCGTGTCGGCCAGGACGCGGCGAGCATCCTCGGGGTGGTCCAGCCGGTGGACATGGATGCGCGCGAGCGCCAGCGCGGCGTCATCCGCCAGCCGGTGCTTCGGGTACTCCGTGCGCAGCTTCTCGTAGTCGGCGATGGCCGCCTTGAGGTCCTCCTCGACGAAGGAGATGCGGCTGAGCTCCTGGAGCAGCTCGCCCGCGGTGAAGAGGGCATCCGGCGCGCGCTCGGACTTGGGGTGGCTCTTCGCCACCGCCTGGAACTTGTGCACCACGTTGAGCCAGTGGTGACGCAGCTTGCGCCGGGCCGAGTCGTCCTTGAGCGTGTAGTACGCGCGACGCGCGCCCTGGTAGGCCGCTTCCGCCTCATCCCGCTTCGCTGCGCCCACCGTGCCCGGAACGAGCAACAGCAACAGGGGCAGTGCGAGCAAAAGGCGTGGGCACATGGGAAGGACCTCCGGCGTAACTGGGAGCTACAGGCGTGTGTCACACGGCCCCACGTCACCGGCAACTTTTCGGCCCGGCCCCCTCTGGGCTCAGCGCAGCCACCCCAGCACGCCCGCGAGGTCCTGGTCGATGACGCGCGCCCAGCCCGGCTCCCGAGGCACCACCGCCGCGAGCACCTTCGCGCCATTGCGCACCGGCGCCCGTCCGGGACGCACCCGCGCGCGGACCTCCATCTTGACGTCCTGCCGGAAGTAGTGCGCCGGGAAGGCCACCTCCCCCTTCGCATCCGGCAGAGGCCCGTCCGGCGTCAGCCACACCAAGGCGCCCAGCCGCAGCGGCTCCACCTCGGAGCGAACCAACCGCCGAGCCTCCCGGGTGAACAAGGCCACCGCCACCAGGGCCCCCACGGCCAGGCCCCAGGGCATCCACCCCATCCTCGAGGCCCGCGTGCGCGCATAGCCCGCCTCGCGAGGACGGTCCGGAGCCGCCGGGTCCACGAGCAGCTTCACCGCCGCCCCCTTCCCGAGCCCCTCCGCGAACTCCGCGAAGGTCGGCACGCCGGACACGGAGTGCTCCACCTCCTGGAAGGTGTAGAGCACCTCCAGGGTCCCCTCCGCGCCGTCTCGTGCATGGCGGGGAGGAAGGCGCGTGGCGACCACCACGCCGTCGACCTCCTCGGCGCGAGCGGCGAAGCCGTGCTCCTCGACGAAGAAGCGCCCCGCCCAGGTGGCCGCGGCCCCGAGGAGCGCCATGAAGAGCAGGCCCAGCACGGCGTCTCGCGCGAGTCGCCCCATCGCGCCGGGAACCTGCGTCAGTCGCACCTTCCGGGGTGCATGCGGAATGGCCAGTTGCATACAGCCCCGAGCCTACACGCGCGCCGGGCATCCGCCAGTCAGGCGCGCGCGGGAGTCACTCGCCCCGAGCGCGCTTCTGCGCCTCACCCAGTTGGAAGAAGAGGCTGCTCTCGCGAGAGGTGACTTCGTCGGCGACCCGCCAGCGACGGGCATACAGGTGCACGTCCTTCTCGACGCGAGTGCCCGTCCACACGAGGCCCTTGGCGGGAGGATTCGTGTACGGCCCACACAGGCCCATCGTCGAGCGGAAGCTCCCCTTGGCCGCGACGGTGATGCGCAGGGACAGCGGGCCCATGGGCGTCGCGGGGCGCGTCACGGTGATGACGTCCTGGTCGGGGGTGCGGATGATGACCAGGGCCTTCGTCGTCGTCACCTGGATCTCTCCGTCCTCACAGTCCAGCTTCGAGCCGTACTGAACGCCGGTGGCATCGACGGAGATGAGGCACCCCGACTCGCGATGCTTGAACGCCACGGCCGCGAGAATCGGAGCCCCCGCGCCCTCCGACATGCCCACCCGCATCTGCACGTGGCTCACCGCGCGAGTCAGCGTGTAGACCCCCGTCGGCTCGACGGAGAAGGGGTGGCCCGCGAGGGTGGTGACGCGCACGTCGGGCGTCACTTCGCACGTCGCCTCGGGGGTCGCGGGGGTGAGCTCCGGACGCTGCGCGAATGCGACGGATGAGACTCCGACCCAGAGCACCGCGAACCACTGACAGGATGTCTTCACTGGCCCCCCTTCGAGAGAGGCCAGGATTCTCACGGGGCACTCGCGGGGACGTCAACGCCCCGCGCCCCCCCGCGTGTCACCCGATGCTTCCGTCCAGCTCGCGCTGGAGCCGTGCCAGCAGGTTCAGCGCATCCAGGGGCGTCAGGTTGTTGATGGCCGCGGACTTCAGCGTCTCCAAGGCCTTCACGTGAGACGCGGGCAGCGCGGGTGCGGCGGGAACAGGGTCCGTCCCGAACAAGCCCAGCTGTCCCGGGGCCGGAGCCGAGGTCTTCTTCGGCGTCTGCCGCACCGCCACGCGAGGACGGCCCGCGTCGTCCAGCTCTCCCGACTCCAGGTTCTGGAGCAGCTCGCGCGCGCGGCCCACGACCTCCGAGGGCAGGCCCGCGAGCTTCGCCACCTCGATGCCGTAGGAGCGGCTGGCTCCACCGGGAATCAGCTTGCGCAGGAAGATGACCTTGCCGCCCTGCTCCTTGACGGCGATGCACAGGTTCTTCACCCGGCTGCGCTCGCGCGCCAGGTCCACCAGCTCGTGGTAGTGCGTGGCGAACAGCGTGCGCGCGCTCACGTGGTCGTGCAGGTGCTCCGCCACGGCCCACGCGATGGAGAGGCCGTCGAAGGTCGACGTGCCTCGGCCAATCTCATCCAGGATGATGAGGCTCTTGCGCGTGGCGTGGTGGAGGATGTGGCTGGTCTCGGTCATCTCCACCATGAAGGTGGACTGCCCGCGCGCCAGGTTGTCCGCCGCGCCCACGCGCGTGAAGATGCGGTCACACAGGCCGATGCGCGCCGACTTCGCGGGAACGAACGAGCCCGCCTGCGCCATCAGCGCCGTGAGCGCCACCTGCCGCATCACGGTGCTCTTGCCCGCCATGTTCGGGCCGGTGATGACCAGGAGCTGCCCGTCCTGCGGGTCCATGCGCACGTCGTTGGGGACGAAGGACTCGCCCGCGCCCAGCATCCGCTCCACCACGGGGTGCCGTCCGGAGGTGATGCTCAGCACCTCCGAGTCGTCCACCTCCGGCCGCGTGTAGCCATACTCGGAAGCACATCGCGCGAAGGACAAGAGCGCGTCCGACGCCGCCACCGCCTCCGCCGCCGAGCGGATGCGTGACGCCGCCGCCGCCACCTTCGCCCGAAGCTCCTCGAAGAGCTGGATCTCCAGGGCACACCGCCGCTCCTCCGCGGTGAGGACCTGCTCCTCGTGCTCCTTCAGCTCTTGCGTGACGAAGCGCTCCGCGCCCACCGTGGTCTGCTTGCGGATGTAGTCCGCCGGAACCAGGTGGAGGTTCGACTTCGTCACCTCGAGGTAGTAGCCGAAGACCTTGTTGTAGCGGATCTTCAGCGAGCCGATGCCGGTGCGCTCACGCTCGCGCTGCTCGATCTTCAGCAGCACGTCCTTGCCGGACGTGGACAGCTCCACCAGGTGGTCCAGCTCCGCGTGGTAGCCCTGGCGGATGAGGCCACCCTCCTTCAGCGTCACGGGGGGCTCGTCCACCACGGCGCGCGCCAGCAGCTCCGCCAGCTCCGGAAGCGCCGTCAGTGGGCCCGCGAGCGACTTGAGCAGGGACGTCTGGCACCGGGCCAGCGCGGCCCCCAGGCGAGGCAGCTGCGACAGGGAGACTCCGAGCGCTCGCAAATCCCTCGCGTTGCCCGCCCCGAGCGACAGCCGGCCCGTCAACCGCTCCAGGTCCGCCACTTCCTTGAGGATGCCGCTCAGCTCCTCGCGCCACACGCTGCGCGCGGACAGCTCCTCCACCGCGTCCAGCCGCGCGTGGATCTCCGGCAGCGAGCCCAGGGGCGAGGCGAGCCAGCGCGCGAGCTTGCGCGCCCCCATGCTCGTCACCGTCCGGTCCAGCACGCCCAGGAGCGAGCCCTTGCGCCCCCCATCCCGCTGGGAGCGCAGCACCTCCAGGTTGGCGCGGGAGGACTCATCCATCAGCAGGCTGCCCGAGCGCTCCTGCCGGCTGAGCCGGTCGATGTGCGCGGCGGGTGTCTTCTGCGTGTCCTTCAGGTAGCGCAGCGCCGCGCCGGCCGCCCCCGTGGCCATGGGCGAGTCATCCAGGCCGAAGGCGGACAGCGACTGCACGGCGAAGTGCGCGCGCAGGAAGACCGCCGCGCGTGTGGGGTCGAACGAGGCCGCTTCGCTCTCCGCGATGGACGGCGTGCGAGACAGCCGAGCGCAGATCTGCGTGACCTCCGGCGCATTGCGCTGTCCCGCGGCGACGAGGATCTCACGCGGCTCCACGCGTGAGAGGGACTCGGCCAGCTCCGCCGCGCTCGAGGCCTCCATCGCGAGGAACTCACCCGTGGACGCCTCCAGCAGCGCCCCACCCCAGCCGCGCTCGCTCCAGCACACGGCGGCCAGGAAATTGCTGTCGCGAGGCTCGAGCACCTCTTCGTCCAGCACCATGCCCGGGGTGATGACCCGCGTCACCTCGCGCCGGACGATGCCGGGGCCACTGCCGGCCTCCTCCACCTGCTCGCAGATGGCGACCTTGAGGCCCTCCGCGATGAGCCGCGCGATGTAGCGACGCGACGAGTGGTAGGGAATCCCGCACATGGGGATCTTGTCGGCGCCCTTGGCGCGGGCGGTCAGGGTGATCTGGAGGATCTCCGAGGCCTTCACGGCGTCCTCGAAGAACATCTCGTAGAAGTCCCCGAGCCGGAAGAAGAGCACCGTGTCCGGGTGCGACGCCTTCACCTCGAGGTACTGGCGCATCATGGGTGTCAGCGAGGCAATCTCCCTCGCGCCTGCCCCATCGCTCGCCTTCTCCCCTTCCGAGCCGACGTCGGGCGTCGGGTCCGCGGGAAGCTCCACCTCTGCTGCCTTGGCTGCCTTCGTCTGCTGCGTCACGGCCATCCTCGCCCTTCTCTCATGCCCCCACCCGTGGATCAACGAACGGCTCACCCTACCCGCCGAGTTCCCTATCACCCGGGGCCGACATTTCGACGAGGCGCGGGCCGAAAACGGGTGCATGCCCCCCAGGTGCATGCCATGGGTTTTGGGTCATGGAGACACCCACGAACACGAACGCCCCCCGGCCCCGCAACCCGGCGCCCGTGCCCGCTCTCTTCCGGGTCGCCATCGCACCGCTGCAGGCCTTCTTCCGCCTCCAGGCGAGCAGCGGCATCCTCCTGGCGCTCTGCGCCGTGGTGGCCATGGTCTGGGCCAACTCCCGGTGGGCCTCGTCGTATGTCGACCTCTTCGGCGCCCGCCTGGAGCTCGGCGTGGCAGGCTCGCAGGTCTCGTTCACTTTCCAGCAGCTCATCAACGATGGCTTGATGACGCTGTTCTTCTTCCTGGTCGGCATGGAGGTCAAGCGAGAGCTGAGCTCCGGTGAGCTGCGCACGTTGTCGCGCGCGATGCTCCCGCTCATCGCCGCGGTGGGAGGCATGGTGGTGCCCGCGGGGCTCTACGCGGCCATCAACGCGGGCACTCCCGCCATGGCGGGCTGGGCCATCCCCATGGCCACGGACATCGCCTTCGCCATCGGCTGCCTCACGCTGGTCAAGGCGCGCGTGGGCCACGGGCTGGTCGTCTTCCTCACGGCGCTGGCCATCTTCGACGACATCGGCGGCATCCTCGTCATCGCGATGTTCTACGGCACCGGCCTCCACGCGGAGTGGCTGCTCGCGGCCGCCGCGGTGGTGGGGCTCCTGTTGGCCTTCAACCGCTTCTACGTCCGCAACGGCCTGTGGTGGCTCCTGGGCGGCGTGGCGCTCTGGTACACGATGCACCACGGGGGCATCCACGCGACGCTCGCGGGCGTGGTGGTGGGCCTGTGCATTCCAGCACGCCCCACGCGCCCGGGCCGGGACGTGATGGAGGAGCTGTCCATCTACGTCCAGGGCAGCATCGCGAAGGCCGAGGACGAGTCGATGCGGAGCGCGCAGCTGCTCTACATCGAGGAGCGGCTGGAGGAGCTGGAGCCGCCCCTCAACCGCTTCGAGCACCTGTGGCACTCGTGGGTGGCCTACGGAATCGTTCCCCTGTTCGCGCTGGCCAACTCGGGCATCTCGCTGGAGGGCATGGGCTGGGCGGACCTGCTGGCGCCGCTGCCGCTGGGCATCATCGTGGGCCTCTTCGTGGGCAAGCAGGTGGGCATCTTCGCCTTCACGCTGGCGGCAGTGAAGGCGGGGGTCTCCGAGATGCCCGGTGGAGGCAGCCTGGTGCGACTGCATGGCGTGTCCGTGGTGGCCGGCATCGGCTTCACGGTGGCGCTGTTCGTCGCGGGGCTGGCCTTCGCGGGGCAGCCGGAGCTGCTCACGGAGGCGAAGCTGGGCATCCTGGTGGGCTCGCTGTTGTCGGCGGTGGTGGGCTATGCCTTGCTTCGGTTCGTGGCGAAGCCCGTGACACCGGCGTAACGTCGCGCCCGAGGAGACAGATTCCCGCGTGATTCTCCAGGACCTCAATCGTGTGCGGCAGATCACCGTCATCGCGGCTCGCCATGGCTTTGGCGAGGTCCTGGAGCGCGCGGGCCTCTGGCGCATCCTGGGACGCAAGGAGAAGGTGGAGGTGTCGCCGGAGGCGCAGCGAGCGTCCACGGCACGGCGCTTCCGGATGCTCCTGAACGACCTGGGGCCCACGTTCGTCAAGCTGGGCCAGGTGCTGTCCACCCGGGCGGACCTCCTGCCCGCGGAGTTCATCGACGAGCTGTCGCTGCTCCAGGACAACGTGGACCCCATTCCGCTGGAGCAGATCCACGCGCAGATTCGCGACTCGTTGGGCAAGGACGCGAAGGAGCTGTTCAAGCAGATTGACGAAGTGCCGCTGGCCGCGGCCTCCATCGCCCAGGTGCACCGCGCGGTGACGCTGGAGGGGGATGAGGTGGTGGTGAAGGTCCAGCGGCCGGGCATCGCCGCGAACATCGACTCCGACCTCGCGGTGCTGCGCAACCTGGCGCGGCTGTTGGAGGCGGTGGTCGAGGAGACGGGCATCTACACGCCCACCGGCATCGTCGACGAGTTCGACCGGGCGATTCACGAGGAGCTCGACTTCGTCAACGAGGCGACCAACATCCGGGCGTTCCTGGAGAACCACCGGGAGCGGCCCTACCTCAAGATTCCCAAGGTGTACTCGTCGCTGTCGAGCCGCACGGTGCTCACGCTGGAGTTCATCCGCGGGGTGAAGATCAACCAGGCGGAGCTCTCCGACGAGGACCGGAAGACGATTGCGCAGCACATCCTCGAGGCGAGCTTCCGGCAGCTCTTCGACGATGGGTTGTTCCACGGAGACCCGCACCCCGGGAACCTGCTGCTGCTGGAGGGCAACCGGCTGGCGCTGCTCGACTTCGGAATCGTGGGGCGGCTGTCGAGACCGATGCAGGAGACGCTGGTGATGCTGTGCCTGGCGGTGGCGCTGAAGGACAGCGACTCGGTGGCGCGCATCCTCTACCGGGTGGGAGTGCCCGACGCGCGGGCCAACCTGGTGGGGTTCCGCAACGACATCGAGGGCATCCTGGGGCAGCACCTGCCGACGACGTTAGGCCAGGTGGATACACGCTCCCTGCTGAGGGACCTGTTGGACCTGGCGGTGAAGTACCGCATCCGGATTCCCAAGGAGTACGCAATCTTGAGCCGGGCCTCGGTGTCCACCGAGGGCATGCTGCGCAGCCTGTACCCCGAGATGAACATCATCGAGGTGGTGCTGCCCTACGCGAAGGAGCTGCTCGCGGGCCGGTATGACCCGATGCAGTTGCAGGGCGGACTGATGCGGACGCTCTTGCGGCTTCAGTCGATGGCGGCGGACCTGCCGACCCAGCTGTCGCAGATCCTCCTCGACATGGAGTCCGGCAA
Source organism: Myxococcus stipitatus DSM 14675 (assembly GCF_000331735.1). GTDB lineage: Bacteria > Myxococcota > Myxococcia > Myxococcales > Myxococcaceae > Myxococcus > Myxococcus stipitatus. The sequence continues at coordinate 5,105,825 of NC_020126.1, read as the reverse complement.
GTTCACCGTGACGGTGCGAGCGGACCAGTTCGAGAAGCTGAACGAGAACCTGCGCAGCGCCGCCGTGATTGCGTTCATGGGGCTGTGCGCCTGTGGCTTCATCGTGGGCGCGTTCATCTCGTTCGCCCCCAAGCCGTGGATGTACGGGAACATCCCGGTGATGGGCGCCGTGGGCATCGCCCTGGCCGCGGGCCTCTTTGGCGCGGCCATCACTTGGTACCTCTTCGGCGGACGCGGACTGGGCAAGGTGCGCCTGAGCCGGTTCCTGAAGGCACCGAAGCGGAAGTAGCGAGGAGCTTCACGCCACGGTTCGCGTAGATCCTTGAGACACAGGGCCCAGAAAAGAGAAAAGCCCCCGTCGCACGAGGCGACGAGGGCTTCTCAAAAAGAATCCGGCAGCGACCTACTCTCCCACGCGGTTTCCCGCGGAGTACCATCGGCTCTGGAGGGCTTAACTTCCGTGTTCGGGATGGGAACGGGTGTGACCCCTCCGACATTGCCACCGGAAAACTAGAAGACAGTGCATACGAAGGGTAAGTTGCAGCATTCTGCGAGTACAAGCCTCGCTGTGCGTTAGTGTTTCTTCCGGGGGAATGCACAGTGGCATTCCAGCCTCGGCCTTGGCCCCGAGTCCCTTACTCCCCTGTAGGGGGCGCGCAAGAGATAGGGGGAAGTAAGCCTCTCGACCAATTAGTACTGGTTAGCTCAACGCGTTACCGCGCTTACACACCCAGCCTATCAACGTCGTAGTCTTCGACGGGTCTTCAGGGGCTTGCGCCCGGGATACCTGGTCTTGAGGTCGGTTTCCCGCTTAGATGCTTTCAGCGGTTATCCAATCGGCACATGGCTACCCAGCGATGCCTCTGGCGAGACAACTGGTACACCAGCGGTGCCTCCAACCCGGTCCTCTCGTACTAAGGTCAGAGCCTCTCAAGTATCCTACGCCCACAGCAGATAGGGACCAAACTGTCTCACGACGTTTTGAACCCAGCTCGCGTACCGCTTTAATTGGCGAACAGCCAAACCCTTGGGACCTGCTCCAGCCCCAGGATGCGATGAGCCGACATCGAGGTGCCAAACCTCCCCGTCGATGTGAACTCTTGGGGGAGATAAGCCTGTTATCCCCGGAGTACCTTTTATCCGTTGAGCGATGGCCCTTCCATTCAGGACCACCGGATCACTATGACCTGCTTTCGCACCTGCTCGACGTGTCCGTCTCGCAGTCAAGCTCCCTTATGCCATTGCACTCGCCGCCCGGTTTCCAATCGGGCTGAGGGAACCATCGCGCGCCTCCGTTACTCTTTGGGAGGCGACCGCCCCAGTCAAACTACCCACCAGACAGTGTCCCAATCCCGGCTAACGGGACATGGTTAGACACCAGAAATCAACAGGGTGGTATTTCACCGTTGCCTCCACCGAACCTAGCGGCCCGGCTTCAAAGGCTCCCACCTATCCTACACAGTCAATCCCTAGTGTCACTGTCAAGTTATAGTAAAGGTTCACGGGGTCTTTCCGTCTTGCTGCGGGTAAACTGCATCGGCACAGCTATTTCAATTTCGCTGAGTCCCTCTCCGAGACAGCGCGGAAGTCGTTACTCCATTCGTGCAGGTCGGAACTTACCCGACAAGGAATTTCGCTACCTTAGGACCGTTATAGTTACGGCCGCCGTTTACTGGGGCTTCGGATCATCGCTTCGCCTTGCGGCTGACGAATCCCCTTAACCTTCCAGCACCGGGCAGGAGTCAGACCCTATACGTCGGCTTGTCGCCTTCGCAGAGTCCTGTGTTTTTGGTAAACAGTCGCTACCGCCATTTCTCTGCAACCTCTATCAGCTCCGGCTGTACGCCTTCACCTACCAGAGGCCCACCTTCTTCCGAAGTTACGGTGGAAATTTGCCTAGTTCCTTGGAGGAGAGTTCTCTCAAGCGCCTTAGGATTTTCTCCTCACCCACCTGTGTCGGTTTACGGTACGGACACCCTGCAAGCTCCCTACGGGACTTTTCTTGGAAGCAGAGCATCAACGACTTACCCCTTACGGGGCGCCATAAGGTCTCGAGGATGACTGCCGCGCCTTTATTCGTACGCGACACCCCTACGCCTTTAGACTGACACAACCGCCGGTCAGCTCGTCTAGCTTTCTCCGTCCTCCCTTAGTTCAACGCTTGCAAGATGGCGCGGGAATATTAACCCGCTTTCCATCATCTACGCCTTTCGGCCTCGACTTAGGTTCCGGCTAACCCTGGGAAGATTAACTTGACCCAGGAAACCTTGGGTTTACGGCGAGGGGGTTTCTCACCCCCTTTATCGCTACTCATTTCGGCATCAGCACTCCCAGTCGCTCCAGCCGCCCTTCCGGTCGACCTTCGCTGCAACTGGGACGCTCCCCTACCGCCACACGCTTTACGTGTGACCCGAAGCTTCGGCACTAGTCTTGAGCCCCGTTACATTTTCGGCGCGGCCTGTCTTGACCAGTGAGCTATTACGCTTTCTTTAAAGGATGGCTGCTTCTAAGCCAACCTCCTGGTTGTCAATGACCTGCCACATCCTTTCTAGTGTTCACTTAGACTAGATTTGGGGGCCTTAGCTGTCGGTCTGGGTTATTCCCCTCTTGCCAATGGACGTTATCACCCACTGACTGCGTCCCGGATTAACAATTACTGGCATTCGGAGTTTGGTACGGTTTGGTAATCTGGTGAGACCCCTAGCCGTTCCAGTGCTCTACCTCCAGTATTGAATTGTCCGAGCCGATACCTAAATATCTTTCGGGGAGAACCAGCTATCACGGAGTTTGATTGGCCTTTCACCCCTACACACAGCTCATCTCAGAAATTTTCAACTTTCATGAGTTCGGTCCTCCATGCGGTGTTACCCGCACTTCAACCTGGCCATGTGTAGATCACCCCGCTTCGGGTTATAATACACGCAACTATTCGCCCTTTTAGGACTCGCTTTCGCTCCGGCTCCACCTATCGGCTTAGCCTCGCTACGTATATTAAGTCGCCGAATCATGATGCAAAAGGTACGCTCTCGCTCTGGCTTGCGCCGTAGAGCTCGAACTGCTTGTAGACATGCGGTTTCAGGTTCTTTGGACTCCCCTTGCCGGGGTTCTTTTCACCTTTCCCTCGCGGTACTAGTTCACTATCGGTCGCCAAGGAGTATTTAGCCTTACCGGATGGTCCCGGCTGATTCAGACAGGATTGCACGTGTCCCGTCTTACTTGGGTAACCCACTCAGCTCCAACCAGCTTTCGCGTACGCGGCTATCACGCTCTTTGGCGCCTCTTTCCAGAGGCTTCCGCTAGCCAGTCAAAGTCCTACCGTGGACCC